>NZ_CP077092.1:1873928-2186250 GCF_014268585.2 Pseudomonas iranensis
CTGGCAGGGTGAGTTCGGCAACCATTACGTTGAGCGCAATGTCGGCCAGGCGCTGGTGGCGGGCAATCTAGGGTTTTTCGCCAAAGCGCTGAGCCGGGCGGGTCGCGTCGACAGTCTGCTGGAGCTGGGTACCAACGCCGGCAACAATTTGCAGGCATTGCGTCAGTTATTGCCGCGTTGCGAACTGTTTGGTGTCGAGATCAACGAAAGCGCGTGCGCGCAGGCGCAGGCGCTGAACATCGCGCAAATCTGGCACGGCTCGTTGTTCGATTTTCCTGTCGAGCGCCGCTACGATCTGACCCTGAGCAAAGGCGTGCTGATCCATCTGGCTCCCGAGCTGTTGCCGCGCGCCTATGCGCAGCTGTACGAGCTGAGCCAGCGCTACATCCTGATCGCCGAGTACTACAATCCGGCACCGATGGAAATCGCTTACCGCGGTAACAGCGGCAAGCTGTTCAAGCGCGATTTTGCCGGGGAAATGCTTGATCGCTATGCCGATTTGCAACTGCTCGACTATGGCTTCGTCTATCACCGTGATCGGCAATTTCCGGCCGATGACATCACCTGGTTCCTGTTGGAAAAACGCCCTTGAGCAACGTTGCAATCATCCCCGCCCGTGGCGGCAGCAAGCGTATTCCGCGCAAGAATCTCTTGCCGTTCGACGGCGTGCCAATGATTGCCCGCTCGATCCGCACAGCGCTGGATTCAGGCTTGTTCGAGCAGGTCGTGGTCAGCACCGACGATGTCGAAATTGCCGACATCGCGAGGGCGCACGGTGCGCAGGTACCGTTCATGCGCCCGGCCGATCTGGCCGATGATTATACCGGCACTGCGGCGGTCATCGTGCACGCACTGCAGCAGCTGCCGTCCTTCGATTTCGCTTGCTGCATTTACGCCACTGCGCCGCTGTTGCAGGCACGTTATCTGCGTCAGGGTCTGGAGTTGCTGGAGCAGCATCCGCATCGATCATTTGCATTCTCGGTTTGCGATTTCGCGTTTCCGGTACAGCGTGCACTGACAGTCGACGGGGACGGCGCCTTGACGGCGTTGTATCCCGAGTTTCGCAATACTCGTTCGCAGGACTTGCCCGAGGCGTTTCAGGATGCCGGGCAGTTTTACTGGGGCCGCAGCGCGGCATGGTTGCGCGATGATGTGCTGTATTCGCCAGCCAGCCTGCCGGTGATTCTGCCGCGATATCTGGTCCAGGACATCGACACCCCCGAGGACTTGAAACGCGCCGAATACCTGTACGCCGCGCTCAAGGCCGGCGGAGAATTGCAATGAGAGTGCTGATCCGCGCCGACGCCTCGCCAACCATTGGCAGCGGCCACATCGCCCGTTGCCTGACGCTGGCGCGGGTGCTGCGCCGGCAGGGCAGTCATGTCGCATTTGCCTGTCGGCGTTTGCCGGGGCATCGACTGGAAGCCTTGAATGCCGAAGGCTTCGAGACCTTCGCGCTGCCCGAGCGCTATCGTGATGAAGACCCGCTGCAGGCTATCGAATCGATGTTGCCGTGGCAGTTCGATATTGATGCACTGGGCCTGCTGCTGGACGGGCAGGCACCGTTCGACTGGATCATCGTCGACCATTATGGCCTCGATCATCACTGGCAAACCGCTGCCCGGCGCTGGGCGCACCGAATCGCCGCCGTGGATGATCTGGCCACGCGGCGCTACAGCGTCGATCTGCTGCTCAATCAGAACCTCTCTGGCTTGAGTGAAAACTACGCGCCGCTGCTGCCGCCAGGCTGTCGCACCTTGCTCGGCCCGCGCTACGCCATGCTGCGCGAAGAATTCAACTGCGAGGCCATCGAGATCAAACCGAAGGCCCGCCGCGTGCTGGTGAATTTCGGCGGTTTCGACGCGGCGAGGCAGACCCATCACGCGATGCTGGCGCTGGCTGATTTCACTGAGTTGCAGGTGGATTTCGTCGCTGGCGCCGACAACCCGGCGTGGACGCAGATGCAAGCGTTGGCCGAGACGCGACCGAACTGGCGCCTGCACAGTTTCGTCAGCGATTTCCATCAGCGCATGACTGAGGCCGACCTGTTTATCGGCGCTGGCGGCGGCACCAGTTGGGAGCGCGCGGCGCTGGGTTTGCCGACCATCTGCATCGCCGTGGCGAACAATCAGCAGGCCAACGGCGAAGTCATGGCCGCAGCCGGTGCGCATGTGTTCATGGGCGCCCGCGAGCAGGTCAGCGTCGAGCAGTTGCGTGATGCGGTCGGATTCATCGTGAACAATCATTTTCTACGCCGCAGCCTCGCCGAGCGCTCGCGGCAACTGGTCGACGGTCGCGGTGCCGAGCGTGTGGCGGCAACGCTGGCCGGTGCGGTGCTCAAGTTGCGCCCGGCGACGCTGGACGATGCGCAGTTGCTGTTCGATGGACGCAATGCCGAAGCGGTACGGCGCTGGTCGCTGGAAATCGGCGTCATCGATTGGGCGCAGCATCTGAACTGGTTGACGGCGAGTCTGCGCAATCCGCAGCGGCTGCTGCTGATTGCCGAGGCGGATGACGGCCCGGTCGGGGTGCTGCGCTACGACTTGCGCGGGTTCGATGCCGAAGTGTCGATCTATCTGCTGGAGGGGCGTTTCGGCCTCGGTTGGGGCAGGGCAGTGCTCAGCCGTGGCGAAGCGTTTGTCGCTGCGCACTGGCCGCAGTTGACGCGCATTACTGCCCGGGTCATGCCCGCCAATCAGTCCTCATTGAAAGTCTTCCGCGACGCCGGGTTCACTCAAGAGACCTGCGCGTTCAGCCGTGTTCTGAAGGATCACCCGCATGTCTAGTTTCAAGATTGGCCAGCACACCATCGGTGCCGATGCGCCGCCGTTCATCATTGCCGAGATGAGTGGCAATCATAACCAGTCGTTGGAGGTGGCTCTGCAAATCGTCGAGGCGGCAGCCAAGGCCGGGGCGCATGCGTTGAAGCTGCAAACCTACACCGCCGAAACCATGACCCTGGATTTGGCTGAAGGCGAATTCTTCATCAAGGATCCGGGCAGTCTGTGGGCCGGCACGTCGCTCTACGATCTCTACGAAAAAGCCCATACGCCGTGGGAGTGGCATGCGCCGATTTTTGCTCGGGCCAAGGAGTTGGGCATGCTCGCGTTCTCGACGCCGTTCGATGACAGCGCGGTAGACTTTCTCGAAAGCCTTGAAGTGCCGGCGTACAAGATTGCCAGTTTTGAAAACACCGATCTGCCGTTGATCCGTCGAGTGGCAGCGACCGGCAAACCACTGATCATCTCCACCGGCATGGCGAGTATTGCTGAGCTGGATGAAACCGTGCGTGCCGCACGCGAGGCCGGGTGCAAGAGTCTGGTGTTGCTCAAGTGCACCAGCACCTATCCGGCCACGCCCCTCAACAGCAACGTGCGCACGATCCCGCATCTGCGTGAGTTGTTTGGATGCGAGGTGGGGCTGTCAGATCATTCGATGGGCGTTGGCGTGTCGGTGGCCGCAGTGGCGCTGGGCGCGACCGTGGTGGAGAAGCATTTCACCCTCGACCGTTCCGCCGGTGGCGTGGACGCGAGTTTCTCCCTGGAGCCTGCGGAGCTGGCCAGTCTGGTCGTCGAAACCGAGCGAGCCTGGCGGGCGATGGGGCATGTTCAGTACGGTCCGACCGAGGCCGAGCGCAAGTCGCTGGTCTATCGCCGGTCGCTGTATGTCACCGCTGACATGGTCGCTGGTGAAGCCTTTACCGGGGACAATCTGCGCGCCATTCGCCCCGGTCTCGGTCTGCCGCCCAAGCACACCGAAGCCGTCCTCGGACGCCGTGCGCGCACCGCGATCAAGCGCGGTACGCCGCTCGACTGGTCGTTGATCGAATAAGCCAATCTGCCATCGATTCGGCAAAATAGCGTGACCTGCGAGTCATAACGCGCATCTTCACTGTATTGTATTGACCGGGGAGATGGCGCCTGGCCCGTTTTGCGGTTCCAGTGATAGCCCTTTGCGCTTCCCGTGGCTGCCCGTTGTGGCGGCCGTTTTCTGTTTGTCGGCGCCCCTCGAATCCTTGCGAGCGGTGGTTTTGGGCTGTTTTTTATTGGGAAGCCGTAATGATTGGCATAAAAAGCATTGCGAGCTACGTTCCTGTAGCCGGCGTGGACAATTACGCACAAGGTGCAAAATTCGAAAAGGATGAAGAGTTCATCCTTGGCAAGATCGGTTCGGCGTTCCTGCCGCGCAAAGACGCTGAGCAGGAAACTTCCGACCTGTGCGTGGAAGCGGCCAATGCGCTGTTTGCCAGCAATCCTGAACTGAAACGTGAATCGATCGACGCGTTGATTGTCGTCACTCAGAACGGTGATGAAGAAGGCCTGCCGCACACAGCAGCAATCGTCCAGGACAAGCTCGGCCTGCCGACCAATGTCGCAGCGTTCGATATCTCATTGGGCTGCTCCGGTTACGTCTACGGCATCTACGCGATCAAGGGCTTCATGGAAGCCGCCGGCCTGAAGAACGGCCTGCTGATCACCGCTGACCCGTATTCGAAAATCGTTGACCCGGAAGACCGCAACACCACCATGCTGTTTGGCGATGCCGCCACCGCTACGTGGATGGGCGAAAACCCGACCTGGGCGCTGGGCAAGGCCAAGTTCGGCACCGACGGTTCCGGCGCACCGCACTTGAAAGTCAGCAACGGCGTGTTCTTCATGAACGGTCGTCAGGTGTTCAACTTCGCATTGCTGAAAGTGCCGGCGCACTTGCACGAGCTGCTCGACGATTCCAATCTCAAGGCCGATGACATCGACGCATTCTGCATTCACCAGGGCAGCGCGGCGATTGTCGACGCCGTGGCGCGACGCTTCGAAGGCGAACCGGAGAAGTTCATCAAGGACATGGTCGAAACCGGCAACACCGTGTCGTCGAGCATTCCATTGCTATTGGAAAAACACGTGGTTGATTCCGACTGGCAGCGCGTTGCGCTGAGCGGTTTTGGTGTCGGTCTGTCGTGGGGCTCGGCGATCATCTATCGTCCGTAAGCCCGAGCAAAAAGCACTGATACAAAAATAGCGTTCAAGGTTAACCTTGAACGCTATTTTTTTGCCCGAGAAGGAGCGCGAGGCGCCATGAGCGAGTTTTTCCAAGCCAATGCCGAGGTGTTGCAACGGCGCTGGCCGGCGCTGTTCGAGCGATTGATGGCTGAAGACAGCGCGTCCGTGCAGGCCGAACTCGTGCAAGGACTGGGCTCGACGCTGAGCGTCGATGGCATTCAGCTGACCAGTCGCCATGATCGTCTGCATGAGGCGCAGATCCAGGCGGCGAGCCTGCCGGAAAAACCGCAACTTCACGTTTATGGCACTGGCCTGGGCGACTTGCCAGGCGTGCTGCTCGAGCGCGTAGGCCTGGAAAAACTGTACGTACACATCCTCAATGGCGCGCTCTTTGCGCTGGTGCTGCAGTTGCTCGATCAGCGCCAGTGGCTGCAGGATTCTCGGGTCGCGCTGTTTTACGCCGGTGATCACCCGGACTTCTTCACGCCATTCTTTGCCTTGCCCGCCGAGATGCTGCTGGCCGATGACTTCAATGCAAAGGTCCGCGACCGGCTGATCAATGAAGTGCACCTGACATTCAACAATCGCGATTTCGATCCGCAGTCACCGGAAATCCAGCAACGCTTGCAGGAATGTCTGCCGGTGGTGCTTGGCGATGACGATGTCGCGCAGTTGTTCGGCAGTTGCGCTGGACGTGACATCTACGTGATCGCCACCGGACCGACGCTGGAGCAGCATTTCGAACGTCTGGCGGCGATCCGTCAGCTTGCTGAGCGGCCGTTGTTCATCTGCGTTGATACGGCCTATCGGCCATTGCGTGAGCACGGCATCGAGCCTGATCTGGTGGTGAGCATCGATCAGCGCATCGGCTTTCGGCATCTGCCGTGCGAGGCGTCCGAGAACATTGCGCTGGTGTACTTGCCGATGAGCGATCCGCAGGTATTGAAGGCATGGAAGGGCAAGCGTTATGGCGGCTATTCGGCCAGCCCGATCTACAGCGACCTGCGAGAACAGTATCCACGCGGTGAGCTGCACGTCGGCGGCAGCGTGATTCATCCGGCGGTGGATCTCGCGGTAAAAATGGGCGCGAGTCGAATCACTCTGTTTGGCGCCGACTTCGCCTTCCCGATGAACAAGACCCACGCCGGTTGGGACGACGGCGATCTGGGCCCGCCGCTGGCCCAGGCGCGGCACTGGGTGCGCGATGGCCACGGTCAGCGCGTCAGCACTCAGCTTAATTTTCGCGGCTATCTGTGTGTGCTGGAGCGTTATATCGCCGCGCATCCACAGGTCGAATTTCTCAACAGCAGCCGCGCCGGTGCATCGATTGCCGGGACCGCTTTCAATCCGGAGTTCGCGCAATGAGTGCGCTGAGTCAGTGTCAGGATCAGTGTCGTCAGTGCGCCGCGTTGTTTCGCCTTGGGCGTGACGTTGAGGCGGCACTGACGATGGTCGATGTATTCGAACAGGCCCAGCAATGTCTGGCGTCTGCCTCAGTGGATATCCAGCAGGCGTGGGCACAGGTGCTCACGCAAATGCTCGACTGTCAGGAGCGCCAGGACTGGTTGGGCCTGGCTGACTATATGGAATACGAACTGGTCGAATTGCTGGAAACTGTCAGGCGTTGAACCGCTGCGCAGCGCTGGCCCGCGGCTTTGGGTTGCAGGCGGTTTTATGACGTCATTTTTTCGCGCTGGATGTGCTGCTAAGTCTTTGTTTTCTCGGGGGTGGCGTGGTGATGGCAAAATTTTTTCAAAAAGCCCTCAAGCAACCTGCAATCCCGACGATAACTATTACGAAGGTTCTCTAGGCCATACCCGGCGGTTGCCAGGGCCGGAAGCCGCAGTACCCAACCAACGAGGAATTCGTCATGGCTTTAACAGTAAACACCAACACCACATCGTTGAACGTTCAGAAAAACCTGAACCGCGCTTCCGACGCTCTGTCCACTTCGATGCAGCGCCTGTCTTCCGGCCTGAAAATCAACAGCGCCAAAGACGACGCCGCTGGCCTGCAGATCTCCAACCGTATGTCCTCGCAGATCCGCGGTAACACCCAGGCCATCCAGAACGCCAACGACGGTATCTCCGTTGCCCAGACCGCTGAAGGCGCTCTGCAAGCTACTACCGACATCCTGCAGCGTATGCGTGAACTGGCTGTTAAAGCCCGTAACGGTACCAACGGCACTGCTGACCAGACCGCTACCAACGCTGAATTCGCTCAGATGTCCGACGAGATCACCCGTATCTCGGCTTCGACCAACCTGAACGGCAAAAACCTGCTGGACGGTTCGGCTGGCACTGTGACCCTGCAAGTGGGCGCAAACACCGGTTCGGCTAACCACATCGACCTGGTACTGAGCTCCAAGTTCGACGCCGTCAGCCTGTCGGTTGGCAGCGGCACCGTTGTACTGACTGGCGCCAGCCCTTCTGACGCTGCCGTCGCCATCGACAGCGCGATCACTGCAATCGACGCAGCTATCGCTAACATCGGTGCTACCCGCGCCAGCCTGGGTGCTTCGCAAAACCGTCTGACCAGCACCATCCAGAACCTGCAGAACATCACTGAAAACACCACCGCTGCTCAGGGTCGTGTACAGGACACCGACTTCGCCGCTGAAACTGCTAACCTGACCAAGCAGCAGACTCTGCAGCAAGCTTCGACCTCCGTACTGGCTCAAGCCAACCAACTGCCTTCCGCTGTACTGAAGCTGCTTCAGTAATTTCGGAATGAGTTTAAGCGGGGGAGTGCGCTTGTCGTGCTCTCTCGCTTTTTTACGTTAAGAGGTGATGGGCATGGACATGAGCGTAAAGCTTAACGTGTCTTATCCGGCTCCCAAGCCAGTGCCACCGGTTGCTGACAAACCGTCAGAGCTGCCTAAAGTCCAAAAGACTGAAGCGCCGGTCGCTGCCAAGGATCAGGATGCGGACGGCGCCAAGTTGAAACTGGCGGTGCAAGAGATAGAAAAGTTCGTCCAGTCGATCAAGCGTAATCTGGAGTTCTCGATCGACGAGCATTCCGGCAAGGTCATCGTCAAGGTGATTGCGAGCGAAACGGGTGAAGTCGTTCGACAGATTCCTTCCGCCGAAGCCCTCAAACTGGCCGACAGCCTCGCCAATGCAAGTCATGTATTGTTCGACGCCAAAGTCTGATAAATGGCATGAATAGTGTTTGTTCGTTCTCAGGACGCGTGTAACGGTCAAAAGAATGGCAGCAATCTGAAGGGAGATGCACATGGCAAGTCCAATTCTACCGGGTTCCGGACTGGGTTCCGGCCTGGACATCGGCGCGATCGTGACCGCGCTGGTCAACGCCGACAAGTCTGCCAAGCAGACGCAGATCGATACTGCGACCAAAACCAACAGCCTGAAGATTTCCGGTGTCGGTTCGCTGAAAAGCGCATTGGCGGCATACCAGAAAGCAATGGGTGATCTGAACAAGGCAACGAGCCCGGCGTTTGCCGGTTTTACTGCGACTTCGGACACGCCGACTGTTGTCGGTGCCACATCGGATAAAACCGCCGTACCGGGTACCTATAGCGTTGTTGTGAAAAATCTGGCCACCGGCTCGAAAGTCGCCAGTGCCGCCTTCGCCGGCGGGGCCGCCAGTGCCATTCCGAGTGGTACTCTGAAAATCAGTCAGAATGGCATTGATTACAATGTCGCGATTCCGGCCAATGCCACCTTGCAGTCCACGCGTGATGCGATCAACACCGCGCAGGCCAGCAACGGTATTTCGGCCAACATCGTGACCGACAGCACCGGTTCGTCGCGACTGGTGCTCAGCTCGAACAAGACGGGCGCCGGCATGGACCTGAAGGTCAGCGGGATCGCTGGTCTGGAGATCGATGGCACCCAGGAAATGGGCAGCAGCCCGGCGGCCGGTGCGTCCGGAGCCGTCGGTAAGCTGGCGATGGATGCCAGTCTGACCATCGACGGCCTGGCCGTTACCAGCAAGACCAATACCGTGACCGGTGCAATCAGCGGCATGACGCTTAACCTGACTGCTGCCAGTCCATTGGTCAATGGCGTCGCAACGCCAGCGACCGTTTCGGTTGCGACCAATACCGCCGGCATCCAGACATCGCTGCAATCGTTCATCGATTCCTATAACACCCTGAAGAAAACCATCGACACCTTGTCCAAGGCAACGCCGGATGCCGACGGCAATCTGACCGTTTCGGCGGCGTTTACCGGTGACGCTCTGCCGCGTTCGTTGATGGCGGACGTGCGTGCTCAGTTGACAGATCCGGGGGCGGGCGGAGCGGGGCAATTGTCCGTGCTCTCGCAGATGGGCGTATTGACCGATAGCAAAACCGGTTTGCTGACGCTCGATACGGCGGTGTTCAACAAGCGGATGGAAACTCCGGGCATGGCTGGCCAGGTTCAGCAGCTCTTCAGCGGCACCGATTCCAAGAATGGTCTGTTGGCGCGTATGACTGCAGCGGTTGATCCGTACGTCAAGACTGGTGGGCTGCTCGATCAGCGCAGTTCCAACCTGACTAATCTGACATCGAGCCTGCAAAAGCAGCAGGCGGCGCTGGATCTGCGTGTGGCTAACCTGACGACGACATTGACTGCCAAGTACAACGCCATGGACTTGCTGGTAGGCCAGATGAAGGCAACGGCGAGCAACATCACGTCGTTCTTCAGCTCGCTGAACGCTCAGCAGTCCGCGAAGTAACAGTCAGTAACGACAAAAACCCGGCTACGCTTTATCGGCGTGCGCCGGGTTTTTGTCTTTTGATCTAAAGTTTTCGGACCGGTTGGCGATACACTGGTTATACGAGTCAACGTGGCAATGAGGTAGAACATGAACCCGATGTTAGCCCTTCGGCAGTACCAGAAAGTCGGCGCCCATGCGCAGACGTCCGAAGCGAGCCCGCACCGTTTGGTGCAAATGTTGATGGAAGGTGGACTGGCCCGGATTGCGCAGGCCAAAGGCGCCATCGAACGCAAGGATATTCCCGGCAAGTGCACGGCGATCAGCAAGGCCATCGGCATTGTCAGTGGCCTGCGTGAAGGCCTCGATCTTGAGAACAACGCCGAGGCGCTGGCCGATCTGGATGGCCTGTACATCTACATGATGAAGCGCCTCGCCGAGGCCAACATCAGCAGTGATCCGCGTGTCCTCGATGAAGTGGCCGGTCTGCTGACAACGGTAAAAGAAGGCTGGGACGCCATCGCGCCCGTGCCGGCTCCGCAGTTCTGAAGGAGATCACCATGAGTCTTGTATTGCAGCGAATAGCCGATACCCGTGAAGCGTTGGTCGGAGCATTGGCCGAGCGAAACTGGGAAGCCATTGGTGAGTTGGATCTGGCTTGCCGTTCCTGCATGGAAGACGTCATGGCGGAAGCTTCGCTGGACGAAGTGGCACTGCGCGACAACCTTGAGGAGCTGCTATTCGTCTACAAAGAGCTTCTCGAGGTGGCAATGGGCGAGCGGCAGGCGATAGCCAACGAGATGTCGCAGATCACCCAAGCGCAAAAGGCTGCAAAGGTTTACCATCTGTTTGGTTGATTAACCGTCAGTTGAACCAGAGATGTGCGCCATAAATTTGACTGTGCACGGTTTTTTGACTTAACTAGTGGCTATTATCAGGTTTAGGGCGTCTACAGGCACATGGTGTCCTGCAAGCGTCTCGCTTGCCTTATTTTTCGGGCATTGAGTTGACTAGGGAAGTTGCTATTGCATGTGGCGTGAAACCAAAATTCTGCTGATCGATGACGATAGCGTCCGCCGCCGCGACCTGGCGGTGATTCTGAATTTTCTTGGCGAAGAAAATTTACCCTGCGGCAGCCATGACTGGCAGCAGGCAGTCGGCTCTTTGTCGTCTAGTCGTGAGGTCATTTGCGTACTGATCGGGACGGTCAATGCTCCTGGCGCGCTTTTGGGCTTGCTAAAGACACTCGCAACCTGGGATGAGTTCCTTCCGGTTTTGTTAATGGGCGATAATTCTTCCGTTGACCTGCCTGAAGACCAGCGTCGACGCGTCCTGTCGACCCTTGAAATGCCGCCCAGCTACAGCAAATTGCTCGATTCGCTGCACCGCGCCCAGGTCTATCGTGAAATGTACGACCAGGCCCGCGAGCGCGGCCGTCATCGCGAACCCAATCTTTTCCGCAGTCTTGTCGGCACCAGCCGCGCGATTCAGCACGTCCGGCAGATGATGCAGCAGGTGGCCGACACCGACGCCAGCGTACTGATCCTCGGCGAGTCCGGCACCGGCAAGGAGGTGGTCGCGCGCAACCTGCACTATCACTCCAAGCGCCGCGACGCGCCATTCGTGCCGGTCAACTGCGGGGCGATCCCTGCAGAGCTGCTCGAAAGCGAACTGTTCGGCCATGAGAAGGGCGCCTTCACTGGCGCGATCACCAGCCGTGCCGGGCGCTTTGAGCTGGCCAACGGCGGTACGCTGTTCCTTGACGAAATCGGCGACATGCCGCTGCCGATGCAGGTCAAGCTGCTGCGCGTATTGCAAGAGCGCACCTTTGAGCGCGTGGGCAGCAACAAGACGCAAAGCGTCGACGTGCGCATCATTGCCGCAACCCACAAGAATCTCGAAAGCATGATCGAGATCGGCTCGTTCCGCGAAGACCTCTACTATCGCCTGAACGTGTTCCCGATCGAGATGGCGCCGCTGCGTGAGCGCGTCGAAGACATCCCGCTGTTGATGAACGAACTGATCTCGCGCATGGAGCACGAGAAGCGCGGTTCGATCCGTTTCAACTCGGCAGCGATCATGTCGCTGTGCCGTCACGGCTGGCCGGGCAACGTCCGCGAGCTGGCCAACCTCGTCGAGCGCATGGCGATCATGCACCCGTACGGAGTGATCGGCGTGGTCGAGTTGCCGAAGAAATTCCGCTACGTCGACGACGAAGACGAGCAGATGGTCGACAGCCTGCGCAGTGATCTGGAAGAGCGCGTCGCGATCAACGGCCATACGCCTGACTTCAGCGCCAGTGCACTGCTGCCGCCGGAAGGCCTCGATCTCAAGGACTACCTCGGTGGCCTGGAGCAGGGCCTGATTCAGCAAGCCCTGGACGACGCCAATGGCATTGTTGCCCGCGCCGCTGAGCGTCTGCGCATCCGTCGCACGACCCTGGTCGAGAAGATGCGCAAGTACGGCATGAGCCGGGCCGGAGGAGATGAACAGGCGGATGATTGACGCCTGTTTTTCAAGCGCTTAATTTATAAGCGGTTTTTTTTAGGCACGGGTATTGCTATAGCCCTCGCAACGTTCCGTTTCACTGACGGTCAGCCAAGCGAGAGAGCCCAATGCCCCAAGCCGCCCAGATCTCTTCTGCCTCCAATATCGTGGGGCAACCCTCGTCCGTAGAGCAGGCAAGTCGTCAGGGACTTGAGCAGGCCTTCCAGCTGTTCAACCAGATGTCGAGTCAGCTGACTGACTCATACAGCCTGCTCGAAGCGCGAGTCACCGAACTCAAGGGTGAGCTGGCCGTGGTCAGCGCCCAACGCATGCAGGAGCTGGCGGAAAAAGAACGCCTGGCCAATCGCCTGCAAAACCTTCTCGACCTGTTGCCCGGCGGCGTAATCGTCATCGATGGACACGGACTGGTGCGCGAAGCCAACCCGGCCGCCATCGATCTGCTTGGCTCGCCACTCGAAGGCGAGCTATGGCGCCATGTGATTGCACGCTGCTTCGCTCCCCGTGAAGACGACGGTCATGAAATTTCCCTGAAAAATGGTCGACGCCTGTCGATTGCCACCCGCTCGCTGGACGCCGAGCCGGGGCAGTTGGTGCTGCTCAATGACTTGACTGAAACCCGTCATCTGCAAGATCAACTGGCACGACATGAGCGTTTGTCGTCGCTGGGGCGCATGGTTGCCTCGCTGGCCCACCAGATTCGCACGCCGCTGTCCGCCGCTTTGCTCTACGCCAGTCATTTGACTGAACAGCAATTGCCGGTGGAAACCCAGCAACGCTTTGCCGGTCGCCTGAAAGAGCGTCTGCACGAACTCGAACATCAGGTGCGCGACATGCTGGTGTTCGCTCGCGGTGAATTGCCGCTGACCGACCGCATTACGCCCCATGCCCTGATGCAATCGCTGCAGGCAGCGGCGTTGACCCATGTGCAGGATCTGCCAATTCGCTGGCAGTGCGACAGCCATGCCGGTGAGCTGCTGTGCAACCGCGATACGCTGGTCGGCGCGCTGCTGAATCTGATTGAAAACGCCATTCAGGCCAGCGCCGGCGAGGCGCGGCTGAAAGTGCATTGCTACACCAGAGGCAACACCCTGCGTCTGTGTGTCAGCGACAGCGGCAGCGGCATTGAGCCGACAGTTTTGGCGCGCCTCGGCGAGCCTTTTTTTACTACCAAAGTCACCGGCACCGGCCTGGGCCTGACCGTGGTCAAAGCGGTGGCCCGTGCGCATCAGGGAGAATTGACCCTGCGTTCGCGAGTCGGGCGCGGCACCTGCGCGCAGGTCAGTCTGCCGCTGTTTTCCGCTGCACAGGGAGTTGAATAAACGTCATGGGCATCAAGGTGTTGCTGGTCGAGGATGACCGTTCGTTGCGCGAAGCGCTGGCCGATACGCTGCTGCTCGCCGGCCACGACTATCACGCCGTCGGCAGCGCCGAAGAAGCGTTGACGGCCGTGGCGCAGCAAGCCTTCAGCCTGGTGGTCAGCGACGTCAATATGCCGGGCATGGACGGTCACCAATTGCTCGCGTTGCTGCGCGCACGCCAACCGCAATTGCCGGTGCTATTGATGACCGCCCACGGCGCGGTCGAGCGTGCGGTCGATGCAATGCGCCAGGGTGCGGCGGATTATCTGGTCAAGCCGTTCGAACCCAAAGCGCTGCTCGATCTGGTGGCGCGCCATGCCTTGGGCAGTATCGACGTGGGCGAAGCGGACGGTCCCGTCGCGGTTGAACCGGCCAGTGCGCAGTTGCTCGAGCTGGCGGCACGGGTCGCGCGCAGTGACTCGACTGTGTTGATCTCCGGCGAGTCCGGCACCGGTAAAGAAGTGCTGGCGCGCTACATTCACCAACAATCGCCGCGGGCCAGTCATCCGTTCATCGCGATCAACTGCGCGGCAATTCCTGACAACATGCTCGAAGCGACGCTGTTCGGTCATGAGAAAGGTTCGTTCACCGGCGCTATCGCCTCGCAGGCCGGCAAGTTCGAACAGGCGGACGGCGGCACCATTCTGCTCGATGAAATTTCCGAAATGCCCCTGGGCCTGCAAGCGAAGCTGCTGCGCGTGCTGCAAGAGCGTGAAGTGGAGCGAGTGGGCGCGCGCAAGCCAATCAGTCTGGATATTCGCGTGGTCGCCACGACCAACCGCGATCTGGCCGGCGAAGTGGCGGCGGGGCGCTTCCGTGAGGACCTGTTTTACCGCTTGTCGGTTTTCCCCCTGGCGTGGCGTCCACTTCGCGAGCGCACTGCCGATATCCTGCCGCTGGCGGAAAAGTTGTTGGCCAAACACGTCAATAAAATGAAGCACGCCGCAGCGAAGCTATCGCCCGAAGCGCAAGCCTGCCTGACCGCATATCCGTGGCCGGGCAATGTGCGTGAACTGGACAACGCCATTCAGCGCGCGCTGATCCTGCAGCAGGGCGGTTTGATTCAGCCGCAGGATTTTTGCCTGAGCGGTGCGGTGACATTTGCGCCGTTGCCGGTCGCGGCACCGGTGATCCGCGAGGTGGAAATCGAGGCGGATTCTTCCGGCGCCCTGGGCGATGACCTGCGCCGCCGGGAGTTTCAGATGATCATCGACACCCTGCGCGCCGAGCGTGGCCGGCGCAAGGAGGCTGCCGAAAAGCTCGGCATCAGCCCGCGCACTTTGCGCTACAAGCTCGCGCAAATGCGCGATGCCGGGATGGACGTCGAAGGCTATCTGTTCGCCACCTGATCGATGCTGCAAAACATTCCAGATGCTTTTCTCAGAAGGGTGCCCACTAGCTGGCACCCTTGTTGCTAATACCTGTGTACCCGCCGAGTGAGTGTCAAAAAATTGCGGGCCGCCCAAGAGAGTAGACCATGAGCCAAGGTATTGAATTTAATCGGTTGATGATGGACATGCAGGCCATGAAAGTGGATGCCATGTCTGCGCGTAAATCGACTGCCGCTGTCCCTGAAATCGCGGGCAGCAGCTTTTCCGACATGCTCGGTCAGGCGATCAATAAAGTCAGCGATACCCAGCAGGCGTCGACTCAACTGGCCAACGCGTTCGAGATCGGCAAGAGCGGTGTCGATCTGACCGACGTCATGATTGCGTCGCAAAAAGCCAGCGTGTCGTTCCAGGCTCTGACCCAGGTGCGCAACAAGCTGGTCCAGGCTTACCAAGACATCATGCAGATGCCGGTTTAAGGGCGAAATAAGTCATGGCAGAAGCAGTCGCTGATAACGTTCCGGCCAAGGCCACCCCGATCGACGGCAAACCGCCGCTGTTCGGCCTGTCCTTTCTGGAAAACCTTTCCCAGATGACCGTGCTGCGTCAGGTCGGCCTGTTGGTCGGTCTGGCTGCGAGCGTGGCGATTGGCTTTGCCGTGGTGCTGTGGTCGCAGCAGCCGGATTACCGTCCACTGTACGGCAGCCTTGCCGGCCTGGACGCCAAGCAGGTCATGGAAACCCTGGCCGCCGCTGACATCCCTTACAACGTAGAACCCAATTCCGGCGCCTTGCTGGTCAAGGCCGACGACCTGTCCCGTGCGCGGATGAAACTCGCTGCCGCTGGTGTCACTCCCAGCGACGGCAACATCGGTTTCGAAATCCTCGACAAGGAACAGGGTCTGGGCACCAGCCAGTTCATGGAAGCGACCCGTTATCGTCGCGGCCTCGAAGGCGAACTGGCGCGGACCATCTCCAGCCTGAACAACGTCAAGGGTGCCCGCGTGCACCTGGCGATTCCGAAGAGTTCGGTGTTCGTCCGTGACGAGCGCAAGCCAAGCGCTTCGGTACTGGTCGAGCTGTACAGCGGGCGTTCGCTGGAGCCGGGTCAGGTGGTGGCGATCATCAACCTGGTGGCGACTTCCGTGCCCGAGTTGAGCAAATCGCAGATCACCGTCGTCGATCAGAAGGGCAACCTGCTCTCCGATCAGGCGGAGAACTCGGAAATGACCATGGCCGGCAAGCAGTTCGATTACAGCCGCCGCATGGAAAGCATGCTCACCCAGCGCGTGCACAACATTCTGCAACCGGTACTGGGCAACGATCGCTACAAGGCTGAAGTTTCGGCCGACGTCGATTTCAGTGCCGTCGAATCGACTGCCGAGCAATTCAACCCGGACCAACCGGCGTTGCGCAGCGAGCAGTCGGTCAACGAACAACGCACCGCCAGCAATGGCCCGCAAGGTGTGCCGGGTGCCCTGAGCAACCAGCCGCCGGCGCCTGCCTCGGCGCCGCAGACCACCGGTGGCACCGCCGCACCGGCCGGGATGATCCAGCCGGGTCAGCCACTGGTTGACGCCAACGGACAGCAGATCATGGACCCGGCCACTGGCCAGCCAATGCTCGCGCCGTACCCGGCGGACAAGCGTCAACAATCGACCAAGAACTTCGAGCTCGACCGTTCGATCAGCCACACCAAGCAGCAGCAGGGCCGTCTCAATCGCCTGTCGGTGTCGGTGGTGGTCGACGATCAGGTCAAGGTCAACCCGGCCAACGGTGAAACCAGCCGTGCGCCGTGGAGCGCCGACGAATTGGCGCGCTTCACCCGTCTGGTGCAGGACGCGGTCGGTTTCGACGCCAGCCGTGGCGACAGCGTCAGCGTGATCAACATGCCGTTCTCCGCCGAACGCGGCGAAGTGATTGCCGATATTCCGTTCTACTCCCAGCCATGGTTCTGGGACATCGTCAAACAAGTGCTGGGTGTGCTGTTCATCCTCGTACTGGTGTTTGGTGTGCTGCGTCCGGTGCTCAACAACATCACCGGCGGTGGCAAAGGCAAGGAGCTGGCCGGTCTGGGCAGCGACGTGGAACTCGGTGGCATGGGCGGCCTGGACGGCGAACTGGCCAACGACCGCGTGAGCCTCGGTGGTCCGCAGAGCATTCTGTTGCCGAGCCCGAGCGAGGGTTATGACGCGCAGCTGAATGCAATCAAGAGTCTGGTAGCTGAAGACCCGGGTCGCGTGGCTCAGGTCGTAAAAGAGTGGATTAACGCAGATGAGTGATAACCGAGCCGCCGCCGTCAAACTGACCAAGGTCGACAAAGCCGCGATTCTGCTGCTGTCCCTGGGTTCGACCGATGCTGCGCAAGTGCTGCGCCACATGGGCCCAAAAGAGGTTCAGCGCGTCGGCGTGGCCATGGCGCAGATGGGCAACGTCCATCGCGAACAGGTCGAGCAGGTGATGAGCGAGTTCGTCGACATCGTCGGCGATCAGACCAGCCTCGGCGTCGGTTCCGACGACTATGTGCGCAAGATGCTCACCCAGGCCCTGGGCGAAGACAAGGCCAACGGCCTGATCGACCGCATCCTGCTCGGTGGCAACACCAGCGGCCTCGACAGCCTGAAATGGATGGAACCGCGCGCGGTCGCTGACGTGATCCGTTACGAACACCCGCAGATCCAGGCGATCGTGGTCGCGTACCTCGACCCGGATCAGGCCGGTGAAGTGCTCGGCAACTTCGACCACAAAGTGCGTCTGGACATCATCCTGCGCGTTTCATCGTTGAACACCGTGCAACCGGCCGCCTTGAAAGAACTCAACCAGATTCTCGAGAAACAGTTCTCCGGCAATTCGAACGCCTCGCGCACCACCCTGGGTGGCATCAAGCGTGCGGCCGACATCATGAACTTCCTCGACAGCTCGATCGAAGGCCAGCTCATGGACTCGATCCGCGAAGTCGACGAAGACCTGTCCGGTCAGATCGAAGACCTCATGTTCGTCTTCAACAACCTCGCCGACGTCGACGACCGTGGCATCCAGGCGCTGTTGCGCGAAGTGTCTTCCGATGTGCTGGTGCTGGCCCTCAAGGGTTCGGACGAAGGCGTCAAGGAAAAGATCTTCAAGAACATGTCCAAGCGTGCCGCCGAACTGTTGCGCGACGACCTCGAGGCCAAAGGCCCGGTGCGCGTCAGCGACGTCGAAACCGCGCAGAAGGAAATCCTCACCATTGCCCGTCGTATGGCCGAAGCCGGCGAGATCGTGCTCGGTGGCAAGGGCGGCGAGGAAATGATCTAAGCCCATGGATAAGCCTGACGAGTCTGTGACGGATCTGATCCGCGCCCGCGATGTTCGTGGTTTCGAATCCTGGGCGCTGCCCAGCTTCGACCCGCCGAAACCGGAACCCGAGCCGGAGCCGGAACCCGAGCCGCCGGAAATGGAAGAAGTGCCGCTGGAAGAAGTCCAGCCACTGACTCTGGAAGAACTCGAAAGCATCCGTCAGGAGGCTTACAACGAGGGCTTCGCCATCGGCGAAAAGGAAGGTTTTCACAGCACCACGCTGAAGGTGCGTCAGGAGGCTGAAACGGCGCTGGCGGCGAAAATCGCCAGCCTCGAGCTGTTGATGGCCAACCTGTTCGAACCGATCGCCGAGCAAGACACCCAGATTGAAAAGTCGCTGGTTGACCTCGTGCAACACATCACCAAGCAGGTGATCAAGCGCGAACTGGCCATCGATTCAACGCAGATCGAACACGTAATGCGCGATGCCCTCAAGCTATTGCCGCTGGGCGTGGAAAACGTGCGCCTGTACGTCAATCCGCAGGATTTCGCCCAGGTCAAAGCCCTGCGCGAACGCCACGAAGAAACCTGGCGCATCGTTGAAGACGAGTCGCTGTTGCCGGGCGGCTGCCGGGTTGAAACCGAACACAGCCGCATCGACGCCAGTGTCGAATCGCGGGTGACCCAGGTCATGGCCAAGCTGTTCGACCAGTTGCACGAGCAGGCCTTGCATCCGGCAGCGCCTGACTTGAGTCTGGACATTCCCGAAGACACCTCAGTGGCTGTCGACTCTGACGAGCCGCGCGCGGACGCCAGCGATGCGCCTTGAACGCACCAGCTTCGCCAAGCGCCTGAGCACCTACGCCGAGGCCACCGAGATTGCCGGCGCGCCGATCCTTGAAGGTCGGCTGCTGCGCATGGTCGGCCTGACCCTCGAAGCCGAAGGCTTGCGCGCCGCCATGGGCACCCGTTGCATGGTGATCAATGACGACAGCTACCACCCGTCCCAGGTGGAAGCGGAAGTCATGGGTTTTTCCGGCAGCAAAGTCTTTCTGATGCCGGTCGGCAGCGTCGCCGGCATCGCCCCGGGCGCCCGCGTGGTGCCCCTGGCCGATACCGGTCGTTTACCGATGGGCATGAGCATGCTCGGCCGTGTCCTCGACGGCGCCGGCCGTGCGCTGGACGGCAAGGGCGGCATGAAGGCCGAAGACTGGGTGCCGATGGATGGCCCGACAATCAACCCGCTCAACCGTGATCCGATCAGCGTACCGCTGGACGTCGGCATCCGTTGCATCAACGGTTTGCTGACGGTCGGCCGTGGCCAGCGTCTGGGTCTGTTCGCCGGTACCGGTGTCGGTAAATCGGTGCTGTTGGGCATGATGACCCGCTTCACCGAGGCCGACATCATCGTCGTCGGCCTGATCGGTGAGCGTGGTCGCGAAGTTAAAGAATTCATCGAACACATTCTCGGTGAAGAAGGCCTCAAACGTTCGGTAGTGGTCGCCTCGCCAGCGGACGACGCACCGCTGATGCGTATGCGCGCGGCGATGTATTGCACGCGCATCGCCGAGTATTTCCGCGACAAGGGCAAGAACGTTCTGCTGCTGATGGACTCGCTGACCCGTTTCGCCCAGGCCCAGCGGGAAATCGCTCTGGCCATCGGTGAGCCGCCAGCAACCAAGGGTTATCCGCCCTCGGTGTTCGCCAAACTGCCGAAACTGGTGGAGCGCGCCGGTAACGCGGAGAAGGGCGGTGGCTCGATCACAGCGTTCTACACCGTACTGTCCGAGGGCGATGACCAGCAGGATCCGATTGCCGACTCGGCGCGCGGTGTACTCGACGGCCACATCGTGCTGTCGCGGCGCCTGGCCGAGGAAGGCCACTATCCGGCGATCGACATCGAAGCCTCGATCAGCCGGGTGATGCCGGCGGTGGTTTCGCCGGATCACATGCAGCGCGCGCAGTACTTCAAGCAGTTGTGGTCGCGCTATCAGCAGAGCCGCGATCTGATCAGCGTCGGTGCCTACGTGGCCGGTGGCGATCGCGAGACCGATCTGGCGATTTCCCTGCAACCACAATTGGTCAGGTATCAGCGCCAAGGCCTCAACGACAAAATCAATCTGGGTGAGAGCCAGGCCTATCTGGAAACCCTGTTCGCCCCTGCGGCGGGCGGGTAACCGGCCATGGCCGTCAGCCGCGCCGCGCGCCTGGCACCGGTGGTGGACATGGCCGAAAAGGCCGAGAAAGCCGCCGTGCAGCGCCTCGCCTACTTTCAGGGCCAGGTCAAAGTTGCCGAAAGCAAACTGGCCGACCTCAATGCCTTTCGTCTGGATTACTCGCAGCAATGGATCGTGCGCGGCAGCACCGGCGTGACCGGGCAATGGCTGCTGGGCTTTCAGGGCTTTCTGGCGCAACTCGACACCGCCGTCGACCAGCAACGGCAGAGCCTGGTCTGGCATCAGAACAAACTCGACAAGGCGCGTGAGGAGTGGCAGCAGGCGTTTGCCCGCGTCGAGGGTTTGCGCAAACTGGTGCAGCGCTATCGCGACGAGGCGCAACGCCTTGAAGACAAGCGCGAGCAGAAGCTGCTGGATGAATTGTCCCAGCGCTTGCCACGGCGTGATGCCTTCTAAACCACACTGCCAAACCCTGTGGGAGCGAGCCTGCTCGCGAAAGCGCCGTGTCAGTCAACCCTGTAGTCAACTGACAGAATGCCTTCGCGAGCAGGCTCGCTCCCACACTTGTTCCACCGTTGCGCCTTGCCCCAACCCTATCCAGGTGCTACACCTTGTACAGGTTCGTCAATGACAAGGAAGCCAGTCAATGTCAGTCGTTACAGAAGTCTCTCCAGACCAGAAAAAGCTCACCATCGCCGTCAAAGGCCGGTTCGATTTCGGTCGCCATCAGGAATTTCGCGAGTCGTATGAACGGCTCCCACACAAACCCGAATCCATCGTGGTCGACCTCAAAGAGGCGACTTACCTCGACAGCTCCGCGCTGGGCATGCTGCTTTTGCTGCGTGATCACGCCGGTGGCGACGAGTCGGATATCCGTGTCGTCAACAGCAGCTCCGATGTGAAGAAAATCCTCGCGATTTCCAACTTCGACAAGCTCTTCGACATCAGTTGACGCCCATGCAGGCGCAAGAGCCGCTGACCATTCTTATCGCCGAAGACAGCGCCGCCGACCGGCTGCTGCTGTCGACCATTGTCCGCCGTCAGGGCCATCAGGTGCTGACGGCGGCCAATGGTGCCGAGGCGGTCGAAACGTTCAAAGAGCAGCAGCCCGATCTGGTGTTGATGGACGCGCTGATGCCGGTGATGGACGGCTTCGAAGCGGCGCGGCAGATCAAGGCACTGGCGGGTGAAGCGCTGGTGCCGATCATCTTCCTCACCTCGCTGACCGAGAGTGAAGCGCTGGCCCGGTGTCTGGAGGCTGGCGGCGACGATTTTCTGGCGAAGCCGTACAACCAAGTGATACTTGCCGCCAAAATCAAGGCGATGGATCGCTTGCGCCGCCTTCAGGCAACGGTCTTGCAACAGCGCGATCTGATCGCCAGACATCACGACTATCTGCTCAACGAACAACGCGTGGCCAAAGCGGTGTTCGACAAGGTCGCGCATTCCGGTTGCCTGAGTGCGCCGAATATCCGATACCTGCAATCGCCTTACGCGCTGTTCAATGGCGATCTGCTGCTCGCGGCGTACACGCCGGCCGGTGACATGCACGTCATGCTCGGCGATTTCACCGGGCATGGCTTGCCGGCGGCGGTAGGGGCGATGCCGCTGGCCGAAGTGTTTTATGGAATGACCGCCAAGGGCTATGGCCTGGCCGAAACCCTGCGCGAGATGAACGCCAAGCTCAAACGCATCCTGCCGGTGGACATGTTCTGCTGCGCTACGTTGCTCAGTCTGAGTTTCCAGAGCCGTTCGGTGGAGGTGTGGAACGGCGGCATGCCCGACGGTTACTTGCACCGCATGGCAAGTGGCGAACGCGTGCCGTTGCCGGCGCGGCATTTGCCCCTGGGGATTCTCAGCGCGCAAGCCTTCGATGACCGTACGGATGTGTATCCGATGGCCGTCGATGATCGGGTGTTTCTGTTATCGGACGGGGTGATCGATACCTGCGATGCCAATGACCAGTTGTTCGGCGTCGAGCGCTTGCAGCAGGTGTTTGCGGGGAACCGCGAGCCGGATCGGCTGTTCGAGGATATCGAACAGGCACTGCGCGATTTTCGCGGACAGGCCCGTGATGATGTGAGCATGGTCGAGGTCAGTCTGCTTGAGTCGGCACAGGCCCACGGCGCGGCGCCGGTGTATTCCGACAGCGGCCAGTCGTGCCCGCTGGACTGGTCGGCCAGTTTCGAGTTTCGCGGCGCCACGCTCAGGCGCTTCAATCCGCTGCCGTTCCTCTTGCAGTTGCTGCTTGAGGTGCATGGCCTGCGCGCGCAGAGCGGGGCGCTGTACAGCGTGCTCGCCGAGTTGTTTTCCAATGGCCTGGAGCATGGCGTGCTCGGGCTGGACTCCAGCCTTAAACGCGATGCGGCAGGTTTCGCCCGCTACTATGAAATGCGCGCGGCGCGGCTGGAGGCGCTGCAGGATGGTTATGTGCGCGTGCATTTGCAGGTGCAACCGCAAGGCGAGGGCGGGCGGCTGGTCATCCGCGTCGAGGACAGCGGCAAGGGCTTTGATGTGGCGCGGGTCATGGAGCGGCCCGTGGATAACGCCCGCTTGTCGGGACGCGGCATCGGGCTGGTCCGGCAACTGGGGCGCAACGCCAGTTGGTCGGACCAGGGTCGTAGTGCCAGCGTGGAGTTTTTCTGGGAGATTGAGGCATAATCCGCCCATTCTTGATCAAGGAGTGAGCAAGTGACAGACACACATGTAGATCGCGAAGTCCTCGATACTTTGCGCGAGGTGATGGAGGACGGCTATACGGAATTGCTGGAGACTTTTCTGGCAGATTCGCAAAGCCGCCTGCACGAGTTGCAGGACAGCACCAGCGCTAAAGCGCTATCCGATGTAGCCCATAGCTTCAAGGGCAGCGCGAGCAACATGGGCGCGGTTCGACTGGCCGAGTTGTGCCAGGACCTTGAGTCGAATGCCAAGGACAAAAGTCCGGAAGCGCTCGCTCAACTGGTGGCCGATATCCATTCCGAATTCGCCGAAGTACGCCCGGTGTACGAAAGCGAAAAGCACCACGCCCACATCCACTGAAGCTGCCGTACGGCGCTTTTCGCAAGTGTCAGGCCAAACTGGCCCGGCACTTGCAGTCATCTTGCTCAACTGTACCTACGATCCCAGTGCAGCGGAGACCGTGTCATGCCTGCGACCCCCAACATTCTTCTTCAGACCGCCGCTCAGGCCAAGGCGCAAGCCGCCTCTGCCAAATCGTCGGCAATGGCCGCAGACGCCGGGGACAACGCCTCCAGCTTCGCCAAAGTGTTCGCCGATCAGGCGCCGGCCAAGTCTGCCGTGAGTGCTGACAATTCAGTCAAGCCGGCACGCGACAAGGTCGCGGACAGCAGCGGCAAAAAGGATATCGGCGAAGATCAGTCTGCCGCGCCCGAGCCAGCAGTTGCCGATAGCGGCAAAGCGTTGCCTGCCGACAAAGCGGCGACGAGCGACGACGCGACTGCCACTGCCGATGACACCACTGAAACGGTACAAACCCCTGTGGCCGATGCCGCGCCTGTAGATCCGGCGCTTGATCCGGCCTTGGCGCAAGTCGTTCAGCCGTTGGTGGCAGCGCCTGTGGTGCAAGCACCAACAGTCACCACGCCAGCCCAGCCGGAAACCGAAACGCCTGCATTGGCGGTCGTGTCGGGCATGGTCAAAGATCCGGCGGCCACCGACAGCGAATTTGATCCAACAGCCGACCCGCTCGATTCGCTGCCGGCCGTGCGCATGGCGATGGAGCAGGGCGGGCATATTTCTGCCGCCAGCCAGGCGCAACCGAAAGCCACGCCTGCTCAAGCTCAGGCTGACGGCGAATTGACCGCCGCGCAGAACTTTGCCGCCGGCATGGCCAGCATGCTCGACGTGCAGGCCGACAAGGACAGCACCAGCCAGGGCGGCGAAAAAGCTTTCAGCGGGTTGATCGACGATGGTCTGAAGGACCTGAAATCCGCCACCAGCGACACCCGCGTCGACGACTTCGCCAACCGTCTGGCGGCACTCACCCAGGCCGCTACGCCGAAAACCGCCAATGCGCTGCCGGTAAATCAGCCGATCGCCATGCACCAGAGCGGCTGGACCGAAGAAGTGGTCAACCGCGTGATGTACCTGTCCAGCGTCAACCTGAAGGCCGCCGACATTCAGTTGCAGCCGGCGGAGCTGGGGCGTCTGGATATCCGCGTGAACATGGTTCCCGATCAGCAGACCCAGGTCACCTTCATGAGCGCGCATCCGAGCGTGCGTGAAGCGCTCGACAGCCAGATGCACCGCCTGCGCGACATGTTCAACCAGCAGGGCATGGGCCAGGTCGACGTCAACGTCGCCGACCAGAACCGTGGCTGGCAGGGGCAGCAAGGGCAGGAGCAGGCGCAGCAGGGGCAGAGTGGCCGGACCAGCGCTGCGGGTGGCCGCTTGGATTCGGCGGATGAGGAATTGGCACCGGCTACTGTCGCTGAAGTGGCGGCGCAGACTACCAGCGTCATCGGTACCAGCGCGGTCGACTATTACGCCTGAGCAAATCAAGAGCCCCTCACCCTAGCCCTCTCCCAGAGGGAGAGGGGACCGATTGGGGAATCTTGAAGAACTACGCCGACCTGAACGAGCATCGCTGAATCCGTTCGACATTCGGCGACCTGTTGATTCCCGCCCTGAACTTGCAATCACCTCGGTTGTGCAGGTCGATGTCCAGCCCCATTACATCTCGGTCGGCCCCCTCTCCCTCCGGGAGAGGGCTGGGGTGAGGGTGCTTTTGACTTTAGCGTCGTTCTCGACCTCCGACACTTCTGGCATAACACTTGCTCTTGCCTTGCCGTGCGACTGTGAAACCCCCGATTAGTGACGGATTATTGGCATGGCGAAGAGCGAAGCTGCAGCAGTAAAAGACCCCGCAACCAAAGGCAAACTCAAGCTGATCATCGTGATCGTGCTGGCGTTGCTGGTGGCCATTGGTGCATCCGTCGGGGCGACCTGGTTCTTCATGCACGGCGCGCAGAGCAAGCCTGCCGAGGCCGCTGAAGCAGCGCCGGTCGGCAAGCAGGCGGCGATTTTCGAGCCGATGGCGCCGGCCTTCGTTGCCAACTACAACCAGAACGGCCGTCAGCGCTACATGCAGGTGAGCATCACCATGCTGGCGCGTAATCAGGCCGATCTGGACGCGCTCAAAGTGCACATGCCGGTTATCCGCAACAACCTGGTGATGCTCTTCTCCGGTCAGGATTTCGCCACCCTGGCGACACCGGTCGGACAAGAGATGTTGCGCCAGAAGGCCACCGCCAGCGTCCAGGAAGTGGCGCAGAAAGAACTGGGCAAAGTGGTCATCGAACAGTTGCTTTTCACTAATTTCGTACTGCAGTAGGAACACGACATGGCCGTGCAGGATCTGCTGTCCCAGGATGAAATCGATGCGCTGCTGCATGGCGTCGATGATGGTCTGGTACAGACCGATAATGCTGCCGAACCCGGCAGTGTCAAAAGCTACGACCTGACCAGCCAGGATCGCATCGTCCGTGGACGCATGCCGACGCTGGAAATGATCAACGAGCGCTTTGCCCGCTACACCCGCATCAGCATGTTCAACATGCTGCGCCGCTCGGCGGACGTGGCTGTCGGTGGCGTGCAGGTGATGAAGTTCGGCGAATACGTGCACTCGCTGTACGTGCCGACCAGCCTCAACCTGGTCAAGATCAAACCGCTGCGCGGCACCGCGCTGTTCATCCTCGACGCCAAACTGGTGTTCAAGCTGGTGGACAACTTTTTCGGTGGTGACGGCCGTCACGCCAAGATCGAAGGGCGTGAGTTCACCCCGACCGAACTGCGCGTAGTGCGCATGGTGCTCGAGCAGGCTTTCGTCGATCTGAAGGAAGCCTGGCAGGCGATCATGGAAGTCAATTTCGAGTACATCAACTCGGAAGTGAACCCGGCCATGGCCAACATCGTCGGCCCGAGCGAAGCGATTGTGGTCTCCACCTTCCACATCGAACTCGATGGCGGTGGCGGCGATCTGCACGTGACCATGCCGTACTCGATGATCGAGCCGGTGCGCGAGATGCTCGACGCCGGTTTCCAGTCCGACCTCGACGATCAGGACGAGCGCTGGGTCAACGCCCTGCGCCAGGACGTGCTCGATGTCGACGTGCCGATCGGTGCCACCGTGGCCCGCCGCCAGTTGAAGCTGCGCGACATCCTGCACATGCAACCGGGCGATGTGATCCCGGTCGAGATGCCGGAAGACATGATCATGCGCGCCAACGGCGTGCCGGCCTTCAAGGTCAAGATGGGCTCGCACAAAGGCAACCTCGCGTTGCAGGTGATCGAGCCGATCGAGCGTCGCTGAGACGGCGCTTTTCACCCCCGTATTTAACCGAATTGTTGCCCGCCGAGGACACATGATGAACGACGATATGAACGCGCAGGACGACCAGGCTCTGGCCGATGAATGGGCTGCGGCCCTGGAAGAAACCGGTGATGCCGGCCAGGCTGACATCGATGCACTGCTGGCTGCCGACGCAGGCACTTCCAGCTCCAACCGTCTGCCGATGGAAGAGTTCGGCAGCGTGCCGAAGAACAACGATCCGGTGACCCTCGACGGTCCGAACCTGGACGTGATCCTCGACATCCCGGTGTCGATTTCCATGGAAGTCGGCAGCACCGACATCAACATCCGCAACCTGCTGCAACTCAACCAGGGTTCGGTGATCGAGCTTGATCGTCTGGCCGGTGAGCCGCTCGACGTGCTGGTCAACGGCACCCTGATCGCGCACGGCGAAGTAGTGGTGGTCAACGAGAAGTTCGGCATCCGCCTGACTGACGTGATCAGCCCAAGCGAACGCATCAAGAAGCTGCGCTGAGTGAAAAGGTTTCTCTGGGTGCTGCTGGCATGGCCGTTGGGCGTGCTGGCTGCCGAGCCGAGCGCAACCACCGCTGCCCCTGCCGCCACCGCGCCGATGGTCAACAGCGGCGTGGCCGGTCAGTTGACGCAACTGGTGTTCGGTTTGCTGCTGGTGCTGGGCTTGATCTTCTTCCTCGCCTGGCTGCTGCGCCGCGTGCAACAGGCGGGGCCGGCGGGCAAGGGCCAGGTGATCGAGTTGATCGGTTCCCGCGCGCTCGGCCCGCGTGACCGCTTGATGCTGGTGCAGGTCGGCAATGAGCAGATTCTGCTCGGCCTCAGCCCCGGCACCATCACCGCGCTGCACGTGCTCAAAGAGCCGGTCGAAGTCCCCACTGCCAGCGAAAAAGCGACGCCGGAATTTGCTCAGCATCTGCTGAAGATTCTTGGCAAGGACCAAAAGGATACGAAGTAATGGGTGCGCTCCGCATCGTCTTGACGCTGCTCCTGTTGCTGGCCGCGCCGCTGGCGTTCGCCGCCGATCCGTTGTCGATCCCGGCGATCACGCTGGGCACCAATGCCGACGGCGCGCAGGAATATTCGGTCAGTCTGCAGATCCTGCTGATCATGACCGCGCTGAGCTTTATTCCAGCGGCGGTCATCCTGATGACCAGCTTCACGCGGATCATCATCGTCTTCTCGATCCTGCGTCAGGCCCTCGGCCTGCAACAGACGCCGTCGAACCAGATCCTCACCGGCATGGCGCTGTTCCTGACGCTGTTCATCATGGCGCCGGTGTTCGACCGGGTGAACAACGACGCGCTGCAACCGTATCTGGCGGAAACCCTAACCGCCCAGCAGGCGGTGGAAAAGGCTCAGGTGCCGATCAAGGACTTCATGCTCGCGCAGACCCGCACCAGCGATCTGGAGCTGTTCATGCGCCTGTCCAAGCGCACCGACATCGCCAGCCCGGATCAGGCGCCGCTGACCATTCTGGTACCGGCGTTCGTGACCTCCGAGCTTAAAACCGCCTTCCAGATCGGCTTCATGATCTTCATTCCGTTCCTGATCATCGACCTCGTTGTCGCGAGCGTGCTGATGGCCATGGGTATGATGATGCTCTCGCCGCTGATTATCTCGCTGCCGTTCAAGATCATGCTGTTCGTGCTGGTCGATGGCTGGGCGCTGATCATCGGTACTCTGGCCAGCAGTTTTGGAGGTGTTTCGCCATGACGCCGGAAGTCGCGGTCGATATTTTTCGTGAAGCCCTGTGGCTGACCACCATGATGGTCGCCATCCTGGTGGTGCCGAGCCTTTTGGTCGGCCTGCTGGTGTCGATGTTCCAGGCCGCCACGCAGATCAACGAACAGACCCTGAGCTTCCTGCCGCGTTTGCTGGTGATGCTGGTGACCCTGATCATCGGCGGTCCGTGGATCGTGCAGACGTTCATGGAGTACATCATCCAGCTGTACAAAAACATTCCGATGGTCATCGGCTAAGCCATGCAGTCGCTGCTTCAGCTGACCGACACCCAGATCAGCACCTGGGTGGCGTCATTCATGTTGCCGCTGTTTCGCGTGGCGTCGATGCTGATGGTCATGCCGGTGTTCGGCACCACCCTGATTCCGCGGCGCGTGCGCCTGTATTTCGCCGTGGCGATCACCGTGGTCATCACCCCGGCGCTGCCGCCGATGCCGGCCGTCAGCCCGCTGGATCTCAGCGGCCTGCTGCTGATCGGCGAGCAGATTCTGGTCGGCGCCGTGCTCGGCTTTTCCCTGCAACTGTTCTTCCAGGCTTTCGCCGTCGCCGGGCAGATTGTCGCGGTGCAGATGGGTATGGGCTTCGCCTCGATGATCGACCCTACCAACGGCGTTTCGGTGGCGGTGATCGGGCAGTTCTTCACCATGCTGGTGACGTTGCTGTTCCTGTCGATGAACGGCCATCTGGTGGTGTTCGAAGTCCTCACTGAAAGTTTCACCACGCTGCCGGTCGGCGGCGGTCTGATGGTTGCGCATTACTGGGAACTGGCCGGCAAACTCGGCTGGGTACTCGGCGCCGCATTGCTGCTGGTGTTGCCGGCCGTCACCGCACTGTTGGTGGTCAATATCGCGTTCGGCGTGATGACCCGCGCCGCGCCGCAACTGAACATCTTCTCGATCGGTTTTCCGCTGACCCTGGTGCTCGGCCTGTTCATCGTCTGGGTCGGCCTTGCGGACATTCTCAACCAGTATCAACCGCTGGCCAGCGAGGCCTTGCAGTTGCTACGCGAACTGGCACGGGCGCGCTGAGTCATGGCAGAGAGCGAGAGCGGTCAGGACAAGACAGAAGACCCCACGGAGAAACGCAAAAAGGACTCCCGTGAGAAGGGTGAGATTGCCCGCTCCAAAGAGCTCAACACTCTGGCCGTGATGATGGCCGGTGCCTCTGCGCTGCTGATCTTCGGCGGCATGCTCGCGCAAGAAATGATGGACGTGATGCGCCTGAACTTCACCCTGTCCCGCGAAGTGGTGATGGACCAAGGCGCGATGGGCCGGTTCTTGCTGGAGTCGGGCCTGATCGCCTTGCTGGCGATTCAGCCGGTGATGATCACCCTGTTGCTCGCCGCCATCATCGGGCCGATTTCCCTGGGTGGCTGGCTGTTCGCCGCAAAGTCGCTGGCGCCCAAATTCAGCCGGATGAACCCGGCCGCCGGCCTCAAACGCATGTTCTCGTTCAAGGCTGTGGTCGAACTGCTCAAGGCCCTGGCGAAGTTTTTGATTACTCTGGGTGTGGCACTGTTGGTGCTGTCCGCCGACGTCGATGATCTTCTGCGCATCGCCCACGAACCACTGGACATGGCGATCATTCACAGCGTCCTGCTGGTGGGCTGGAGCACGCTGTGGCTGGCCTGCGGCCTGATCATCATCGCCGCTGTCGACGTACCGGTGCAGCTCTGGGAAGCGCACAAGAAACTGCTGATGACCAAGCAGGAAGTGCGCGACGAGCACAAGGACCAGGAAGGCCGCCCGGAGGTCAAACAACGCATCCGTCAGACTCAACGCGAAATGTCCCAGCGGCGCATGATGGCAGCGATTCCCGAAGCCGACGTGGTCATCACCAACCCGACCCACTACGCCGTCGCGCTCAAATACGACTCGGAAAAGGGCGGCGCCCCGGTGCTGCTGGCCAAGGGCAGCGACTTCATCGCCCTGAAAATCCGCGAAATCGCCGTGGCCAATAACGTCATGCTGCTTGAGTCGCCCGCGTTGGCGCGCTCGATCTATTACTCAACTGAGCTTGAGCAGGAAATTCCTGGCGGGCTGTATCTGGCAGTGGCGCAGGTATTGGCCTACGTCTACCAGATCCGCCAACACCAGGCGGGCAAGGGCAAGCGGCCGGATCCGTTGAAGGATGATTTGCCGATTCCGCCGGATTTGCGTCGGGATTCCTGACGTTGTTTGCAGCCGTTGGGTATTGAGCACCTGATCGTCTCATCGCGTACACAGCCGAAAACGAAGAACCCGCCGCCCCGATTTAACGGGGCAGCGGTTGTTTATGCCTGCACATATGCGGGTCGGCTCCTGCAGTGGTCATTGCGGCGGGGGGGGTATTGATCGTGCCTACGCTCTGCGTGGCAATGCCGTTGGTCTGGAAAGGCCTTGAACCTGTCAACTCTGACAGTAGACGGGGAGCTGTCCATAGCAGCGAAATAGTGGGCGGACATTTTCCGTACCCTGGAGAGCAAGATCATGGCAGAGCGTATTTACCGAAAGCTTGAGGGCATGGGGCTGAAATTTGTTTCAGGACGACTGGAGCAGAATACACAGGAGCGGACCATCGGTTACACCGTCACTTTCGAGATGAATCTGGACTTCACCCATTTCAAGCAGATGGCCAATCAATATATCCCGAACTATCTCGACAGCCGCGCCAACGCGATCAGGCCTGAGCTGGATGGTTTGGCTGGCCACAATTCCTACAACCTGTTGGGGGAGGGGGAAAATATCGGTGGCAATCAGGCGTTGTTCGCACTCTTCACCTCCCCCGAAAATTACAACGATCAATGGGCGACCGGTCCTAAACGGCGGGTGCGTTATGGCAAACCGCAGTTTGTGCAGGACGGGCAAAAGCTAAGCGTGACTGCACGCAGAGACTTCAGATCGCTGGATGACACTGCTCAGATCGAACTCGGGGAGTTGCCGGTCATTCAGTTTCATTGGGAGCTCAATCTACTGCAAAGTGATCTGGCGGCTCCGGGAGTCACTGCGCCAGTGACGAAGGTTGTGTTGATGTACATGAATGAGGACTTCGTTGAAGTCGAAGGTGAGCAGCTTTTTCGGGGAACACTCTACATTGACCGCAATCGGCTCGGCTTCGGCAATATTGCGCCCGATCAGATCCTGACCGCGCAATAACCTGCGTTAAAAAACGCCGTCCCGGTTGCGCGGTGCGGCGGTTTTTTATGCCTGAAACATGGCTTGGCTGTAAGGCTGCTTAGATCGACAATGGCAGCCACCGCCAAGGCGCACAATCCGACGGAGTAGTCGCTCAGCCAAGGTCTACTCTCAACGTGACTGTGAGTTCAGTGTCCTCCTTGAGTTCTTTCAGCCACTGCACCGGGGCCGCCACCGACAACCCATCCGGCGCATCGTTGGGCTCTCCTGACCTCACGTCAGTGCTGACCGGATTGCCATTCTTGTCGATGCCGCTACAGGTAACCCAGACTGGCTGCCCTGGTTTGAACGACGTCCATTGCTGCGCGAGGATCAGCGCACCTGCCGGTAGTTGTTGGACGTTCAATTCCTTGCTGACGTTGCCTGCGATGTTCGGCGTCGGCAAACGCGAGTCCTCATCGGCGATCTTGTTAACGTCAAACTCCACCACCGCAGATTCCCCGGCTGGCATTCCAGCGCGAATCAATTTCCACTGAAACTCAATCGACTTCCCACGCCATGCCGCCAGATAGGTGGCGCTCAATAAAATCTCTGCGACCCCTCCCTCGAAATCCACCAGCTCAAATGGCGGCGCACCCACCGGCGCATTCAACTGGACGAACTGAGCCTTATCGCCTTGCTGTGCTGTGAAATCTTTGATCTGCAGCCACACTCCGTTCGGATAAACCAAGACATCGATCGGGCTCACAGCGGGTGGCGCCAGGGTGGGCTGTGGCAGCAATGGCCGAGGTTTTAAGTGCACGTTGATAGTCAATGGCAGCGAAACAGCCGAGGCGTTAGTCAGATAATCGACCACGTAATAAGTGAACCGGAACGCGGGGGCATCACCCGCTTGTTCAAACACTGATCTGGGGATCGGGATATTGATACTGGCTGGAACGGGTGGGAGTGGCGAAGTGGTCTCAGGCATCAGTTGATGCCTGAAAAGGTAGCCTTCGCAGTCCACATGGATTCGGTCGTACCAATTAACTCTGTTATAGCTAACGGTCAAAAAAAACTTGTCCGCTTCGTCGGGACCGACACTGGTATGGCTGGCCTTGAGTGTCAGCACCGGCGGCGTGCCACCGGGCGGAAGGCTATGGTAGAGCAGCTTCAGTTCCGGGGTAGGCACCTCATCCTGGGAGATGCGCTTGATACCAAAGCGAACCTTGTTGAGAGGTGAATGAAAACGTCCGGCCGGAATAAATAACGATGTGTCTTCTGCTTCTTCTCCCTCTTTGATAGTCGTGTTAGCTACCAGCTCATCATTGAGATAAAGCCTGACCCCATCGCTTTTTTGCTGAGTGAGATAGGCAAGCATGATCATTTCGAATCCTGCCTCATCCTTTCCGTCTGCAATGGATACGCCGCCATGATAGTTCTCATTGGCGGGTTGCAAATCAATCATCTCAGGCGCATAGGGCGGGGACAGCCGGACGGTTTTAGGTTCACGCTTGCATTCCATGATGAATCTCCAAGCTACGTTGCGGGTTGGCTTGCAGATATGTAGTTCCAGAAAAGTCTTTTAGTCACCTGTCAAACCTGACAGGTAGGGGCGTGTTTCCGACGAGTGGCTATTTGAGCGGCAGTCCGATAATTACGCCGAAGCCAGGGGCGGGGGTGTGTAGCGCATGGAATCGTTCGGAAGATTGAACCGATCCCAGAGCATCGGTCGGTCAGACGAATTTTTGGATGCGTGGAGGGCTACCATTCGTCGGATTTAACTGCCTACCTGTAATTTCTGACAGTAGACAAATCTCCGGTTCGGGAGTGTAAATGCCTGTACCACACTCATGCTGAACAGGACGCTCTCCCATGGCTAATCAGACCTCGAGTTCCCCGGATACCTGTAACGCAGGTACTCCGGTGCTCTTTCCAAAGCGCACCTATACGATCACTTCAAAAAGGTATGGTGAGCCGACGTTCATCAATGGGCCCTATACCGCTGCGCCGGGTGGGCCGCTCAAGCATATTGCATTGCTCGTGACTTCCGGCAGCAATACGCCAGTTGTCGATGCTCATGTCAGTCTGACGATTCCGGACGGCTTCAAATACGCCAATGGTCTCAGTGGCAAGCGCGACTTTATCACCGACGATGACGGCATTCTTCGCGTCGGCGGCATCACAGGCGCGCCTGTGCCCGGTCCCTACACCTTGATCGCTTCCAGTGGTGATAAGACCGCCAAGGCAGATGTGACGGTTACTGGGTTGGCACAGATCGCTGATATCCCCCTCTAAGGTTCTCACAGAGCAATGGAGATCAGCCCGGACGGTACCCGATTGTATAAGCTATGGTCTCCAAACGTTTTCGGTGATTGATACGGCTACAAATGAAACTCTGGCGGATATCCCGCTCGGTTTTAACCCGGCTGAGATAGCTATCAGCACTGACGGTACCCGTGCTTATGTCGTCAGCTTTGATCGACCAACTGTCTCGGTGATTGATACGGCGACGCACCGGGTCTTGAGAAGTTTCGCCACTGTGACCGAGTCGAGAGGGGTTGCTGTCAGCCTGGACGGAACCCTGATTTATGTCGGCAATTATTCAAGCGACACGGTTTCCGTTATTGAAACCGCTACGGGGCGGACCCTGACGACGATCCCGACCGGCACGAACGCGGAAAAGGTGGTCCGCAGCCCGGATGGCAAATGGGTTTACGTTGGCAACCTGAGAGCCGAAACGGTTTCTGTAATCGACACAGCGACGAATCGAGTCGAGGCGAATATCGAGGTTGGAGACAGTCCGAACGGTATGGCCTTCAGCCCCGACGGCGCTTGGGTCTGTGTCGGCGTTATGGCGACATTGTCTCGGTGATCAATACGGCGACAAAGAAAGTAGAGAACACCATTGAAGTGGGAGAGTGGCCGAGCCACATCGTTTTTAAGCCGGATGGCAATGTCTTTTTCGTCACCAACCAGATCAGTCAAACGCTCTCAGTGATCGATACGGCGACGAGTGACGTCAGGAGTATTCCTTTGCAATTCAAACCTCATACGATCGTCGCCAGCTTGGATGGTAGCCGCCTTTATGTCGGCGCCGCTGATAGAGGTTTGATTTCAGTGATGAAAATTTAGTCTGGATCGTTCCCACGCGCGGCAAAGGCATGTATCCAGGAAGATTCAGCGCTCGGCTCTGGATGGGGCGCGGAGCGTCCCGGGCTGCATTCCCACGCGGGAGCGTGGGAACGATCATTGGGCCGACCTACTGCGGCAACTCCAGATTATCCAGCACCCGATTCACCGCCAATTCCCCGAGCATGAACAGTTGCGCGATGCCCATCAGCGTTCGGCGCTGGGATGGTTTCACCAGTCCGGCGAATTCCTGGGCGATGGTTTTGGCCGAGGCGAGGGTTTCGCAGGCGTTGGCCAGCAGGTCTTCGTTTTTTGTGTCGGCGGTGACGGCGTACATGGCGCGGGGGCTGAACGGCGGTGGGGTGGAGCCGGGCGGGCAGAGGTAGTGGTCGAGGGCGCGGTCGGCGGCTTGGTGGAGTTTTTTTGAATCGAGGGATTCGTAGGGGGAGGTGGGGTCGGATTCGGGTGGGTTGGGTGTTGGTTTGATCATGGTGAAGCTCCTTTGAAGTGGAGCCGCTACAACCTGTCGCTAAACAGGACGGGTGGCGGCTGTACGCGGGTTAGCGAACCGGTCAAAGGCACCCGGCAGACCCGAAGGTCTCCCGCATACAGCCACCATGACGAAATCGCGAACATACAGATCCGCAACGAAGCCTGGAACGCTGATGCACCTTTGACATGAGTTCGAGTCGCTAAACCCGATCGCTGATTCGTCAGCGACCGGACCACAATAGAACCCGGGCCCCAGGTGCACAAGCCGGCGGATTCTGGCTTGGCTGTAGGCAATGGCGCAAGGATTTGTAGCCTTGAGACCGTGTCTGCAGGTGTCTTTTAAACGGCTTCGTTTAAATCGAAAAAAATGCGCCGTATTCGAAGGCCTCTTCGCGTGCAGGCTCGCTCCCACAGGGGCCGTATTCCAAATGTCCGATTGGGAATGCATTCAAACTGTGGGAGCGAGCCTGCTCGCGAAGGGGCCAGCCCAATCAGCCGACAATCCCAAGTAAAACCGCTCTATTTCATTCCCCGGCAAAAGTTGGAAAGCTTCTTGCAATAGCCGCCCTGCGTCCGTTCGGGGCGTCAAAAGTTTGCTTTAAAGGAACGGGGAAAACCGGTGGATCGCACTCAGTTATTCAATACAGCACGCACCAACGTTGCCGACCTCAGTCGAGGCAATCTGGGCGTGCCGTTGCTGCTGCTGGTCATGCTGGCGATGATGATGTTGCCGGTACCGCCGTTCCTGCTCGACGTCTTCTTTACCTTCAACATCGCTCTGTCGATCGTCGTCCTGCTGGTCTGCGTGTATGCGCTGCGGCCGCTGGATTTCGCGGTGTTCCCGACCATTCTGCTGGTGGCGACGCTGCTGCGTCTGGCGTTGAACGTGGCCTCGACGCGGGTGGTGATGCTCCACGGTCAGGACGGCCACGCCGCCGCCGGTAAGGTGATTCAGGCCTTCGGTGAGGTGGTGATCGGCGGTAACTACGTGGTCGGTATCGTGGTCTTCGCGATCCTCATGATCATCAACTTCGTCGTGGTGACCAAGGGTGCCGGGCGGATTTCGGAGGTGAGCGCGCGTTTCACCCTCGATGCGATGCCTGGCAAACAAATGGCGATCGACGCCGACCTCAACGCCGGCCTGATCGACCAGAATCAAGCCAAGTCGCGCCGTCAGGAAGTCGCCCAGGAGGCGGAGTTCTACGGTTCGATGGACGGTGCCAGCAAGTTCGTCCGTGGTGACGCGATCGCCGGCCTGCTGATTCTGTTCATCAACCTTATCGGCGGCATGGCGGTTGGTATCTTCCAGCACGGCATGAGCTTCGGCGATGCGGGCAAGGTTTACGCCTTGCTGACCATCGGTGACGGTTTAGTGGCGCAATTGCCATCACTGTTGTTATCTACAGCAGCGGCGATCATGGTGACCCGTGCTTCCGGCTCGGAAGACATGGGCAAGCAGATCAACCGCCAGATGTTCGCCTCGCCGAAAGCGCTGGCCGTGGCCGCTGGTTTGATGGCGGTGATGGGCCTGGTGCCAGGCATGCCGCACTTCTCCTTCCTGAGCATGGCGGCGCTGGCTGCGGGCGGCGCATACCTGTTCTGGAAGAAGCAGAACGTCGCCAAGGTTGTGGCGCTGGAAGAGGTCAAGCGTCAGCAGGAACTGCTGCCGTCGCCAGCCCGGGCCATGGAAACCAAAGAGCTGGGCTGGGACGACGTCACACCGATCGACATGATCGGCCTCGAAGTCGGCTATCGCCTGATTCCGCTGGTGGACCGCAATCAGGGTGGACAATTGCTCGCGCGGATCAAGGGTGTGCGCAAGAAGCTCTCGCAGGATCTGGGCTTTTTGATGCCGACCGTGCACATCCGCGACAACCTCGATCTGGCGCCGAGCGCTTACCGCCTGACGCTGATGGGCGTGATCCTCGCCGAGGCCGAGATCTACCCGGATCGCGAACTGGCGATCAACCCGGGCCAGGTCTACGGTTCGCTCAACGGTATCAACGCCAAAGATCCGGCTTTTGGCCTGGAGGCGGTGTGGATCGAAATCAGCCAGCGTGCGCAGGCGCAATCGCTCGGCTACACCGTGGTCGATGCGAGCACCGTGGTCGCCACGCACTTGAACCAGATTCTGTACAAGCACTCCAGTGAGCTGATCGGCCACGAGGAAGTGCAGCAACTCATGCAATTGCTGGCCAAGAGCTCGCCGAAACTGGCGGAAGAGCTGGTGCCGGGCGTGGTTTCGCTGTCGCAGTTGCTCAAGGTCCTGCAAGCGCTGCTCGCCGAGCACGTGCCGGTGCGCGACATTCGCAGCATTGCCGAGGCGATCGCGAACAACGCTGCCAAGAGTCAAGATACCGCCGCGCTGGTCGCCGCTGTGCGGGTCGGCGTATCCCGTGCAATCGTCCAAAGCATTGTAGGCACTGAGTCCGAGCTGCCTGTAATCACATTGGAACCAAGGTTGGAACAGATATTGCTCAATAGTCTGCAGAAGGCAGGACAAGGCTCGGAAGAGGGCGTTCTGCTGGAGCCGAGCATGGCCGAGAAGCTGCAGCGTTCGTTGATCGAAGCGGCCCAGCGTCAGGAAATGCAAGGCCAACCGGTGATCCTGCTGGTGGCAGGCCCGATTCGCGCGATGCTCTCGCGCTTCGGCCGCCTCGCAGTGCCAGGCCTGCATGTGCTGGCCTACCAGGAAGTACCGGACAACAAGCAAGTGACCATCGTTGCGACAGTAGGGCCCAACGGCTGAGGTAGTGGTTTATGCAAGTTAAGCGTTTTTTCGCCGCCGATATGCGTCAGGCCATGAAGCTGGTTCGCGATGAGCTGGGCGCTGATGCCGCCATCATCGGCAACCGCCGCATTGCCGGCGGCGTCGAGTTGACGGCGGCTCTGGATTACAAACTGTCGGCGCTGGCGCCACGGGTTCCGAACATGGAACTCGAAGACGAGCTGCGCAAGACCCAGTCGCGCATCGTCACCGCCCAGGCCGAGCTGAGCCTGCGTGGCGAAGCCGACGGCAACACCAATCAGCAGTTGTTCGCCGGGCTGCCGTTGACCGCAGGCCTGCCGCTGACTGCTGCCGAACCGCTGAGCGAGCCGACCTACGCCGCACCGACGCGCCCGGCCGCAGCGCCTGCGCAGGCCTCGGCGGGTGTCGATCCGCGTGCGCTGGATTCGATGCGTTTTGAATTGAACAGCCTGCGCGAGCTGATGGAAGTGCAGCTCGGCACCCTGGCCTGGAATCAGTTGCAAGGCAGCCGTCCGGCCCAGGCCAATCTGTATCGCCGTCTGCAGCGCATCGGCCTGTCCGGCCCGCTGTCGCGCGATCTGCTGGCGATGATCACCGATATCGAAGAACCCCGTCAGGCCTGGCGCATGCTGCTCGCGCACCTGGCGCGGATGATTGCCGTACCGGAAGTCGAGCCGCTGGAAGAGGGCGGTGTGATTGCCATGGTCGGCCCCGCCGGCATGGGCAAGACCACCACGCTGGCCAAGCTCGCCGCGCGTTACGTGCTCAAGTACGGCGCGCAGAACGTCGCACTGGTGAGCATGGACAGCTTCCGCATCGGCGCGCAGGAACAATTGAAAACCCTCGGGCGCATTCTTAACGTGCCGGTAACGCACGTCGATCCGGGTCAGTCGCTGGTGCAGGCATTGGATCCACTGCTACGCAAGCGCGTGGTTTTGATCGATACTGCCGGCCTGCAAGCCAGTGATCCGGCGTTGCGCATGCAGCTTGAGAGCCTGGCCGGGCGTGGCATTCGCTCAAAAAATTATCTGGTCCTGGCAACCACCAGCCAGAAACAGGTTCTAACCGCCGCTTATCACAGTTACAAGCGTTGCGGGCTGGCCGGCTGCATCCTGACTAAACTGGATGAAACGGCCAGTCTCGGCGAAGTGTTGAGCCTGGCGATCAGTCATGAATTGCCGGTCGCGTATCTGACCGATGGCCCACGGATTCCGGATGATCTGCATCTGCCGCGCCGTCATCAACTGGTCAGCCGCGCCGTCAGCGTGCAAATGCAGGAAGAACCCAGCGAAGAAGCCATGGCTGACATGTTCGCTGATATCTATCACAGCCCGACCAAGCAGGTTGGCTGAGGTAATCATGAACAGTTTTTGTACCTACATCGATGGTCTGCCACGCATTGTTCCGATCAGGAACGCGCAGCCAGTAATGTGGCCTCCGTCTATGCAAGACAAGGTAAAGAAATAACATGGGCAGCATGCATCCCGTACAGGTGATCGCGGTGACCGGCGGCAAAGGTGGCGTCGGCAAGACTAACGTGTCAGTGAACTTGTCGCTGGCGCTGGCAGAGCTTGGCCGTCGGGTCATGCTGCTGGACGCCGACCTGGGCCTGGCGAACGTCGACGTTCTGCTGGGGCTGACACCCAAGCGCACACTGGCCGACGTCATCGAAGGCCGTTGCGAACTGCGCGACGTGCTGTTGCAGGGCCCGGGCGGGATTCGCATCGTGCCGGCGGCCTCCGGCACGCAGAGCATGGTGCACCTGAGCCCGGCGCAGCACGCCGGCCTGATCCAGGCGTTCAGCGACATCGGCGACAATCTCGACGTGCTGGTGATCGACACCGCTGCGGGTATTGGTGACTCGGTAGTCAGTTTCGTTCGTGCCGCCCAGGAAGTGTTGCTGGTGGTCTGCGACGAGCCGACTTCGATCACCGACGCTTACGCGCTGATCAAGTTGCTCAACCGCGACTACGGCATGAACCGCTTCCGCGTGCTGGCCAACATGGCGCAGAGCCCGCAGGAAGGGCGCAACCTGTTCGCCAAGTTGACCAAGGTCACGGATCGCTTCCTTGACGTCGCCCTACAATACGTCGGCGCCGTGCCGTACGACGAAAGCGTGCGCAAAGCGGTGCAGAAGCAGCGCGCCGTCTACGAAGCCTTTCCCCGTTCCAAGTGCGCGCTGGCCTTCAAGGCCATCGCCCAGAAGGTCGACACCTGGCCGCTGCCGGCCAACCCGCGCGGGCATCTGGAATTTTTCGTCGAGCGTCTCGTGCAGCAAACCGCAGGGCCTGTGATATGACCGCCAGTGGCATGAATCTTTACAAAAAGTCGGCGCGTGACGCGCAATACGAATTGATCGAGCGCTACGCGCCACTGGTCAAGCGCATTGCCTATCACTTGCTGGCGCGCCTGCCGGCCAGCGTGCAGGTCGAAGACCTGATCCAGGCCGGGATGATCGGTTTGCTGGAAGTCTCGACCAAATACGACGCCAGCAAAGGCGCCAGTTTCGAAACGTACGCGGGCATTCGAATCCGCGGCGCGATGCTCGATGAAGTGCGCAAAGGGGATTGGGCGCCACGCTCGGTTCACCGTAATACCAGGATGGTCAGCGACGCGATTCGCTCGATTGAAGCTAAAACCGGCCGTGACGCTAAAGATCACGAGGTTGCGGCCGAACTCCAATTGAGTCTCGACGATTACTACGGGATTCTGAATGACACCTTGGGCAGTCGCCTGTTCAGTTTCGACGACCTGTTGCAGGACGGCGAACACGAAGGGCTGCACGAGGATGGCGCGAGTGCTCATATGGAGCCGTCACGCGATCTGGAAGATGAACGCTTCCAGGCGGCGCTGGCGGACGCGATTGCCAATTTGCCGGAGCGTGAGCGACTGGTGTTGGCGCTGTACTACGACGAAGAGCTGAACCTCAAGGAAATCGGTGAAGTCCTTGGCGTCAGTGAATCGCGGGTCAGCCAGTTACACAGCCAGTGCGCGGCCCGTCTGCGGGGGCGTTTGGGGGAGTGGCGAGCGCGCTGAAGGCAGTGTGGGGACACTGCGAAACGAGGCTGGTGCGGTGATGAACGGCGCCGGTCTCGATCCGTTGTGCTCCAGACAAACTTCGAGTGCTATGCCGATTGATTGAAGTGGCGCGTCCAGGTGCTGGGCGCGTTTAAGACTGCTTGGAGGTCGAATTGAACAAAGACATGAAAATCCTCATCGTTGATGACTTCTCAACGATGCGGCGGATCATCAAGAACCTGCTGCGCGATCTTGGGTTCACCAACACCGTCGAGGCCGACGATGGCGTAACCGCCATTCCGGTGCTCAACAGCGGCAGCATCGACTTTCTGGTAACGGACTGGAACATGCCGGGCATGACCGGTATCGACCTGCTGCGTCACGTGCGCGCCGATGAAAAACTCAAGCACCTCCCGGTGTTGATGGTGACTGCTGAAGCCAAGCGCGAGCAGATCATCGAGGCCGCTCAGGCCGGTGTGAACGGTTACGTGGTCAAACCTTTCACGGCTCAAGCGTTGAAAGACAAAATCGAGAAGATTTTCGAACGCATCGGCTGATGAATGCGCGGGGGAGCTATGGAGCATAACGAATCATCACAGGGCGATTTCGAATCGACCCTGAAAAAACACGCGGTCGAACTGGTCGAGAGCCTTGAAAAAGGCAAGTTCGGCGACGCGGTGCAACTGATCCATGAGCTCAATCAGACCCGTGACCGCGGCCTGTATCAGGAAGTGGGCAAGCTCACACGTGAACTGCACAGTGCGATCGTCAATTTCCAGATTGATCCGCACATGCCGCAGGCCGAGGAAGTGTCGCAAATCACCGACGCCACCGAGCGCCTGGGCTATGTGGTCAAGCTGACGGAAGCCGCGGCCAACCGCACCATGGATCTGGTGGAAAGCGCCACGCCGGTGGTCAACAGTCTCGCTGATGAAGCGCAGACGTTGAGTGCTGATTGGGGTCGCTTCATGCGTCGCGAGGTCGGGGCTGAAGAGTTCCGTGAACTGGCGCGCCGGGTCGACGGTTTTCTGTCACGCAGCAGCACGGACAACCGTGCGGTGTCGAGCAACCTCAACGACATCCTGCTGGCTCAGGATTACCAGGACCTCACAGGTCAAGTGATCAAGCGTGTGACCCAACTGGTCACCGAAGTCGAAAGCAATCTGCTCAAACTCGTGCTCATGGCCAGTCAGGTCGACCGCTTTGCGGGCATCGAACATGACCGCGCCGCAATGCTTGCTGAAAAAGATCCACAAAAACATCTCTCGCAGGGTGAAGGTCCGCAGATTCATGCCGATAAACGAGAAGACGTTGTGTCCGGTCAGGACGATGTGGACGATTTGTTATCCAGCCTTGGATTCTAGAGTTTCGGAATTCGGGTTTTTTGGGTTTTTAGACCTGTAGGAGCACCCCATTAATGAGCTTCGGCGCCGATGAAGAGATCCTTCAGGATTTCCTGGTTGAGGCCGGCGAGATTCTTGAGCAACTGTCCGAACAACTGGTCGAGCTGGAAAGCCGCCCGGATGATGCAGATCTGCTCAATGCAATTTTTCGCGGTTTCCACACTGTAAAAGGGGGCGCCGGCTTCCTTCAGCTCAATGAGCTGGTGGAGTGCTGTCACATCGCCGAAAACGTGTTCGACATCCTGCGCAAGGGTGAGCGTCGCGTTGATGCAGAACTGATGGACGTGGTGCTCGAAGCACTGGACGCGGTGAACAGCATGTTCAGCGAAGTCCGTGAACGTGCACCGATCACCGCTGCGACGCCGGAACTGCTGGCCGCGCTGGCGCGTCTGGCCGAGCCGCAATCGGCGGATGAAGCCGTGGCCGCACCGGTAGAAGTGGTGGAAGAGCCGGTGGCCGAAAGCGCATCGGACGACATTACCGATAACGAATTCGAACAACTGCTGGACTCGCTGAATGCCGTCAAGGCTCAGGCCGAGGCCCCGGCTGCTGCTGTTGCTCCGGCGCAGGTTGCCGACACGGCCGCCAGCGATGAAATCACCGACGCGGAGTTTGAATCGCTGCTCGATCAGCTGCACGGCAAAGGCCAGTTCGCTGTCGATGCGGTCGCTCCGGCGCCAGCAGCAGCGGCTCCGGCCGCGCCTGCTGCAGGCGACAGTTCGGACATCACCGACGACGAATTCGAAGCCTTGCTCGATCAGTTGCACGGCAAGGGCAACTTCGCCGTTGACGCGCTGGAATCGGCCATTGCTTCGGCGCCGGCAGCCCCTGCTGCACCGGCAGCCGCTGCGGCCGGCAGCGACCTGATCAGCGATCACGAATTCGAATCGCTGCTCGACGAATTGCACGGCAAAGGCAAGTTTGACGCCAGCGCTGCGACTGCTGGCTCTGCCTCGAGCGTCGCCACGCCAGCGGCGAAAGCTCCGGCTGCTGCTGCGCCGAAACCTGCGGCCAAGCCTGAGCCGAAAGCCGAGGCGCCGAAACCGGCCGCCGCTGCTGCACCGGCTGCGGCTCGCGCTCCTGCGACACCGCCCGCGGAAAAACCGGCCAGCGAAGCGGAAACCACCGTACGCGTCGACACCGCGCGGCTCGACGAGATCATGAACATGGTCGGCGAGCTGGTGCTGGTGCGTAACCGTCTGGTGCGCCTGGGCCTCAACAGCGGCGACGAAGCCATGTCCAAGGCCGTGTCGAACCTCGACGTGGTCACCGCTGACCTGCAGACCGCCGTGATGAAGACGCGGATGCAGCCGATCAAGAAGGTCTTCGGGCGCTTCCCGCGTCTGGTTCGCGACCTCGCACGCCAACTGAAGAAAGAGATCAACCTGGAACTGGTGGGTGAAGAAACCGACCTCGACAAAAACCTTGTCGAGGCCCTGGCCGACCCGCTGGTCCACTTGGTGCGCAACGCTGTCGACCACGGCATCGAGTCGCCGGAAGAGCGCGAAGCATCGGGCAAGGCCCGTGGCGGTCGCGTGGTGCTGGCGGCCGAGCAGGAAGGCGACCATATCCTGCTGTCGATCTCCGACGACGGCAAAGGCATGGACCCGAACGTGCTGCGCGCCATTGCGGTAAAACGCGGCGTGATGGACAAGGACGCGGCCGATCGCCTGAGCGATACCGAGTGCTACAACCTGATTTTCGCCCCGGGTTTCTCGACCAAGACCGAGATCTCCGACGTGTCCGGCCGTGGTGTCGGCATGGACGTGGTGAAGACCAAGATTTCCCAGCTCAACGGTTCGATCAACATCTATTCGACCAAGGGCCAGGGTTCGAAGATCGTCATCAAGGTGCCGCTGACCCTGGCGATCATGCCGACGCTGATGGTCATGCTCGGCAATCAGGCGTTCGCGTTCCCGCTGGTCAACGTCAACGAAATCTTCCACCTCGACCTGTCGACCACCAACGTCGTCGACGGTCAGGAAGTGGTGATCGTGCGCGACAAGGCGCTGCCATTGTTCTACCTCAAGCGCTGGCTGGTCAGCTCCGCCGCTCACGAAGAGCAGCGCGAAGGCCATGTGGTGATTCTTTCGGTGGGCACACAGCGGATCGGCTTCGTCGTCGATCAGCTGGTCGGCCAGGAAGAAGTGGTCATCAAGCCATTGGGCAAAATGCTCCAGGGAACTCCGGGCATGTCCGGCGCCACCATCACCGGTGACGGCCGCATTGCGCTGATTCTCGATGTTCCAAGCATGCTCAAGCGTTACGCCACAAAGCGTATTTGAATCCGGGGCGGCGGCGCGATGACGCGCCGCTGCACCTAATGGAGTGTTTATGGCAGTCAAAGTCCTGGTGGTGGACGATTCGGGTTTTTTCCGCCGCCGCGTCTCGGAAATTCTTTCGGCGGATCCGAGCATCCAGGTGGTCGGTACGGCCACCAACGGTAAAGATGCGATCGATCAGGCCATGGCCCTCAAGCCTGACGTGATCACCATGGACTACGAGATGCCAATGATGGACGGCATCACGGCAGTGCGGCACATCATGCAGCGCTGCCCGACCCCGGTGTTGATGTTCTCCTCGCTGACCCACGAAGGCGCGCGGGTAACCCTCGATGCGCTGGACGCCGGCGCGGTGGATTTCCTGCCGAAGAATTTCGAAGACATCTCGCGCAATCCCGAGAAGGTCAAGCAGCTGCTGTGCGAGAAAGTCCACAGCATTTCGCGCAGCAACCGTCGTTTCAGTGCCTACAGCGCGCCGGCTCCCGCCGCTGCGCCAGCGCCGACGCCTGCTCCGGCAGCGTCGAGCTACGGCAGCCCTGTCCCGGCACGTCCGGCGCCTGCGCCAGCGCCTGCTCGCGCATCCGCTGCCAGTGCTTCGTCGTCGGCGCCGAAACGCAAAGCCTACAAACTGGTTGCCATCGGCACTTCGACGGGCGGCCCGGTCGCACTGCAACGCGTGCTTACGCAGTTGCCGGCGAACTTCCCGGCGCCGATCGTGCTGATCCAGCACATGCCGGCGGCGTTCACCAAAGCGTTTGCCGAGCGCCTCGACAAGCTCTGCCGCATCAGCGTCAAGGAAGCCGAGGATGGCGACATCCTGCGTCCGGGCCTGGCGCTGCTGGCACCGGGTGGCAAGCAGATGATGATCGACGGCCGTGGCGCGGTGAAGATTCTGCCGGGTGACGAACGTTTGAATTACAAGCCGTGCGTGGACATCACGTTCGGTTCGGCGGCGAAATCCTACGGCGACAAAGTTCTGGCAGTGGTGTTGACCGGCATGGGCGCCGACGGCCGCGAAGGCGCGCGTCTGCTCAAGCAGGGCGGCAGTTCGGTGTGGGCGCAGGACGAAGCAAGCTGCGTGATCTACGGCATGCCGATGGCCATCGTCAAAGCCGATCTTGCTGACGCGGTGTACGGTCTTGACGACATCGGCAAGCACATCGTCGAGGCGTGTATCTGATGGATGTTCTCAGCCTTATCGGCCTCATCATGGCGTTCGTCGCCATCATCGGCGGCAACTACCTTGAAGGCGGCCACCTCGGCGCGCTGGCCAACGGCCCGGCGGCGTTGATCGTACTGGGCGGCACGGTCGGTGCCGCGCTGCTGCAATCACCGATGAGCGCGTTCAAGCGCGCCATGCAGATTCTCGGCTGGATCTTCTTTCCGCCGCGTGTCGACCTGGCCGGCGGCATCGACCGCGTGGTCAATTGGAGCCTGACGGCGCGCAAGGAGGGCCTGCTCGGCCTCGAAGGCGTGGCCGACGCCGAACCTGACAGCTACTCGCGCAAGGGTCTGCAACTGCTGGTCGACGGCGCCGAGCCGGAAGCCATTCGCAGCATTCTCGAAGTGGATTTCTACACCCAGGAATCCCGCGATATCGAAGCGGCCAAGGTCTTTGAAAGCATGGGCGGCTACGCGCCGACCATCGGCATCATCGGTGCGGTGATGGGCCTGATTCACGTGATGGGCAACCTTGCTGATCCGTCGCAACTGGGTAACGGCATTGCCGTGGCGTTCGTCGCGACCATCTATGGCGTAGCCAGTGCCAACCTGATCCTCTTGCCGGTCGCGGCCAAGCTCAAGTCCATCGCGTTGCGGCAGTCGCGTTATCGCGAAATGTTGCTGGAAGGAATTCTGTCGATCGCCGAAGGTGAAAACCCTCGTTCCATTGAGTTGAAGCTGCAAGGCTTCATGGACTAAGGGAATACCTCATGGCTCGTCGTCGCCACCAGGAAGAACACGTCAATCACGAGCGCTGGCTCGTGTCCTACGCGGATTTCATCACTTTGCTGTTCGCGTTTTTCGTGGTGATGTACTCGATCTCGTCGATCAACGAAGGCAAGTACAAGGTCATTTCCGAAGCGCTGATCGGCGTATTTACCGACTCCGATCGCTCGCTCAAACCGATTCCGATCGGCGACGAACGACCGAAAACCGTGACCCCGGCCAAGCCGCTGGTCAAGGATGCCGAGCAGGTCGACGCCGGTATTTCCGGGGCCAGCGATCCGCTGAAAAGCATCGCCGATGACATCAGTGCCGCCTTCGGTGACTTGATCAGCTCCAACCAGATGACCGTGCGCGGTAACGAGTTGTGGGTCGAGATCGAGCTCAATTCCAGCCTGTTGTTTGGCAGCGGCGACGCCATGCCGAGCGACATCGCGTTCAACATCATCGACAAGGTCGCGGCGATCCTCAAACCGTTCGACAACCCGATCCACGTTGAAGGTTTCACCGACGACCAACCGATCCGCACCGCGCAGTACCCGACCAACTGGGAACTGTCCTCGGCGCGTTCGGCGAGCATCGTGCGCATGCTCGCCATGCAGGGTGTAGACCCTGGGCGACTGGCGTCGGTGGGCTACGGCGAATTCCAGCCAGTGGCCAACAACGCCACGGTCGAAGGCCGGGCGAAGAACCGTCGCGTGGTGCTGGTAGTGTCGCGCAATCTCGATGTGCGCCGCAGCCTCACCGGTACCGGAACCGCCAATGCGCAACCGGATGCGGCGTTGAAGCGCGCTGGCACACAAACTGCACCGACCCCGGTCAAGACGCCGGGACGCGAGAGTGCCGTCAATTCTCCGTCGCCCGCATTAACACGCTGAAGCATGTCTCGGCCAGCCAATCTGGCCGGGAGGAACGAACTGAATGAGAGTCTGGGCAGTCGCCAATCAAAAGGGTGGTGTCGGTAAAACCACATCCTCCATCGCTCTAGCCGGATTGCTGGCCGAGGCGGGCAAGCGCGTGGTTGTGGTCGATCTCGATCCGCACGGCTCGATGACCAGCTATTTCGGCTACGACCCCGACAGCCTGGAACACAGCAACTACGACCTGTTTCTGCACAAGGGCAGCGTGCCGCAAGGCCTGCCGGGGCAGTTGCTGCTGTCGACCAGCGACGAACGCATTTCCCTGCTGCCATCAAGCACCGCACTGGCCACCCTTGAGCGACAGTCACCGGGGCAGAGTGGCCTGGGCCTGGTGATCGCCAAGAGTCTGGCGCAACTGTGGCAGGACTTCGATTACGCGATCATCGACAGCCCGCCGTTGCTCGGTGTGCTGATGGTCAACGCTCTCGCGGCGAGCCAGCAACTGGTGATCCCGGTACAGACCGAGCACCTCGCCGTGAAAGGTCTGGAGCGCATGGTCAACACCCTGGCGATGATCAATCGCTCGCGCAAACAGCCGCTGCCGTTCAGCATCGTGCCGACGTTGTTCGACCGCCGCACGCAGGCGTCGATGGGCACCTTGCGCGTGCTGCGTGACAAATTCCCCGACGATATCTGGCACGGCTACATCCCGGTCGATACTCGTCTGCGCGACGCCAGCCGGGCGGGCGTCACGCCTTCGCAATTCGACGGCAAGAGTCGTGGCGTGCTGGCCTACCGCGCGTTGCTCAAGCACCTGCTCGCGCAGCAACTTGTTCCGCAGGTGGCCTGAGATGATTTCGATCCGCTTGCCCGAACCCTGTGGGAGCGAGCCTGCTCGCGAAGCAGACAACGCGGTTTCCCTGTCAGGCGCTGATCACCGATGAACCGCCCAGTGAAACTCACGTCACGTCCGCAACAGGCCTTGCAGTCCTATCTGGAAGACCTGCTGCTCGACTTGCCCGAGGACTTGCCTGCGCCGGTCGAAGTACTGCCGCCAGTCGTCGAACAGGCGCAGCCTGAAGTGGTGGAAAGCACCGAGGCCATGGACGAGTTCCAGGCCGCGGTGCTGGAAGAGCAGGCCCGTGACGCGCAGAAATCCGTCGCTCCGATTGCCGCGCCTGCTGCTGCCCCCGTGGCCAAAGCACCGGTGGTGCTGATCGACGAACCGCGCGCGCCACTGTCGACACTGGCGCCGCTGCTGCAAACACAATTATTGACCGTGCCGGAACCCGAACCGGAGCCAGAACCCGCGCCGCAGATTGCTGAGCCGCAGGTGCTGGTCCCGCCGTTGGTGGAAGTGCACCTGCCGCCGAACAACCCGCCGCCACCGGTCGAGCCCGATGGCCGTCCGGCCTGGGCTGCCGAAGCCTTCGAATGCTTGCTGTTCGATGTTGCCGGGCTGACCCTGGCGGTGCCGCTGGTGTGCCTTGGCTCGATCTATTCGCTGGCCGGCCACGAGCTGACGCCGCTGTTTGGCCAGCCGGAATGGTTCCTCGGGATTCTGCCGAGCCAGGCCGGCAATCTGAAAGTCTTGGACACCGCGCGCTGGGTCATGCCGGATCGCTACCGCGATGACTTCCGGCAGGGCCTGCAATACGTGATTTCGGTACAAGGTTACGAGTGGGGGCTGGCGGTGCATCAGGTCAGCCGCTCGTTGCGTCTGGACCCGAATGAAATCAAATGGAGAAGTCACCGGGGTCAGCGGCCATGGCTCGCCGGCACCGTGATCGAGCACATGTGTGCATTGCTTGACGTATCCGCACTGGCCGAGTTGATCGCCAGCGGCGGGGCAAAGCACTTGAGTGGCAACAAGCCGCTACATAAACCGACATAGCAGCCGACATAACAATCAGGCGATGGCATTTTCCAGTGCCACCACACAGAACACACACCGCCCGGGGCGGTTTTTTCGAGGGGTCAGGGTATGAGTAGTCAGGCGTCGAATGCAAAAGGTTCTGAAGATCCGATCCTGCAATGGGTGACCTTCAAACTGGATAACGAAACCTACGGCATCAACGTGATGCGCGTGCAGGAAGTGCTGCGCTACACCGAGATCGCGCCGGTGCCGGGTGCACCGAGCTACGTGCTGGGCATCATCAACCTGCGCGGTAACGTGGTCACCGTGATCGACACCCGTCAGCGCTTCGGCCTGCACAGCGGCGAGATCAGCGACAACACCCGTATCGTCATCATCGAAGCCGACAAGCAAGTCGTCGGGATCATGGTCGACAGCGTCGCCGAAGTGGTTTACCTGCGTCAGTCGGAAATCGAAACCGCACCGAACGTCGGTAACGAAGAATCGGCCAAGTTCATCCAGGGCGTGTGCAACAAGAACAACGAGCTGCTGATTCTGGTCGAGCTGGACAAGATGATGAGCGAAGAAGAATGGTCGGAACTGGAGAGCATCTGATTTGATTCTCGAGGTTGCGGTAATTGTTCTGTTCCTGTTCTGGGCCGGCACGCTGGCGATGTTCGTCTCGTACATCAAGGCGCAGCGAGTGATCGCTGCGCAGCAGGCCCAGGGTGATGCGCTGCGTGATCAGCGCATCAAGGACCTGGCCAAACGCGTCGACGACTACCAGAACGGCAACGTGCGCATGGGCGAGGCCCTGCACGAGTTGCGCGCGGTGGTAAGCCCGTTGCCGGACAAGATCGTTGCACTGGAACAACGCGACCCGTCGAGCCTGTCATTCGCCCAGGCGGCGAAACTGGTGGGCATGGGCGCGAGTGTCGATGAACTGACTCAGTCGTGCGGGTTGACCCAGGCTGAGGCGGAGTTGATGCGCAAGCTTCATAAAAACAGCTAGGAGCTTCGAGCTTCGAGCAAGATCAAAAGATCGCAGCCTTCGGCAGCTCCTGCATAGTTATCATGTAGGAGATGCCGAAGCCTGCGATCTTTTTATTTTGTGCGCGAAGGACCGTTTGTCGGGACTGTCAGATCTGACAGTAGATAACAACCTTCGATGCTCAACATACTCAAGATGAAATCTCATCAGGGTGTGAGTATGAAACTCTTACTGTTCTTGACTTTAGTTTTTTCCGCTGCTGTTAATGCCATGTCTGGTTCGGCGTTAGTGGCAGACTTGAATACAAAATATCAAAACAATGTTGCGCAGTGTTCAAATGGCACTCCTGCCTACTATTGTTCTGGTGTTCTTTTGCGGGCGGTAGACTACAGCGCATTTTTCAAATTCTGGGATTATGGTTCGCAGGCCGAAAAACTTGGATCCGTTGCATTCACTTATATCCGCTCGGATGTTGGCAGTACTGCACTTAATGGGAACAGAAAAAGCGGTTTTATCTTGAAAGATCAGACTTCAGCATTGGCGGTGGGTAAGGCTGTAAGTCTGCGTTGTATTTTCCCTTTCCCGACCGAATCACTCAATGAACGGGCAGATCACGGTTGTGGGTTCGCACCGAAAGTGGCGCAAGGGGATCCTGATCTTGCCAATTGTGCAAAGTTATGGGGCTCTCCCACTACGGCTGCGGCATGGTTGAAAAATTTCAAGGAACATGATTCTTTGCCAAAGAACCAATGTTCGTTAAGTACGGTTGTCGCTGCGCAATTCAAGGCTAGTCTGGAAGCTCACAAACTCGTGGATGCAGCGTGGACGGCCAAACCCACTGAGGTTCTGGTTGAAACCTGGGATGAAAGCAAGCCTGAGAAACTTCCAATCGAGGCCTTGTTTTACGAGGCTTCTGTGCCGGGTAAATTGGCGGACGCACAGAAATTCCAACGGGAATACTACTTGGAAACGTCGTTGTATGTGCCAGTCGTGAGACTAAATCTGGCGGCACCGGATGCCAATATATTCAGCTACTCCGTTTCTGATCAGGTATTTGGTCAAGCGGCAGCCGAACGCCTCAACACTAAATATGCCAACGTGACAAACAACTGTGAAGGGCGGGCTGCTTATTATTGTAGTGGTGTGATTATCAGGGTCACCGGAACCAGCCCTAAATACCACGCATGGGATCCGAGTCCAAACTCAATAAAAATGGGGGGAGTTTCGTTTTCCTTTTTGCGAAAGGATTTGGGCATCGAAATTTTGGTATGGAGCGAAATTCAAGGATTTATTTTCAAGGATTTTGACACGGCCGAGAGATTGGGAAGTTATCCGACACCTTTGTTATGTTCTTATCCCTCGGATGCCAATACATCCAGTCGACCAACCGAAAGAGGGTGTGGGCCGAATACGTTCTACCCACAAACCAGCCGTTCATGTCCCGAAGTGGGTGTGACGACATTGGCGCAATGGCAAGTTCATTATCGTTCGGTAGGTGGATCGGGTTATTTCTCTCAGCGAAACAGAAATCAATGTGGGTTTACAGCTGATAAGGATCAGTTTGCATTAAGTCTACAAGCTCGGAATAACTTCGAGCGGCCTGTGGAAGAACGCCCGTACCATAACGAGGTCATGTTGAAAACTTGGCCGGAGGGCATACCCAAGCAATTACCTATTGCTGCTTTTTTTTACCTGTATAAACAAACTCGTGCAGTGGGGGTGGAGGGGGCGAAATACGCGCAGCAAGATTATTTTAATGTGACAGGCGATTTGTTACCGGTCATACGAGTGACCCTGGTCGATGGCGCACCGACCGCATTCAGTTTTCATGAAAACGAGCAGTCGGAGATTTGGGAGTAGGCTTTCGTAATGCTTGATGGTTTTCTAGTTTTTTCGGGTGATGACACCTCTTCGCATCTCTGTTGTATTCTCGAGGGTGAAAGAAATGAAATGTCTATTATTTTTGCTCGCGTTATTTGTCGCGAAAGCCAGTGCCATGTCTGGTCCTGCGTTAGTGGCGGATCTAAATGCAAAATATCAAAGCGATGTCAAGCAGTGTTCAAATGGAACGCCTGCGTATTATTGTTCCGGTGTTCTTTTGCGTGCGGTGGACTACAGCACATTCTTCAAGTTTTGGGATTATGGTTCGCAGGCGACAAAGCTTGGCTCCGTTGCCTTCACATATATTCGTTCGGATGTGGGTAGTACTGCACTTAACGGAAACAGAAAAAGTGGTTTCATCCTGAAAGACCAGACTTCATCGATAGCCGCCGGTAAGGTATTGAACCTGCGTTGCATATTTCCTTTCCCGACCGAATCACTCAACGAGCGGGCAGATCACGGTTGTGGGTTCGCACCGAAAGTGGCGCAAGCGGATCCTGATCTTGCCAATTGTGCAAAGTTATGGGGCTCTCCCACTACGGCTGCGGCATGGTTGAAAAATTTCAAGGAACATGATTCTTTGCCAAAGAACCAATGTTCGTTAAGTACGGTTGTCGCTGCGCAATTCAAGGCTAGTCTGGAAGCACACAAACTCATGGATGCAGCGTGGACGGCCAAGCCCACTGAGGTCCTGGTTGAAACCTGGGATGAAAGCAAACCTGAGAAACTTCCAGTCGAGGCCGTGTTTTACGAGGCGTCGGCGCCGGACAAACTGGCTGACGCGCAAAAATTTCAACGCGAGTATTATCTTGAGACGTCTTTGTACGTCCCTATTGTGAAAATCAATATGGCAGCAGCCAACAAGCAGATATTCAGTTTTGATGCCAAAGATCAACGATTTGGTCAGTTGGTCGCTGAAAGGCTGAATAGCCGATACAACAATATTTCAAACAACTGTAGCGGAAAGCCTGCGTATTATTGCAGTGGTGTGATAGTGCGTACCACTGGGGCCAAGCCGTCTTACCATTCCTGGAACCCTAGCCCTACGGCAATCAACAAAAAAGGGGTTCCTTTCTCGTATTTGCGGAAAGATTTAGGCATTACAACACTGGCGTGGGGAGATCTTCACGGTTTTATTTTCAAGGATTTCGCGACTGCGGAGCGCTTGGGTACCTATCCGATTAATCTACTCTGCTCATTTCCAACCGACGGGGGTAGTTGGAATCGTGCAGAGACGGGCGGTTGTGGTGCATATAACACTTACCCAACCAATAGCCGCTCGTGCCCCGAGGAAGAGGTAGACACCCTCGCTAAATGGATTACTCATTATCGGTCAGTTCCTGGATCAAGTTACTGGTCGGAGAAAAATAAGCATCAGTGTGGTTTTATTTCAAGTGTCGCGCAGTTTGCGTTAAGTCTTACGGTGAGAGCCAGTCTTGAAACTGAGAGCGAGCGTGTGCATCACAATGAAGTGGTTCTTTCGCTGTGGCCGCAGGATATTCCAAAGCAGTTACCACTGGCCGCGTTTTTCTATCTTCAACATCAGAGCGATGGTGCTGGTGTGATCGGCGCGAAATATATTCAGCAGGATTATCTCAATATGACCGGTGATGTATTGCCTGTTATCAGGGTAGATCTCGCACCCGGGGCTGCTACTGTTTTCAGTTTTCACGAGAGCGATCAGGCAGCGACGGTGAAGCGACGTTAATTGCGCTCGACGCGATTGAGGTTAAAAAGGCATAAAATTTGAGTTGTCTGCACTTTATGCCTTTTTTTTTTGGTGGGTGTTCAAAGCATAACGCGCAACACACGAGAAAACATGAGGTTATCATTAGAGCCGGAGCGGTGAAGGCTGTAGTTTATCGATACGATTTTTCCTGCGTTCTCTGTTATCCAGTTTGCTGGAATGCTAAAAGCCATCGACGAACTATTTTGAATCGGCTGACTCTCGGTATCCCGGACCACCACGCCATGCCACCTTACTCTTACGGTGTAACCGGAAGCCATGTTCAAGAACTTGACTGTTACATTCTTCCTGTCAGCAGACAGTCGCGGCTCACTGAGATCAAATATTTGTGGGTCGATACTCAATGATAGTGCTTTGGAAATAAGCAGCGGCGCGTCAAGGCTCAAGCGGACGCTGTAGTTGGCTGTGACAAGGCTGCCAATGGAATCGATAACTTCCAATCGAGGTATTCTAAAGTTAAGCTTCCCGGGGATGCTTACGGTCAGTGTTTCGGTGTCATATTTATAGCGGCCATTTGTCCAGCGTACCCTCACGGTTTGCCCGCCGAGCATGCCGACGTAGTGTGGCACCTGCACATTGACATGTGTGCTGTTATAAACGTCGTTGAAGTTCAGTCGTTTACCGTCAGCACCGTAGGCCTCCAGAACTTTGGGGGCAGTAAGGTCCAATGCATTGAGTTCAGTACTCATCTCTTTAACTCCTTTTGGGGACATCAAGTGCGCGGCGGGTTGCCTGCACTGCTTACAGCTCTACTCTCAATACCTGAGAGAACTGGCTTTGCTCATCGATACCGATCTGATTCACGCTGTAGTTGATCAATACGGTTTTTCCTTTGTTTTCTGATACCCAGTCCGCGGGGATTGAAAACTCTGCAGTGACCCCTGTTTTCATATCCTGCCATTGCGTCCGGCGGGTGATGATTCCGCTGAAACGGACGCGTGCCTGATATCCGTTGGCCATTGCCGGATATCGCACCGTCACTGTGGTTTGGTCGGGGGTAAGCCTTGGAGGGGGCAGCACGAACGCCTGAGCGTCTACCGCCAGGCTAAGCGGATCAGATCGGTGCAATGGACCGTTCGGGTAGGTACGTACCGTGAAACTGACGGGAACGGTACTGCCTATGGAATCCACAACTTCCATGCGTGGAACGTTCAGGTTCATTGCGCCAACGGCTGTCACCGCTGTGATTGCACTGTCGTAGACATGCCGCGCGGACGCGTAACGGACACGAATGGTCTGCCCAATCGCCATTCCTACATATTGTTCAATCTGAACCGTGATGTGCCTGGCAGTGTAGATATCGGACATTTTCAGGCGATCACCTTGTGCGCCATAGGCTTCCAGGACTTTGGCGGGCTTCAAGATGATTGTGGTTTTGACTGTGAAGGATTTAGCTTCGGACTCGGGCGATGCACTTCCACGAGCCACGCGCAAGGTGACATTGACCGCGCTTTGGTCGCTTTCGTTGGCCCAAGCCAACGGTATAGGGAACTCTAGTGTTCCGTTTCCTGAATAGGTCTTGGGCGTAGTCTCGCGCTCTATTCGCCCCTGCCAATGAACGCGGACGCTGTCGTCGGCCAATAGACCGGCACCTGAGGCAACAACCTGAATGCTGGAAAGGTAAGCAGGATCCAGTACACCTCCTTGTTCGCCTTTAACCGTCGGTGCAGGTATGCGATTCACGTTTACGCTGACTTCAGTGGGAATGGCCCAAGGGGCAAAGGCATGTGGACGGTTGCCACAGCGATCAATCACCTGGAAGGTAATTGAGTGCTTACCATCCCCCGCACGCTTGATCAGCTTCTCATCGAACAAGATTGAAATCGGATGGTTTTTCGGGTCACTTATTTGCTCAGGAGTGACGGGATAAAACATCACCTGTTCTTCATTGCCCCATCGCGCCATTATGCGGTCGAATGGCGTGATGTTCGGATAAGGTTCGATAAGCATGACAATGCCGTTTTTTGCCATTGCGGCATCGACACCCTTCCCGATATCGGGAATGAAGCTATACAACAGGCGGGGATGACCTTGTGGTTCGGGTTTATCGAGCACATCACCCGGAAGTGTTCGCTTGATCAGAATGTTGAGCTTGAACGAGTCGGCTTCGTTGTGGCTGGAAGTGATAACACGATAAAAAACCGGAAACGCCCTTCCATCCAGTATCTGGCCCGCCGGTACACGGAAAAAAACGGGGGCTGTAAGTTTTTCGGAGGTGTCGAGGATTTCCGTCAGTACGGGAGTTACGTCGTCGCCCCAGAAGAGCTGGCACCTTTGGCCTATTGCGTTATTGAACCACGGATCAACGCTGACGAGCAGATCGGCATTAAGGGGGGCGGCGCCAATGCCGCCGTGGTAACCCTCATTACCACCAATCGGTGAAATCCATGCGGGAATATCTGGTGCTCCTAGGGCCAGCGTATTGCTGTCCGTGGAGTTCTCATCGGTCTCGGGGGGCAAGGTCATCGGAGTGCTCCTGTCAGGGCAGCGCCGAGAATTATTCCATCGGGGCTGTCACTTCATCAGGCGACAACCGCGACTTTTCGCGCAACTGTCAGATCTGACAGTTGCGATGAACGGTATAACTGGGTGGGGCTTCGAGTTAGAGCCGGGGCGATCGCGTCGCTAGAAGATTCAAGCGGCAAGCAAGATCAAAAGATCGCGGCCTTCGGCAGCTCCTGCATCGGGATTCGCGTTTTCCTGTAGGAGCTGCCGAAGGCTGCGATCTTTTGCTTTTGGGTTTCAATAATCATCCCCACGGGCGGTGATGTCCTTCTCGACCATTGGCACGTTCGGGTCTTGTCCCTCGGGGAATTTACCCTTCAGGTTCCAGGCAAACGCGATGATCTCGGCGATGGTGCGATAGAGCTCTTCGGGGATGCTGTCGCCCAGTTCCATCCGCGCCAGCAGGCGCACCAGTTCAGGGTTCTCGTAGATCGGCACTTCGTAATCGCGGGCGATGCGCAGGATCTCTTCGGCCAGTTCCTCGTCGCCCTTGGCAGTGAGGGTCGGGGCGTGGTTGCCGTCGTATTTGAGGGCGATGGCCTGGCGTGGGGCAGTGGAATCGTTCATGCGGTTTCGTCGACCCAGCGGTGTTCGAGGCGGGTTTGGTTGCCTTGTGGGGGAGTGCCGTGGTGGCAGTCGAGGTCGCCGACGTTGAGCCCGGAATCGAGCAGGCGCTGGCGCAAGGCAAACAGATTGTTTTCGATCAGGTCAGCGGTGTACGGACGCTCGGCCCACAGCTGACTGGACAGGCTGCCGGCGATCAGTTGCGCCTGAATCTGCATCGGCCCGAGCGGTTCCAGATCGAAGGCCAGATCGACGCGCCACAGTTGCTGTTTGGCTTCGCGCTCATCGCGGCGCTCGTGGGGCTGCGGCTCGCGCTCCGGCGCTTCTTCACGCTGAAACTTGACCTGCAACGGCACGATGTCTTGCAGGTTGCGCATGGGGATTTCCAGCTGCCAAGTGCTGAGCAGGCGGCCATCGTCGGTGACGCCGGTCTGTTCCAGGCTCGACAACTGATGGCTTTGCAGGCGCGACACCGCTGCGGCGGCGAGGCGCAGCAGTTGTTCGAGATCACCTTCGCCTTCGAGTTTTGCCAGCAGTCGTTCGGGCAATGGGAAACTGCTCGGTACCGGTTTGGCGCTGACCTGGCCGAGGGTGCCGAGGGCGTTCCGGACGAAACTCGGCAGTGCCTGCGCCAGGGTATTGGCGGCGATGATCGCATTGAAATTGGTGTTGCTTGGCAGGCCCGGGGTCAGTTGCGCGATCAGCTTGAGCAGGTCGGCTTTCATGTCCGGGGCGAGCGTGGGATTTTGTCCACCGAGCAATTTCGCTTCGAGGAACGCGCCGCTATTGGCCAAGGCAAGCGCCACGCCTTTGGCGGTGCTCATTTGCTGCACGTCCGGCAGGCTGGCGAGCAGCTTTTCGACCACCGCGCGCAGATCGGCCGAGGTCTGGTCAGTGGTAGGCGGCAGATTTTGCAACATCTTCAGCAGACCATCGAGCGAGCCTTGGCGGCTTTGCTGACCGAGCAATTGCTGACTCACCGCCAGTTGTTCCTGACGGCTGCTCAGTGGCACGAATTTGAGGGTCTGCGCATCCTGCACTTGCGCCGACAACAGGGTGCCGATGCGCAGCGGCTGCGGGCTGTCGACGGTCAAGGTGCTGCCGCTCAATGCGGTGTTGAGCAGGGTGACCATCGAGCGAAATACCGCCGCTTGCCCCGGCGTCTGCGGCAGGGCTTGCGAGGTCACGACTTTGCCTTGCAGCAAGGTGCCGGCGGGCAACTGCGCGGTATCGATGCGGGTGAGGGTGGCGACGCTGCTGGCAATCGCTTGTTGCACGGTGATCGCCAGATTGCCGGCCGATGGCTGAGTGATCGCCAGGTTGGTGCCCTGTGGCAACGGCAGGTTGCTGCTGGCCTGCACGGTGGTCTGGCGACCGCTGTCGAGGGTCACTTTGAGCAGCAATTCAAAGGTCTGATCAGCCTGCTTGAGCGACAACACCTCGGCCTTGGCGCTTTGCCCCGCGCCGATCAAGCCCTCGACCGGCGTCAGCAGCTTGAGCAGTTCACCCGTCTGCGGGCGAGCGCTCGCCGGCACGGTGGGCGGCAGCGGGAGGATGTTCATTTCGCCTGTCATACGCGGACACAACCTGAGGAAATTGCGCTCTTGAGAGTAAGGCACGGCATGTATAATGCCGCGCGTCGTGCGCTTCGTTCAAAAAACCTGGCAATTGTTTGATCCAGCTCGCCAGATCGAGCGATCAAAGCATCTATGCTGCATCTCTTTAACGGCCGCTCCAGAGCCGACTTGAACCGTATAAGGCCCGTGATCCCTTGACCAGTCCTGTCCTGCAAACCGTTGCCCTGGCGTGTGAACGCGATCTGCGGCTGCTTTTCGAAAACCTCGAATTGCGCTTGGCCAGTGGCGACATGGTGCAGATCAGCGGCCCCAACGGCAGCGGCAAGACCAGTCTTTTACGTCTGCTCGCCGGTTTGATGCAACCCACCGATGGCCAGGTGCTGCTCAACGGTCAGCCGCTGACCGAGCAACGCAGCGAACTGGCGCGAAACCTGTTGTGGATCGGCCACGCCGCCGGGATCAAGGATCTGCTCACTCCCGAAGAAAATCTGTCGTGGCTGTGCGCACTGCATCACCCCGCCGAACGCGAGGCGATCTGGCAGGCGCTGGCAGCGGTAGGATTGCGCGGTTTCGAAGACGTTCCCTGCCACAGTCTTTCCGCCGGCCAACAGCGCCGCGTGGCGCTGGCGCGGTTGTATCTGGACAGCCCGCCGTTGTGGATTCTCGACGAACCGTTCACCGCGCTGGACAAGCAGGGTGTCGCTCAGTTGGAAGAGCATCTGGCCGGCCACTGCGAACGCGGCGGTCTGGTGGTGCTGACCACCCACCACACCCTGAGCCGCATGCCGGCCGGTTATCGCGACATCGATCTGGGGAAATGGGCGGTATGAGTGTCTTCGGCCTGCTGCTTGCCCGCGAATCGCGATTGCTGTTCCGCCGCCCGGCGGAGCTGGCCAATCCGCTGATTTTCTTTGCCATCGTCATTGCCCTTTTCCCGCTGGCCGTCGGCCCGGAAACTCAAGTCTTGCAAAACCTGTCCCCGGGGTTAGTCTGGGTGGCGGCGTTGTTGTCGGTCCTGCTTTCGCTGGACGGATTGTTTCGCAGTGACTTCGAAGATGGCTCGCTGGAACAGTGGGTCCTTTCGTCGCACCCGCTGCCGCTTCTGGTCCTGGCCAAGGTGCTGGCACACTGGCTGTTCTCCGGTCTGGCACTGGTGCTGCTGTCGCCGTTGCTGGCGTTGATGCTCGGGTTGCCGGCCGCGTGTCTGCCGGTGCTGCTGCTGTCGTTGCTGCTGGGCACGCCAGTGTTGAGCCTGCTCGGTGCAGTCGGCGCGGCGCTGACGGTCGGTCTGAAGCGCGGCGGCCTGTTGCTGGCGCTGCTGATTCTGCCGTTGTACATCCCGGTGTTGATCCTTGGCAGCGGCGCGTTGCAAGCGGCGCTGCAAGGCATGCCGGCGACCGGATACCTGTTGTGGATGGCCAGCCTCACAGCGTTGGCGATCACCCTGACACCCTTTGCAATAGCCGCTGGCCTGAAGATCAGCGTCGGCGAATAATAATGAGGCCTGGTCAAAAATTGACCACTTCTTCCAGAAGAAAGGCATGACCCTCTGCCAGCTCGCGATGATGAGCGGCAACCGTGATGGAAACAGTATGAACTGGACCTGGTTTCACAAGCTCGGCTCGCCCAAGTGGTTCTACGGCATCAGCGGCAAGTTCCTGCCTTGGTTGAGCATTGCAGCGTTGCTGCTGATCGGCGTTGGCGTGGTCTGGGGCCTGGCCTTCGCGCCGCCGGATTACCAGCAAGGCAACAGCTTTCGCATCATCTATATCCACGTACCTGCAGCGATGCTCGCCCAGTCGATCTACGTGATGCTCGCGGTGTGCGGTGTGGTCGGGCTGGTGTGGAAGATGAAACTGGCCGATGTCGCCCTGCAATGCGCCGCACCGATCGGTGCGTGGATGACCGCCGTGGCGCTGGTCACCGGGGCGATCTGGGGCAAGCCGACCTGGGGCTCGTGGTGGGTGTGGGACGCGCGCCTGACCTCGATGCTGATTCTGCTGTTCCTGTATTTCGGCGTGATCGCGCTGGGCAATGCCATCAGCAACCGCGACAGCGCCGCCAAGGCCTGCGCGGTGCTGGCGATTGTTGGCGTGATCAACATTCCGATCATCAAATACTCGGTGGAGTGGTGGAACACCCTGCACCAGGGCGCGACGTTCACCCTCACGGAAAAGCCGGCGATGCCGGCGGAAATGTGGCTGCCGCTGCTGCTGACGGTGCTGGGTTTCTACTGCTTCTTCGGCGCCGTGCTGTTGCTGCGCATGCGTCTTGAAGTGCTCAAGCGCGAGGCCCGCGCCAGTTGGGTGAAGACTGAAGTGCAGCAGAGTCTGGAGGCGGTGCGATGAGTTTTGCTTCATTCGGCGATTTTCTCGCCATGGGCCATCACGGCCTGTATGTCTGGTCGGCCTACGGCATCTGTCTGGCGGTGCTGGCCCTCAACGTGGTGGCGCCGATTGCGGCGCGCAAGCGTTATCTGCAACAAGAGGCGCGTCGTCTGCGCCGGGAGAACGGCAAGTGAATGCGCTGCGCAAAAAACGTCTGATCATCATTCTGGCGATTCTGGTCGGAGTGGGCGCTGCTGTAGGCCTGGCCCTGAGCGCGTTGCAGGAAAACATCAATCTGTTTTACACGCCGACGCAAATCGCCAACGGCGAAGCGCCGCAGGACACGCGCATTCGCGCCGGTGGCATGGTCGAGGCCGGTTCGTTGCAACGGTCAAAGGATTCGCTGGACGTCAAATTCGTCGTCACCGACTTCAACAAATCCGTGACCATCGCCTATCGCGGCATCCTCCCGGATCTGTTCCGTGAAGGGCAGGGCATTGTCGCCCTCGGCAAGCTCAACGCTGATGGCGTGGTGGTCGCCGATGAAGTGCTGGCCAAGCACGACGAGAAGTACATGCCGCCGGAAGTGACCAAAGCGCTGAAAGACAGCGGTCAATCCGCACCGACGCCTGTGAAGGAGGGTTGATCGATGGCCGCCGCACTGTTTATTCCTGAGCTGGGCCACCTGGCGATGATCCTCGCCCTGTGTTTTGCACTGGTCCAAGCGCTGGTGCCGATGCTCGGCGCGTGGCGCGGTGACCGCTTGTGGATGAGCCTGGCGCAACCGGCGGCGTGGGGCCAGTTTGCCTTTCTGCTGTTTGCCTTTGGCTGCCTGACCTACGCGTTCATGACCGACGATTTCTCGGTCGGCTACGTGGCGATGAACTCCAACAGCGCGCTGCCGTGGTACTACAAATTCAGCGCGGTGTGGGGCGCCCACGAAGGTTCGCTGCTGCTGTGGGCGTTGATCCTCGGCGGCTGGACCTTCGCCGTGTCGGTGTTCTCCCGGCAGTTGCCGCAAGTCATGCTCGCTCGGGTACTGGCGGTGATGGGCATGATCAGCACCGGTTTCCTGCTGTTCCTGATTCTCACATCGAACCCGTTCTCGCGGATCCTGCCGCAAATTCCCGCCGACGGTCGCGACCTCAACCCGTTGCTGCAAGACGTCGGCCTGATCGTGCATCCGCCGATGCTGTACATGGGTTACGTCGGTTTCTCGGTAGCGTTCGCGTTCGCTATCGCCGCGCTGCTCGGCGGGCGTCTCGATGCGGCGTGGGCGCGCTGGTCGCGGCCGTGGACCATCGTCGCCTGGGCCTTCCTCGGTATCGGCATCACCCTCGGGTCGTGGTGGGCGTATTACGAACTCGGCTGGGGCGGCTGGTGGTTCTGGGACCCGGTGGAAAACGCCTCGTTCATGCCGTGGCTGGTCGGCACCGCGCTGATTCACTCGCTGGCGGTCACCGAAAAGCGTGGCGTGTTCAAGAGCTGGACGGTGTTGCTGGCGATCGCCGCGTTCTCGTTGAGCCTGCTCGGCACCTTCCTCGTACGCTCGGGCGTGCTGACTTCGGTGCATGCCTTCGCTTCGGATCCCGAGCGCGGTGTTTTCATCCTGATTTTCCTGTTGTTTGTGGTCGGCGGTTCGCTGACGCTGTTTGCGCTGCGTGCGCCGGTGGTGAAAAGTCAGGTTGGCTTCAATCTGTGGTCGCGTGAGACTTTGCTGCTGGGCAACAACCTGGTGCTGGTCGTCGCTGCATCGATGATCCTCCTTGGCACCTTGTATCCGCTGATTCTTGATGCCATCAGCGGCGCCAAGCTGTCGGTCGGCCCGCCATACTTCAATGCGCTGTTCATTCCGTTGATGGCGTTGCTGATGCTGGTCATGGCGATCGGTGTGATCGTGCGCTGGAAGGACACGCCGGTGAAATGGCTGGTGAGCATGCTCACTCCGGTCTTGCTCGGCAGCGTCGCATTGGCCGTGGTGGCCGGCGTGGCCTATGGCGATTTCAACTGGGCAGTGATCGCGACGTTCCTGCTGGCGGCGTGGGTATTGCTCGCTGGCGTGCGCGATCTGTTCGACAAGACTCGGCACAAAGGCCTGATCAAAGGTTTGCCGACGCTGACCCGCAGTTATTGGGGCATGCAGATCGCCCACCTCGGCATCGCCGTGTGCGCGCTGGGCGTGGTGTTGTCGAGCCAGAACAGTGCCGAGCGCGACCTGCGTCTGGCACCGGGCGAGTCGATGGATCTGGCCGGTTATCAGTTCGTCTTCGAAGGCGCCAAGCATTTCGAAGGGCCGAATTTCACCTCGGACAAAGGCACCATCCGCGTCATTCGTGACGGCAAGGAAATCAGCGTGCTGCACCCGGAAAAACGTCTGTACACCGTGCAGAACTCGGTGATGACCGAAGCCGGCATCGATGCCGGTTTCACCCGCGATCTTTACGTCGCCCTCGGCGAGCCGCTGGATAACGGCGCCTGGGCCGTGCGCGTACACGTCAAACCGTTCGTGCGCTGGATCTGGTTCGGCGGCTTGCTCACCGGATTGGGTGGTTTGCTGGCGGCGCTGGATCGGCGTTATCGGGTCAAGGTGAAAAGCAAAGTGCGCGAAGCGCTGGGCATGACGGGAGCGGCGGCATGAGGCGTTGGTTGATGTTGTTACCGCTGGCGATTTTTCTGCTGGTGGCGGTGTTTCTTTATCGCGGGCTGTATCTGGACCCGGCGGAGCTGCCGTCGGCAATGATCAACAAGCCGTTCCCGGAGTTTTCCCTGCCAAGTGTGCAGGGTGACAAGACGCTGACCAAGGCCGACATTCTCGGCAAACCGGCGCTGGTCAATGTCTGGGGCACCTGGTGCATCTCCTGCCGCGTCGAGCATCCGGTGCTGAACAAACTCGCCGAGCGCGGCGTGGTGATCTATGGCATCAACTACAAGGACACCAATGCCGACGCCTTGAAGTGGCTGGCCGAGTTTCACAATCCGTATGCACTGGATATTCGTGATGACGAGGGTTCGCTGGGCTTGAATTTAGGTGTCTACGGCGCGCCGGAAACCTTCTTCATCGACGCCAAAGGCATCATCCGCGACAAGTTCGTCGGGGTGATCGACGAGCAGGTCTGGCGCGAAAAACTCGCGGCCAAGTATCAGGCGCTGGTCGATGAGGCCAAGCCATGAAACGTTTTCTCGCAGCAGTGGTGTTGGGCTTGAGCCTGGCCGGTGTCGCCCACGCGGCCATCGACACCTACGAATTTGCCAAAGAGGGCGACCGCGAGCGTTTCCGCGAACTGACCAAGGAACTGCGCTGCCCCAAATGCCAGAACCAGGACATCGCCGACTCCAACGCACCGATTGCCGCCGACCTGCGCAAAGAGATTTTCCGCATGCTCGGCGAGGGCAAGGACAATCAGCAGATCATCGACTTCATGGTCGATCGCTACGGTGATTTCGTCCGCTACAAACCGGCGCTCAATGCCAAGACCGCGCTGCTGTGGTTCGGCCCGGCCGGGCTGCTGCTCGGTGGTTTCGTGGTGATCGCGCTGATCGTGCGCAGGCGTCGCGGGCAGCGTGCCGAAACGCCGTCATCGCTGTCTGCCGAAGAACGTCAGCGTCTCGACCAACTGTTGGATAAAAACCAAGAATGATTGATTTCTGGCTCGCCGCAGGGCTGTTGCTTCTGGTCGCCCTGAGTTTTCTGCTGATCCCGGTGCTGCGCGAACGCCGCGCCCAGCGGGAAGAAGATCGCACCGCGTTGAACGTCGCGCTGTACCAGGAACGGGTGGCCGAGCTGCAAGCGCAGCAGGCCGAGGGCGTGCTCGACGCCGCGCAACTGGACAGCGGCCGCGCGGAAGCTGCGCGTGAACTGCTCGCCGACACCGAAGGCGCCGCCACGCCGCGTGTCTCGCGCCTGGGTAAACCGTTGCCGCTGCTGGCCGCTGTGCTGGTACCGGTGCTGGGCCTCGGTCTGTACCTGCATTTCGGCGCCGCCGACAAGGTCGAACTGACCCGCGAATTCGCTCAGGCACCGCAGTCGATGGAAGAGATGACCCAGCGTCTGGAACGTGCGGTCGCCGCACAACCGGATTCCGCTGAAGGTCTGTATTTCCTCGGCCGTACCTACATGGCTCAGGACCGCCCGGCAGACGCGGCGAAGATGTTCGAACGCGCCGCCAACCTCGCTGGTCGCCAGCCGGAGCTGCTCGGCCAATGGGCGCAGGCGCAGTATTTTGCTGACGGTAAAAAGTGGTCGGAGCAGATTCAGAAACTGACCGATGAAGCGCTGAAGGCTGATCCGAAAGAAGTCACCAGCCTCGGCCTGCTCGGCATCGCTGCGTTCGAAGGTGAGCGTTATCAGGAGGCCATCGACTACTGGAATCGCCTGCTCGCGCAACTGCCGCCGGATGACAACTCTCGCGCTGCGCTGCAAGGCGGCATCGAGCGTGCCGCCGAACGCCTGAAAGCCAGCGGTGGCAAGGTTGCCGAGGCTCCGGTGCCGAAAGCTGCATTGCTGAAAGTCAGCGTTGATCTGGCCAGCGACCTCAAGAGCAAGGTGCAACCGGGCGACAGCGTGTTCATCTTCGCCCGCGCCACTTCTGGCCCACCGGCGCCGCTGGCGGCCAAACGTCTGACCGTGGCTGACCTGCCGGTGACCGTCGAACTGGGCGATGCCGATGCAATGATGCCGCAGTTGAAACTGTCCAACTTCCCTGAAGTCCAACTGGTTGCGCGCATCTCACGGGCCGGTCAACCGACCTCCGGTGAGTGGATCGGTCGCAGCGGCCCAGTGGCCAGCAGCACTACCGCGCCACAAAAACTGACTATCGACAGCCCGGACAAGTAACCGGACCCAACAGGAAAGCACCGCCATGCACACCATCGCCCGCATCACAGTCCTCTCACTGGCCCTGGGCTTGAGTGCATGTGCGGTACAACGCCCGGAACCGACCACCAGCCTGCCGCCGATCCCGCCGTCTCAGCCAAGCCCAACCCCGTCGACCTCGCCGACCCCCGGCAAAAGCATCCCGGCCAAACCCGCCAAGCCCGTGCCCCGCACCTCGGCCAGCTTTGCCCCACCACCGGGCGGCAACAGCCACTGGGATCAGAAACTCGGCGTCTACGTCCTCGACGACCAGACCAACACCTTCTACCGCCAGCGCACCTACTACCGCTGGAACAACGGCTGGAGCCGCTCGATCAGCCCCAACGGCCCGTGGGAAGACACCAACATCCACGGCGTCCCGCCGGGGTTGGGGAAGAAGTTCGGGCAGTAAGAAAAACGGCGATCCTGGGATCGCCGTTTTTTTTACCGTTTGAATCACACCTTGTAAAACTACCAGCCATCACCCCGTCCCATTCTGTGCTTGAGTAAAGATAACTCTAGAGATACTTTTGATGGGCCAGGCCAAGGAGGCGGTTGGTGCAGAGCAGGCTATTGATGAACGAGCTGGAGGAGGCGGACTGGACGCTGGATCGGGTTGCGGGCAGTCATCACATCTTCACTCATCGTTACAACCCGAACACGATTGCCGTCCCGCATCCGAAAAAGGATTTACCGCTGGCGACAGTCAAAAGCATTCGGCGGCGCGCGGGGTTATTCAGCCCGCCAACCCGACATGAAGGAGATCCGTAATGCAATATCCCATCTGCATCGAGTGGGGTGACGAGAACACTGCCATCGGCATTCAGATCCCCGATATTCCCGGCGCGGTCACGGCCGGGGACAGCTTTGAAGAGGCCTACAACGCGGCCGTGGAAGTGGCTCACCTCATGCTGCAGGAGATCGCGGCGGCCGGTCAGGCGATTCCGATGCCGACCTCGGCAGCGGCGCATCGCAATCGTCCGGATTTTGCCAAGATGGGCTGGGGCATGCTGGAGCTGGATATCTCGCCGTACCTGGGCAAGACCGAAAAGGTCAACGTTACGCTGCCCGGCTATGTCATTCAGCGTATTGATCGCTATGTACGCGAGCACAACGTCAAAAGCCGCTCCTCGTTTCTGGCGGATGCGGCGATGGAGAAACTGGTTCGGTATTGAGGGTTTGCGCAATTGTGGGAGCGAGCCTGCTCGCGAAGGCGTCAGGTCAGGCACTGATCTGTGGCTGACACACCGCCTTCGCGAGCAGGCTCGCTCCCACTATGACATCGCGTCAGGACGCGACTTTTCGCTGCGCCAGCGCAGCGTTTTGCGATGCACTCAAAAACCGCAGCAACGCCAACAGCGGAAACACGCTGCCGACAATCACGATCCACAACCAGCCGCCATGCTCGTACACCGCACTGGCCACCGAGGAGCCGAAGGCGCCGCCGATGAAGATGCTGGTCATGTACAGCGCGTTCAAACGACCCCGACTTTTCGCGTCCAGCGAGTACACCGCGCGTTGCCCCAGGACCATGTTCATCTGCACGCAGAAGTCCAGCACCACGCCGGTCACGGCCAGGCCGATGACGCTGTAGGCCGGGTGGATGAAGGCGGGCAGGAAACTCAGGCTGGCGAAGAGCATGGCCAGCAGCGAGGCGATGCGTGTGTGGCCGGCATCAGCGAGGCGGCCGCTGATTGGCGCCGCGATGGCACCGATCGCGCCGACAAGGGCGAAGATCGCGATCTCGCTTTGCGACAGGCCATGGTTGCGTGCCAGCTCCAGCGGCACGGCGGTCCAGAACAGGCTGAACGTGGCAAACATGCAACCCTGGTAAAACGCCCGCTGACGCAGCACCGGTTGCTGGCGCAGCAGTGTCCACAGCGAACCGATCAACTGGCCATAAGTAGCGCTGTGATCCGGCTGGCGCTTGGGCACGGTCAGCGCCAGCACCACGCTGATAGTCGCCATCAACGCAGCGGCGATCATGAACATGGCGCGCCAGCCGAGGTGATCGGCGACCACACTCGACACCGGTCGCGCCAACAGAATGCCCAGCAGCAAACCGCCCATGATCCCGCCCACCACGCGACCACGGGACTCTTCCGGCGCCAGATGCGCGGCCAGCGGAATCAGGATCTGCACCGACACCGAGCTGAAGCCGACCAGCAAAGAGATCATCAGAAATACGTTCGGTTGCTCGGTAAACGCTGCGCCAAGCAGACTGGCAATCGCCACGACCGTGGTGATGATCATCAGCCGCCGGTTCTCCAGCAGATCCCCCAATGGCACCAGAAAGAACAGGCCCAACGCATAGCCGATCTGCGTCAGCGAGACGATGAAACTGGCCATGGTGTCGGAGAGGCCGATGTCCGGCGCGATCAGGCCGATGATCGGCTGTGCGTAGTAGATGTTGGCAACGATGGCGCCGCAGCAGAACGCGAACAGCAGGACCATGCCTCGGGTCATTGCGTGAGGAGTGGTGGTCATAGGGAATCTCGGGTCGGGCACAGGAAAGGGCTGAGGCTAATGGACAACGTGGACTGGCAGAAGACGTTTTCGGATGATAACTGTTATTACGCCGTGTAATGACCGGTATTGCCACGCAACAAAAAGGCGACCTCGGTGGGTCGCCTTTTGATTTTTTCAGATCAAGCCTCACTGCCCGCTATAAATCTGATCAAACACGCCACCATCATTGAAGTGGGTTTTCTGCACCGTGCGCCAGTCTCCAAAGGTCTTCTCCACCGAAAGGAAATCGACTTTCGGGAAACGGTCGGTGTACTTCGCCAGCACCGCCGGGTCACGCGGGCGCAGGTAGTTGGCCGCCGCAATTTCCTGTCCTTCCGGCGACCACAGGTACTTCAGATACTCATCAGCCGCAGCGCGCGAGCCTTTCTTGTCGACGACTTTATCGACCACCGAAACCGGTGGCTCGGCTTCTGCGGAGACGCTTGGGTAGATCACTTCGAACTGATCGCGACCGAACTCGCGAGCGATCATTTCCGCTTCGTTTTCAAAGGTCACCAGCACGTCGCCGATCTGGTTGGTCATGAACGTGGTGGTGGCGGCGCGGCCACCGGTGTCGAGTACCGGCGCCTGCTTGAACAGCTTGCCGACGAAGTCCTTGGCCTTGTTCTCGTCGCCGCCGTTTTTCAGCACATAGCCCCAGGCTGACAGGTAGGTGTAGCGGCCATTACCGGAAGTTTTCGGGTTCGGCACGATCACCTGTACGCCGTCCTTGAGCAGATCCGGCCAGTCTTTCAAGGCCTTCGGGTTGCCCTTGCGGACGATGAACACCGTCGCCGAGGTAAACGGCGCGCTGTTGTTCGGCAGGCGCGTGACCCAATTGTCCGGGACCAGTTTGCCGTTGTCGGCGAGGGCGTTGATGTCGGTGGCCATGTTCATGGTAATGACGTCAGCCGGCAGGCCGTCGATCACCGAACGCGCCTGCTTGCTCGAGCCGCCGAAGGACATCTGCACGGTGATGTTTTCGTTGTGCTCGGCTTGCCAGTGCTTCTGGAACGCAGTGTTGTAGTCCTTGTAGAAATCGCGCATCACGTCGTAGGAAACGTTGAGCAGCGTCGGTGCTGCCTGGGCAATGTTGGCCAAGGCCAGGCCGGCGGCGAGAAGTGAGGCGCCAAAGAGTTTTTTCACTGCGCATTCCTTGTTCTGTGGGGTGTCGTGTCAAAAATGAGGCGATTTGCCAGCGACTATAGCGGGCCTCGCATAGTCGCTTAAAGATTAAAAAGCTCTGTGCTTATTCCACTTTCTTGAACAGCTGACTGCCGCAGCGCGAACAGAACGCTGCGCTCTGCTCGTGGGACTTTTTCTGGCAGCTCGGGCAGTCATGTTGCAGCTGTTCGCCGCGCATGGCGTTGGCCAGCTCAGCGGTGAAAATCCCTGTGGGCACGGCGATGATCGAATAACCGGTGATCATCACCAGCGAGGAAATCACCTGGCCCAGCGGCGTCTTCGGCACGATGTCGCCGAAGCCCACAGTGGTCAAGGTCACGATCGCCCAATAGATGCCCTTGGGAATACTGGTGAAACCATGTTCCGGGCCTTCGATCACGTACATCAGCGTGCCGAACACTGTCACCAGCGTGCACACGCTGACCAGAAACACGACGATTTTCTGCTTGCTGCCACGCAGCGCCGACATCAGATAGTTGGCTTGCTTGAGATACGGGCTGAGCTTGAGCACGCGGAAAATCCGCAGCATCCGAATGATGCGGATAATCAGCAGATACTGCGCATCGCTGTAATACAGCGCGAGGATGCCCGGCACGATCGCCAGCAGATCCACCAGGCCATAAAAGCTGAAGGCATAGCGCAGCGGCTTGGGTGAGCAGTACAGACGCAGGATGTATTCGCCGAGGAAGATCGCCGTGAAGCCCCACTCGATATAGGCCAGAACGTCGGCGTAATTACGGTGAATGCTGTCGATACTGTCGAGCATCACGATCACCAGGCTGGCGAGGATGATCACCAGCAGGATGCCGTCGAAGCGACGCCCGGCCGGGGTGTCGCTCTGGAAAATCATGACGTAAAGCCGTTCGCGCCAGTTGTTGCTGCTGTCCATGGATAACGCCTGAATCGAAGATCAGCGCAGCCTAGGGTGATTCTCCTCGTGAGCGCAAGACTCATGCGCAAGCGACGCTTTGCCAAGCATTTGAATGCCGGCACGAATCAACCAGCAGGCGAGGATGAACGGCGCGGTCAGCGTGGCCAGCCCGAGGGCGGCAAACAGCGGCGTCACCAGCAGGGCCAGGACAATGGCGAGCAGCGGCAGCCACGGATTTTGTCGCTGAGCGCTGAAGGCGAGGGCGGCGAGTACAGCGTTGTAGCCACCGAGCCCGAGCAGTGCGGCGGACGTTTCGTGGTGCAGCAGGCTGGAACCGAGCCCGATCGCCGACGCCAGCAGCGCCCAGCAGAACGCACGGCGATCGGCAATCAGCAGACCGCTGGCAATCAACGCCCCGGCCAAAGGATGGTCTAGGAACATCACCTGGCCGAATCCGCGCAGTTCAGCGGCCAGCACATTTGTCGTGTTCAGGTCGACCGGTGCCACCGGCGCGGACGGTTCGGCGAACATCAGCAGCACCCAGCTGAGCGCCACGAACGGCGAGGTATACGCCGGTATGGCGCGACTGCGGTACACGTGTTTGAGCCATTGCTGAGTGAGCATCGCGCTCAAGCCGCCCGCTGCAAGAATCAACGGCGGCAGCAGTGGCGACCAAGGGAAATACAGGCTCAGCAGCAGGCCGAGCAGCACGCCGTTGTAGCTGAACAGCCCGGCCTGGCGATCGGCCTTGGCGTAGTTGCGCCGCTGCGCGGTGAGCAAACCAGCAACGCCACCAAGCAGCGCCCCGGCGAACAGCACCGGCGCGGTCAGCAGAATCGCCAACAGACACAGCAGGCCGCACAGCGGATGACGCTGAAAGAAAATCTGACTGAAACCGTTGAGCAAAGCCTCGGCCCAGTCGGGGCAGTGGGTGTTGAAGTGATTGGCAGGCATGGCAGTTCTGAAAGTCAGGGAAACCGAGGCGCCTGCTTCGCGAGCAAGCTCGCTCCCACATGGATCTGCGTCCAGTCATTGAGTTTGTGGTGCACACAAATCAACTGTGGGAGCGAGCCTGCTCGCGAAGAGGCCGGTACAGGCGCTAAATCAACGTTTCGATCCGCAGCGAATTGGTCGACCCCGGCTGCCCGAACGGCACGCCAGCGGTGATCAGCAGCGTGTCGCCACGCTCGGCCATGCCTTGCGCCTGAGCAATCTCCAGTGCGGTCGAGCAGACTTCGTCGACCTGACGCAGGCGATCGTTGACCACCGAATGAATGCCCCACGCCACGCTCAAGCGCCGCGCCGTTTGCAGGTTCGGCGTCAGATTGAGGATCGGTGCTTTCGGCCGTTCCCGCGATGCGCGCAACGTCGAGGCGCCGGACTCGCTGTAATTGACCAGCACCGCGACCGGCAGCACGTTGCTGATCCGGCGGATCGCACAGCTGATCGCATCGGAAACCGTCGCCTCGGCTTTCGGTCGACTGACGTCGAGCTGGGTCTGATAGTCCGGGCCGTTCTCAACCTGACGGATGATCTTGCTCATCATCTGCACGGCTTCCAGCGGGTACTCACCGGACGCGGTCTCCGCCGAGAGCATCACGGCATCGGCGCCCTCGGCCACGGCGTTGGCGACGTCGGTGACTTCGGCGCGGGTTGGGGCAGGGGAGAAACGCATCGACTCGAGCATCTGCGTCGCCACCACCACCGGTTTGCCCAGCGCACGGCAGGTGGTGATGATGTTTTTCTGAATCTGCGGCACGCTTTCCGCCGGCACTTCCACACCAAGATCACCGCGAGCGACCATGATTGCGTCGCTCAACTCAGCAATCTCACGCAGTTGCTCGACCGCCGAAGGTTTCTCGATTTTCGCCATCAGAAACGCCTTGTCGCCGATCAATGCGCGGGCTTCGACAATGTCCTGCGGGCGCTGTACGAACGACAGCGCGACCCAGTCCACACCCAATTCCAGGCCGAAGCTCAGATCGCGGCGATCCTTGGCGGTCAGCGGGCTCAGGTCCAGCACCGCTTGCGGCACGTTCACACCTTTGCGATCAGACAGTTCGCCGCCGTTGAGCACGGTGGTGTCGATCGCATCGGCGTACTTGGTGACCACGCGCAGGCGCAGTTTGCCGTCGTCGAGCAGCAGATCCATGCCGGCTTCCAGCGCAGCAATGATCTCCGGATGCGGCAGGTTGACCCGGCGCTCATCGCCCGCTGTCGCATCGAGATCGAGGCGGAACGCCTGACCGCGATGCAACTGCACCTTGCCGTCAGCGAACTTGCCGACGCGCAGTTTCGGCCCCTGCAGATCCATCAGAATGCCCAGTGGGTAGTTGAGCTGACGCTCGACTTCGCGGATCCACTGATAGCGCTTGGCATGGTCGGCGTGATCGCCGTGGCTGAAGTTCAGGCGGAAGATGTTGACCCCGGCCTCGACCAGCTCGCGGATGTCGTCGATACCGTCGACGGCAGGGCCGAGGGTGGCGAGGATTTTGACCTTTTTATCAGGCGTCATGATTTGCAGTTCTCAAGGATCAGAATGGCGCGGAAGTCGTTGACGTTAGTGCGGGTCGGCTCGGTGACGATCAGCGCATCGAGCGCCTGGAAGTAGCCGTAGCCGTTGTTGTTATCCAGCTCGTCGCTGGCGCTCAGACCCAGTGCGGCGGCGCGGGCGTAGCTGTCCGGGGTCATGATTGCGCCGGCGTTGTCTTCCGAGCCGTCGATGCCATCGGTGTCGCCGGCCAGCGCGTAGACGCCGGGCTGGCCCTTGAGGCTGTCGGTCAGGCTGAGGAGGAATTCGGCATTGCGTCCGCCACGGCCATTGCCGCGCACGGTTACCGTGGTTTCACCGCCGGAGAGAATCACGCAGGGCGCCGCCAGTGGCTGGCCGTGGTGGATGATCTGTCGGGCGATGCCGGCGTGGACTTTCGCCACTTCACGGGATTCGCCTTCCAGGTCGCCGAGGATCAAGGTGCTGAAACCGGCCTGACGGCATTTCACCGCCGCCGCGTCCAGCGATTGCTGCGGGCGGGCGATCAACTGGAAATGACTGCGCGCCAGACTCGGGTCGCCGGGTTTGACCGTTTCCGATTCTGGACTTTGCAGCCAGGAGCGCACGGAGGCGGGAATGTCGATGCCGTAGCGCTTGATGATCGCCAGCGCCTCGGCCGAAGTGCTCGGATCGGCCACGGTCGGGCCAGACGCAATGACGGTGGCGAGGTCGCCCGGCACATCGGAAATCGCGTAGGTATAAACCGTCGCCGGCCAGCAGGCCTTGCCGAGGCGGCCACCCTTGATCGCCGAGAGGTGCTTGCGCACGCAGTTCATCTCGCCGATGGTCGCGCCGGATTTGAGCAGGGCTTTGTTGATCGACTGCTTATCGGCAAGGCTGATGCCTTCGGCTGGCAGGGCGAGCAGGGCAGAGCCGCCGCCGGAGAGCAGGAAGATCACGCGGTCGTCTTCAGTCAGGTTGCTGACCAGCTCCAGCACACGTTTGGCCACGGCCAGACCCGCCGCATCCGGCACCGGGTGTGCGGCTTCGACCACTTCGATTTTTTCGCACGGGGCGCCGTGGCCGTAGCGGGTCACCACCAGGCCGGTGACTTCACCCTCCCAGCAGCGCTCGACCACTTGCGCCATGGCAGCAGCGGCTTTGCCGGCGCCGATGACGATCACCCGCCCCGTGCGATCAGCAGGCAAATGGGCTTCGAGGACTTGGTTCGGATGGGCCGCGTCGATGGCTGTGGCAAACAGCTCGCGCAGCAGTTGTTGCGGATCGACCGACATGGCGGGCTCCCGGAATTCTTGTTATTGGGATGGAGCGACAACGGTGCAGCGACGCGGTCCTTGTGGGAGCTGGCTTGCCAGCGATTCAGGCACCGCGGTCGTTCAGGCAGACCGAGTTGATGCCATCGCGGGCAAGCCCGCTCCCACAGGGAGCGGGCCAGAAGCGCAGATTATTTGTTATCGCGAATCGAGAAATTGGCCATGTGCTCAAGGCCCTTGATCAGCGCCGAGTGGTCCCAGTTGCTGCCACCGATGGCCGCGCAGGTGCTGAATACCTGCTGGGCATTGGCGGTGTTCGGCAGGTTGATGTTCAGTTCCTTGGCGCCTTGCAGGGCCAGGTTCAGGTCCTTCTGATGCAGGCTGATGCGGAAGCCCGGGTCGAAGGTGCCCTTGATCATGCGCTCGCCATGCACTTCGAGGATCTTCGAAGAAGCGAAACCGCCCATCAGCGCTTCACGCACCTTGGCCGGATCGGCACCGTTTTTCGAGGCGAACAGCAGGGCTTCGGCAACGGCCTGGATGTTCAGCGCGACGATGATCTGGTTCGCCACTTTGGCGGTCTGGCCGTCGCCATTGCCGCCGACCAGGGTGATGTTCTTGCCCATGGCCTGGAACAGCGGCAGGGCGCGCTCGAAGGCATCGGCGTCGCCACCGACCATGATGCTCAGGGTGGCGGCCTTGGCACCGACTTCACCGCCGGACACTGGCGCGTCAAGGTATTGCGCGCCTTTCTCGTTGATCTTGGCGGCGAAGGCTTTGGTGGCTGTCGGTGAAATCGAGCTCATGTCGATGACCACTTTGCCTTTACCGATACCGGCGGCAACACCGTCGGCGCGGAACAGCACGTCGTCGACTTGCGGGGTATCCGGAACCATGACGATGATAAATTCGGCTTCCTGCGCCACTTCACGCGGGTTGGCCAGGGCGACGGCGCCAGCGGCGACCAGATCGGCCGGGGCCGCGTCGTGGTGTTGCGACAGGAACAGGCTGTGACCGGCTTTCTGCAGGTTCGCCGCCATTGGGTGGCCCATGATGCCGGTGCCGATGAATCCGATTTTAGCCATGAGAAAATCCTCTTGTTTTTGTCGTGCTCAAGCAAATAGGGGAGCTACTTTTCATGTGGGAGCGAGCCTGCTCGCGAATGCGGTGGAACATTCAATATCCGTTTTGACTGAACCACCGCATTCGCGAGCAGGCTCGCTCCCACAGGGGATTTGCTGTGTTTTCAGATTGCGTTATGGGTTTTCAGCCAGCCGAGGCCCGCTTCGGTGGTGGTCAGCGGTTTGTACTCGCAACCAACCCAACCCTGATAACCGATGCGATCAAGGTGTTCGAACAGGAAGCGGTAGTTGATCTCACCCGTGCCCGGCTCGTTGCGCCCCGGGTTATCCGCGAGCTGCACATGGTTGATCTCGCCCAGGTGCGATTGCAGGGTGCGGGCCACATCGCCTTCCATGATTTGCATGTGATAGATGTCGTATTGCAGGAACAGATTGGCGCTGCCGACCTGTTCGCGAATCGACAGGGCTTGCGCCGTGTTGTTCAGGTAGAAACCGGGAATGTCGCGGGTGTTGATCGCTTCCATCACCAGTTTGATGCCCACCGCTTGCAGCTTGTCGGCGGCATATTTGAGGTTGGCAACGAAGGTCTTTTCCACGGTGGCATCGTCAACGCCTTGCGGGCGAATACCGGCCAGGCAGTTGACCTGGGTGTTGCCCAGCACTTGTGCGTAAGCGATCGCCAGATCGACCCCGGCGCGGAACTCTTCGACCCGATCCGGCAGGCAGGCAATACCGCGCTCGCCCTTGGCCCAGTCACCGGCCGGCAGGTTGAACAGCACTTGGGTCAGCCCGTTGGCCTCGAGTTTTGCCTTGATTTCAGCCGAGCTGAAGTCGTACGGGAACAGGTATTCCACGCCACTGAAACCGGCCTTGGCGGCGGCGTCGAAACGGGCAAGGAAATCCTGTTCGGTGAACAGCATGGACAGGTTGGCTGCGAAACGCGGCATGGTGGTCTCCTAAAAACTGATGAGGCACGGTAGGTCAGACTGAACGCGATCAGTCCACTCTCCTTGGGGAGAGGGTTAGGGTGAGGGGGAATCCTGAGTCTGATCCCGATTGTGCGAACACCGCAAAACCTTTCCCTCACCCCAGCCCTCTCCCAGAGGGAGAGGGGGCTAAAAGCGATCAATCGAGCAACGAAATCGCCGTCGGCGCGTCATTGCCGACCAGTGCCAGGTCTTCGAACTCGTTGACCGCGTTGATCTCGGTACCCATGGAGATGTTGGTCACACGCTCCAGAATGATCTCGACGATCACCGGCACCTTGAACTCTTCGATCATCTGTTCGGCCTTGCGCAGGGCAGGGGCGATTTCCGACGGTTCGAACACACGCAGCGCCTTGCAGCCGAGGCCCTCGGCGACTGCGATGTGGTCAACCCCGTAACCGTTGAGTTCCGGCGCATTCAGGTTATCGAAGGACAGCTGCACGCAGTAGTCCATTTCGAACCCGCGCTGGGCTTGACGGATCAGGCCCAGGTACGAGTTGTTCACCACGACGTGGATGTACGGCAGTTTGAACTGAGCGCCGACCGCCAGTTCTTCGATCATGAACTGGAAATCATAGTCCCCCGACAGGGCCACGACTTTGCGGTTCGGATCGGCCTTCACCACGCCCAGCGCCGCCGGAATGGTCCAGCCCAACGGGCCGGCCTGACCGCAGTTGATCCAGTGACGCGGCTTGTAGACGTGCAGGAACTGCGCGCCGGCAATCTGCGACAGACCAATGGTGCTGACGTAGCAGGTGTCCTTGCCGAACACCTGGTTCATTTCTTCGTAAACGCGCTGCGGCTTGACCGGCACGTTGTCGAAGTGGGTCTTGCGATGCAGGCTGGCCTTGCGCTGCTGGCAATCCTGCAGCCAGGCGCTGCGGTTCTTCAGCTTGCCGGCGGCTTGCCATTCACGGGCGACTTCAATGAACACGGTCAGCGCTGCCGCGGCGTCGGAAACGATGCCCAGATCCGGCGTGAACACGCGGCCGATCTGCGTGCCTTCGATGTCGACGTGAATGAACTTGCGGCCTTCGGTGTACACGTCAACCGAACCGGTGTGACGGTTGGCCCAACGGTTACCAATGCCCAGCACCACGTCGGATTTCAGCATCGTCGCGTTGCCGTAACGGTGCGAAGTCTGCAGACCAACCATGCCGACCATCAGCGGGTGGTCGTCAGGGATGGTGCCCCAGCCCATCAGGGTCGGGATGACCGGAATACCAGTCAGCTCGGCGAACTCGACCAGCAGATCGCTGGCGTCGGCGTTGATGATGCCGCCGCCTGCGACCAGCAATGGACGCTCGGCCTGATCCAGCAGGGCCAGAGCCTTCTCGACCTGTACGCGGGTTGCGGTCGGTTTGGCCAATGGCAGCGGTTGGTAAGCGTCGATGTCGAATTCGATTTCGGCCATCTGCACGTCGAACGGCAGGTCGATCAGTACAGGGCCTGGACGGCCGGAGCGCATTTCATAAAAGGCTTTCTGGAACGCGTAAGGCACTTGGCCCGGCTCCAGAACGGTGGTTGCCCACTTCGTCACTGGCTTGACGATGCTGGTGATGTCGACAGCCTGGAAATCTTCCTTGTGCATCCGGGCGCGGGGTGCTTGCCCGGTGATGCAGAGGATTGGAATCGAGTCGGCCGAGGCGCTGTAGAGCCCGGTGACCATGTCGGTACCGGCCGGGCCGGACGTGCCGATGCACACGCCGATGTTGCCGGCCTTGGTGCGGGTGTAGCCCTCGGCCATGTGCGAGGCGCCTTCAACGTGGCGAGCAAGGACGTGATCGATGCCACCGACCTTCTGCAAGGCGGAGTACAGCGGGTTGATCGCTGCGCCCGGGATGCCAAAAGCGGTATCAACCCCTTCGCGGCGCATCACCAGAACGGCGGCTTCGATTGCTCTCATTTTGCTCATGGTTTTGTGCCTCTTTACGTTTTGTAATTGTATACAAGTGGCTTTGCGCAGAGTGTATTCACGGCGGACGGCGCAGGTCAATCCATTTTCTCAAGCGCCTGTTTCATTCGTCGGAAGCCCGATGTGCTGTGGCTTTTCGTCGCATGTGGCGCTTTTCGAGAATTATTGTATACAAAAAAATAACTCATTGTGTTCTATTTGTGACATCGGACTGCGGCACAAACGCGCAGTCCCACGACTTTCCCTATAACAAAATGAGGACGGCACCATGAGCGCTTTAACCTTGAAAGTCGCAGTCAACCTGGTCAGCGAAGCCATCAACGCAGGACGCGGCATCAACGCCGCACCGCTGACCATCGCGGTACTCGATACCGGTGGCCACTTGATCGCCCTGCAACGCGAAGACGGCGCCAGCCTGCTGCGCCCCGACATCGCCATCGGCAAAGCCTGGGGCGCCATCGCCCTGGGTAAAGGCTCCCGCCTGCTCGCCCAGGACGCCCAACAACGCCCGGCGTTTTTTTCTTCGTTGAACAGCATGGGGCAGGGCAGCGTAGTGCCGGCACCGGGTGGCGTGCTGATTCGCAACCAGGCGGGTGAAGTGCTGGGCGCGATCGGGATCAGTGGGGATTTGTCGGATGTGGATGAGCAGGTGGCAATTAAAGCGGTGGAGGCGCTGGATTTGCGGGCGGATGGCGGGGTGGTTTCCTGATCTCTGGTGCTTGATCGATAGTCATCGCTGGCAAGCCAGCTCCCACAAGTTTTTGAGTTGAACAATTATGAACGCACGACACAAATCTCTGTGGGAGCTGGCTTGCCAGCGATGGCGGTCTGGCTGACACATCATGAAAAAAGACTGTCGCGATGTAGTTGGCTTTGAGGTCTAGCCTTTCATCTGAACACATCATGAAAGGGGCAATGGATTGCCTGATTTTCCTGCTTCACATCGCTTGCGTATCGGCCGCTATGCAGAGCCGAATCGAATTTATCTTCTCACCACCAACACACTGGATCGCGAGCCGGTATTTGCTGATTTCGCTTTGGGCAGACTGGTCGTTGCGCAATTTCGTCGTGCACATGACCTGGGGTTGGCGAAATCATTGGCATGGGTTGTCATGCCTGACCATTTTCATTGGCTCGTTGAGCTTGAAAATTGCTCACTCAGCAAGTTGATGCGAGAAACCAAATCACTCAGTACGCGGGAGGTTAACCGTTCGACAGGTCGAACCGGGCCGCTCTGGCAGTACGGTTTTCATGATCGGGCGCTGAGGAGGGAAGAAAATCTGGAGAAAATGGCGCGTTATGTTGTGGCCAACCCATTGCGGGCGGGCCTGGTAGATACGATTGCCGACTATCCGTTGTGGGACACCATTTGGATTAGAAATGAAACCGAGTTGCCGCCATCGCTGGCAAGCCAGCTCCCACAGGATTCCATGGTGTTTATTGATTCCGAATCCAACCCATAAATCTGTGGGAGCTGGCTTGCCAGCGATAGTCGCGCCTCGGTGTATCAATCCGGCTCACACCCCTTCAACACCAACCGGATAATCGTCTGCGCTGCCGCTTCATAATCCGCTTCATCAAGCTTGTCCTTCCCGGTCACTGCGGAAATCTGCCAGTCGAAGTCGGCGTAGGTCTGGGTCGCGGCCCAGATGCTGAACATCAGGTGGTTGGGGTCGATCGGGGCGATCTGGCCGCGGTCGATCCAGCTCTGGATGCAGGCGATGTTGTGCTTGGCCTGGGCGTTGAGCTGCTCGACCAGGTCGGCGCTCAGGTGCGGGGCGCCGTGCATGATTTCGCTGGCGAACACCTTGGAGGCGTAGGGCAGGTCGCGGGAGATGCGGATCTTCGAGCGGATGTAGCCGCTCAGCACCTCGCTCGGCACGCCGTCCGGGTTGAACGGGGTCGAGGCCTGCAGAATCGGCTCGATGATGCTTTCCAGCACCTCGCGATAGAGGTTTTCCTTGGATTTGAAGTAGTAGTAGACGTTGGGCTTGGGCAATCCCGCCTTGGCGGCGATGTCGCTGGTTTTGGTCGCCGCGAAGCCCTTGTCGGCAAACTCTTCGCTGGCGGCGCGCAGGATCAGTTCTTTGTTACGCTCGCGGATTGTGCTCATAAACCCGGTGGTTCCTTGCCTGTTCTGGCGGTGGCGCATGGTAGCACCGGCCTTGAGCGGCGCTCAACAATGCAGCCTGTGGCCGGCGGTCGCGTTATGCTTGGCAACATTCATACACAGAAGGAAACAGGATTCATGGCAGGAAGCAGTTTGCTGGTGCTGATCGATGACATCGCCACCGTTCTGGATGACGTTGCATTGATGACCAAGATGGCCGCGAAGAAGACCGCCGGTGTACTCGGTGATGATCTGGCGCTTAATGCCCAGCAGGTTTCGGGCGTGCGCGCCGAGCGGGAAATTCCCGTGGTCTGGGCGGTGGCCAAGGGCTCGTTCGTCAACAAACTGATCCTCGTGCCGTCGGCATTGGCGATCAGCGCTTTCGTACCGTGGCTGGTGACACCACTGTTGATGGTCGGCGGCGCGTACCTGTGCTTCGAGGGTTTCGAGAAGCTCGCGCACAAATTTCTGCACAGCAAAGAGGAAGACGAGGCAGAGCACACGCAGTTGACCGAAGCAGTGGCCGATCCGGCGACCGATCTGGTGGCGTTCGAGAAGGACAAGATCAAAGGCGCAATCCGCACTGACTTCATTCTCTCGGCAGAAATCATTGCGATCACCCTCGGCACCGTGGCAGATGCCTCGCTGACGCAGCAAGTGGTGGTCATGTCCGGCATAGCCATTGTCATGACCGTGGGCGTTTACGGTTTGGTGGCGGGCATCGTCAAGCTCGACGATCTGGGGCTGTGGCTGACACAGAAGCCCGGGCAGATGGCGAAAAAGATCGGCAGCGGCATTCTCAGCGCCGCGCCGTACATGATGAAAACCCTGTCGGTGGTTGGCACGGCAGCGATGTTCCTGGTCGGCGGCGGCATCCTGACCCATGGCGTGCCGGTGCTGCATCACGGGATCGAAGGTGTTGGCGCAGCGGCAGGGAGCGCCGGGTTCGTCGTGCCGATGCTGCTCAATGGTGTTGCGGGGATTATTGCTGGCGCAGCGGTGTTGGTAGTGGTTTCGGTCGTAGGCAAGCTCTGGAAAGCGCTGAAGGGTTAATCAGCAACACATAACAAATGTGGGAGCGAGCCTGCTCGCGAATGCGGTAGTCCAGTCAATATCGATGTTGACTGAAACTCCGCGTTCGCGAGCAGGCTCGCTCCCACAGTGTTTTGCGGCAGCCGATTTACTCGGCGATCTGCAACTTGCGCGCCTCGGTATACACGTACCGCACTTTCTCGTACTCGAACGGCGAGTTCATCTGGCCGTAGCGGAAGCTGGTCTGGTAGCGCTTGTCGATCGCACGCAAGGCCCAGACTTCCGGGTGGTTGGAGCTGACTTCCGCGACATTGAGGAAGTTGATCGCGGTGTCGGCGGTGTAATCCACGGCCAGACCTGCGGTGTCGCGGATGTTCGACGGGCCGAAGATCGGCAGTACGAAGTAGGCGCCGCCCGGTACGCCGTAGAAGCCCAGGGTCTGACCGAAGTCTTCGTTCTGGCGTGGCAGGCCCATGGCGGTGGCCGGGTCCCACAGGCCGGCGATGCCGATCGTGGTGTTGAGCAGCAGGCGCGCGGTGGTTTCCATCGAGCGCTGGCCCTTGAACTGCAACAGGCTGTTAACCAGGTTCGGCACGTCACCAATGTTGTTGAAGAAGTTGCTCACCCCGGTACGCACGAAGCTTGGGGTGATGTAGCGATAGCCATCGACTACCGGCAGGAACACCCACTGGTCGAAGCGATAGTTGAAGTGGTAGACCCGGCGGTTCCACGATTCCAGCGGGTCATAGACGTTCAGCGCGTTGAGCGTCGAACGTTCGAACTCGCGCTGGTCCAGGCCCGGGTTGAACTTGAGTTTGGTCAGCGGTTCCTTGAAGCCGTCGCTGTCGACCACCACCGGTGCGTCGGCTTTACTGTTGTCGGCCTGGGCCACGCCTGCACAGAGGAACGCTGCAATCAGCAGGAGATATTTAGCCACGGAAGAACTCCAGCATGGCGTCGCTGTTGACGCGATAGTTAAGGTTGCCGCAGTGGCCGCCCAGTGGATAAACGGTCAGGCGATCACCGAAGGTTTTACGCAGGAAGCCCAGGTCGCCAGGGCCGAGGATGACGTCGTCGGCGTTGTGCATGACGGCGATTTTCGGGCTGTCGTGCAGGTAATCCTTAAGCGCATACAGGCTGACCTGATCGATCAGTTGCAGCAGGCTGCCGCCGTCAGTGCGCGCGCGCCACATCGGAATGACCTGCTCGGTGATGTAGCAGTCGAAGTCGCATTGCAGCGCACGCTTGAGGAACGGCGTGAGGCTGGTGCCTTCGGTGATCGGGAATTTCGGCGGGGTAATCAGACCGCGACGGTTGACCAGGTCCGAGGTGTAGGCAATGTCGGCTGCCGAGAAACGGAACGACGTGCCAATCAACATGGCCATCTGCTCGTTGGTCAGATGCTGCTTGGACTGCTGAAAGTCATACAGCAGCGCATCGTTGAGGTCGATGTAGCCTTTCTGCTGGAAGTAGCGGGTCAGCTTGGTCAGTACCAGTTCATAGAAGGTGGTGCTGTTGTTGATGCCTTTCACCTCGGTCTGTACCAGCTTGTCGAGGTTGGTCACCGAGGTATAGAGATTGACCGGCGGGTTCAGCAACAGGACTTTCTTGAAATTGAAGCTGCGGCGTGTCTCGTCCAGATGCGCGACGAACGCCGCATCGAGGGCGCCGAGGCTGTAACCGGTGAGATAGTACTCGGTGACCGGCAGTTTCGGGTTCTGCGCCCGCACGGCCTGCATCACCCGATACATGTCTTCGGCATCTTCCTTGGTCACGCCCGGGGTGGCGAAACGCGAGGCGGCGCTGATGAAGTCGAAGCTGGTCGGCGACGACAACTGCACGACATGGTAGCCGGCCTTGTAATACAGCTTTTTCAGGTATTCGTTGAGCGTGCTGTCAAAGCGCGCACCGGTGCCGGCGATCAGGAAGATCAGCGGCGCCGGCTTGTCCTGCGTGGCGATGCGGTAAGTGAGCTTCTTCACTGCCCAGAAATTGTCCGGCAGCTGGAATTCACGCTCCGGGCGCAGGGTGAGGCTGCGGTCCGTTTGATTGATGTCGTCGTCCAGCGGCAACTCCGGACGCAGATCCGGCGGTGTCGTGGCGATCGTCGCCTCGAACGGGTTGGTCAGCGGGTAGCCATAGCTGGCGGCGTCGATATCCACCGCCAGCGCGGACGCACTCAAGATAAGGCCGCTGAACAGCGCGGCGAAGCGCAAGGAACGGAGCATGACTAGATCCCTTAGAGGAAGGTGCCGATTGAAGTTCGCAGGCTATGACCACCGGCCGTGCGCCAAAGTGCCATGCTGCGGCACCAAACAGGCGGAATTCGGGGTAATAGTAGCTGGACGATACACGTTGCGAGGGCTTGCTGAACAGTTAACAGTTGTTAGTGCTTGCGAATGCCGGTCGGCAGATTAAGCTGGCCGCCGATTTCCGCAGATTGGAGTGCCCCATGTCCCGCCGCTTGCCCGTGATTGTGCTGCTTGTTTTGTTGCCGCTGTGGCTGGCCGCCGGTTATGCCGCGCGCTATGGCTTCATGGAAGACGGGCAGTGGGTGGGCATCTGCGTCGACGAGGCCAGTCGTTGGGAATGCCTGGTGCGTTCGAATCTGGGGCTGATGATTCATTTCAAGGTGTTTGGCTGGGCGGCGGTGGCCACCGCGGTATTGGCATTTGTCGTGCCGGGACGGGCAGGGTGGTGGCTGGCGGTGCTGGCGCTGGTGTTCGGCCTGCCGGCGCTGGCGTTGTACAACACTACATTAGCGGTGTTTGCGGTGGTGATTGCCGGGTTGCGCCTGGTCCGCGAGTCCCGCAGCGCCTGACAGTCAGTCATCGCGGGCAAGCCCGCTCCCACAGGAATTGAGGTGAACACAACATTTGTGTGCAGCAGAAATCCTGTGGGAGCTGGCTTGCCAGCGATGGCGATTTCGAAGGCGCTGAAATCAGGCCTTGCGAACCCGCAGACAGCGCCACAACGCCACCACCATCAAACCACTCACCAGCGCCCAAGCCCACGCCTGCTGATTCAGCATCCCTTCCTGATACAACTGCGGTGCAATCCCGGCTCCGACGATAAAGGTCAGCAGAGCAATCTCCCGACGCGGCACGCTCACCGGGCGGCACAGGTAGGCCAGCGCCGGCAGCACGAACGCCATGCTGGCGAAACTGCGATAGCGCGGATCGAAGACCATCTCCAGCATCATCACCGCCGCGGCAAAACCGGCCGCCACGACCAGCCAGCCGGCGCGCCGCTCGAGGAAATCGAAGGCTCGCGCGCGCCAACCTGTGCGTGCGCTTAGCGTCAGCGCGGCATGCGCGAGCACTAACAAATTCAACCCGGTCAGCAAGCCGACCCACAGCCATTCCCCGGCAAACCGCGTGGTCAATCGAGCCAGATCGCCCCAAGCGCCAATCGAGCAAGCAGCGACGGCGCCCAGCAGTGGCAGGGCAAGCGCCGAACGTGTGCTGCGCACGCGTCCACCAAGCATCAGCGTGCCAAGGAAAATCAAACCGCCTACCGCCAGCCATTCTTTCCAGTACGGCACGTTGCTCACCGGCCCGGCGAGTACGCCCTTGTCCTGCCGATCGGCATCGAACAGCCCCCAATAGCCGCCGACCGCGCCTTCACTGCCGCGCTTCCACGGTTGGTCGAAGGCTTCGATCAGGTTGTAACGCCAGCCTTCCTGCTCGGCCATCGCCACAAAGCCACGAATGAATTTTGCCTCGTTGACCCGGCTCGGTACGGCTGTTTCACGCTGACGGCCTTCGCTCGGCCAGCCGGTTTCGCCAATCATCACGTCTTTGGGCGCGAACTTGTTGCCGAACACCTGACGCACATCCGCCACATGCTGCAGCGCCACGTCGATGTTCGACGGATCGTCTTCCCAGTACGGCAGCAAGTGAATGGTCAGAAAGTCCACGGCCGGGGCGATTTCCGGATGCTTGAGCCAGAATTCCCAGACGTCGGCGTAGGTCACCGGTTGCTTGACCTGGCTTTTGACCTTGTTGATCAGCCGAGCCAGTTGCGCGCCAGTGACCTCTTTGCGCAGCAGCGCTTCGTTGCCGACGATTACGGCTGTGACCACGTCGGGGTTGGCATTGGCCGATTTGATCAGCAACTCGACTTCCTGTTCGGTGTCGACCGGGTTGCTGTTGACCCAGGCGCCGATCATCAGCTTCAGACCGTGCTTGCGCGCCAGATCGGGCAGGGCGTCGAGGCCGGTCATTGAGTAGGTGCGGATACACTCGAAGCGCGTCGCCAGCAGTGCGAGGTCGGCGTCCATGCGCTCGGGGCGCAATTTTAACGGCACGTCGAACGGCGATTGGTCTTTGTCGAACGGTGTGTAGGAGGCGCATTGCAACTTGTGCGTCGGCGTCGCGGCGTCCGGCAGGATCACCGGTTGGCCGAGGCCATACCAGAAACCGCCAAGGGCCAGGAGCCCGAGCAGGCAGGCGAACAGATAAGGCAGAAAAGGAAATCGGGACGTTGCGGACATGGTCAGGCCGAGTGGCTGCAAAGCGACGCATGTTACCTGCATTTATAGAAGGGCAGGTGGCTCGCAGGCGTTGTACATGCAAAGTTCGGGCGGATTGTCTGGCGTCAATTAATCGCGCTTGATTAATGGCTTTCTGATGTCGTTTCTCGCTGCCTTGAGGTCGCTGACAGAGCAGGTCGCCGGTCGCTTGAGGTTGATGATCAAACCATCAGTACCCTTTTTGAAAAATCGGCTGATGTTCGGTGTGTGAGGTCCGGCGTGATGGGGGCGCTGTGCACCATAACAATACGTTGACGATGCCCGGCATCCGTCGGGCGCAGCATTTCGGGGAAGTAAACGATGAAGATGCGACGACTTTTAGGCGCAGGTGCCATTCTGGCGCTTGCGATGAGTTCCACTTTCGCCAACGCTGAAAAACAGACCCTGAACATCGGTTACGTTGACGGCTGGTCCGACAGCGTCGCGACCACCCACGTGGCGGCCGAAGTGATCAAACAGAAACTCGGTTATGACGTGAAGCTGCAAGCCGTCGCCACCGGGATCATGTGGCAGGGCGTGGCCACCGGCAAACTCGACGCGATGCTCTCGGCCTGGCTGCCCGTGACCCACGGTGACTACTGGACGAAAAACAAGGATCAGGTCGTCGATTACGGCCCGAACTTCAAGGACGCGAAGATCGGCCTGATCGTGCCGGAGTACGTCAAAGCCAAATCGATCGAAGACCTGAAAACCGACGACACCTTCAAAAACCGTATTGTCGGCATCGACGCCGGTTCAGGCGTAATGCTCAAGACCGATCAGGCGATCAAGGATTACGGTCTGGACAAGTACAGCCTCAAGGCCAGTTCCGGCGCCGGCATGATTGCCGAGCTGACCCGCGCCGAGAAGAAAAACGAATCCATCGCCGTCACCGGTTGGGTGCCGCACTGGATGTTCGCCAAGTGGAAACTGCGCTTCCTCGATGACCCGAAAGGCGTGTATGGCCAAGCTGAAACCGTGAACAGCATCGGCAGCAAAGGCCTGGACGCCAAGGCACCGGAAGTGGCCAAGTTCCTGAAAAACTTCCAGTGGGCTTCGAAAGACGAAATCGGCGAGGTCATGCTGGCGATTCAGGACGGCGCCAAGCCTGATGCAGCGGCCAAGGACTGGGTGGCCAAACACCCGGATCGTGTAGCTGACTGGACCAAATAATTTCAACACCGCCACACCCCTGTGGGAGCGAGCCTGCTCGCGAATGCAATCTGTCAGTTGATGCAATATCGACTGATACGACGCCTTCGCGAGCAGGCTCGCTCCCACAGTTGTTTTTGTGTGTGCTTGAAAATGGCCAGAACATCATGGCCATCTACTACTAAGGTCGTCTGGAACCTCTCTCGCAGCCGCATACATTAGCTACGTTCCAACAATAATTTGTGCTGCGAGGATAAAAACAATGAACGACAGCATTTACCTCTCGATTCAAAACAGTCCCCGATTCAAGGAGCTGGTTCAGAAAAGGGAACGATTCGCCTGGATTCTCTCGGCAATCATGCTCGGGCTGTACTCCGCATTCATCCTGCTGATCGCATACGGGCCGCACGTGCTCGGGGCGAAACTCAGTCCTGAATCGTCAATCACCTGGGGCATCCCGATCGGTGTCGGCCTGATCATTTCGGCCTTCGTCCTGACCGGCATCTACGTGCGCCGCGCCAATGGCGAGTTCGACGACCTGAACAATGCGATTCTCAAGGAGGCTCAGCAATGATCCGGCGTCTACTGGCTCTATTGAGTGTTGCGGCTTTCGCGCCGAATGTCTGGGCGGCTGACGCGTTGACGGGGGAGGTGGCCAAACAGCCGCTGAACATTCCGGCGATTCTGATGTTCGTGGCCTTCGTCGGCGCGACTTTATACATCACCTACTGGGCTTCGAAGAAAAACAACTCGGCCGCCGACTACTATGCGGCGGGCGGCAAGATCACCGGTTTCCAGAACGGCCTGGCGATCGCTGGCGACTACATGTCGGCGGCGTCCTTCCTGGGGATTTCCGCGCTGGTGTTCACCTCCGGCTACGACGGCCTGATCTACTCGATCGGCTTCCTCGTGGGCTGGCCGATCATTCTGTTCCTGATCGCCGAGCGCCTGCGTAACCTGGGTAAATACACCTTTGCCGACGTGGCGTCCTACCGCCTCGGGCAAACCCAGATCCGCACCCTGTCCGCCTGCGGTTCGCTGGTGGTAGTGGCGTTCTACCTGATCGCGCAAATGGTCGGTGCCGGCAAGCTGATCCAGCTGCTGTTCGGCCTCGATTACCACGTTGCGGTGATTCTGGTCGGCGTGCTGATGTGCATGTATGTGCTGTTCGGCGGCATGCTCGCGACCACTTGGGTGCAGATCATCAAGGCAGTGTTGCTGCTGTCCGGTGCCTCGTTCATGGCGCTGATGGTGATGAAGCACGTCGGCTTCGACTTCAACACGCTGTTCTCCGAAGCGATCAAGGTTCACGCCAAGGGCGAAGCGATCATGAGCCCGGGCGGTCTGGTCAAGGATCCGATTTCGGCGTTCTCGCTGGGTCTGGCACTGATGTTCGGTACCGCTGGCCTGCCGCACATTCTGATGCGCTTCTTCACCGTGAGTGACGCAAAAGAAGCGCGCAAGAGCGTGCTGTACGCTACCGGCTTCATTGGCTACTTCTACATCCTGACCTTCATCATCGGCTTCGGCGCGATCCTGCTGGTCAGCACCAACCCGGCCTTCAAGGATGCTGCGGGCGCCTTGCTCGGCGGCAACAACATGGCGGCGGTGCACCTGGCCAACGCGGTGGGCGGCAGCATCTTCCTAGGCTTCATCTCGGCGGTGGCGTTCGCAACCATTCTGGCGGTGGTAGCCGGTCTGACGCTGGCGGGTGCTTCGGCGGTTTCTCACGACCTGTACGCCAGTGTGATCAAGAAGGGCAAAGCCAACGAGAAGGATGAGATTCGCGTGTCGAAGATCACCACTATCGCCCTGGCGGTGCTGGCGATTGGTCTGGGCATTCTGTTCGAAAGCCAGAACATCGCGTTCATGGTCGGCCTGGCGTTCTCGATTGCGGCGAGCTGCAACTTCCCGGTACTGCTGCTTTCGATGTACTGGAAGAAGCTGACCACTCGCGGCGCGATGATTGGTGGCTGGCTGGGTCTGGTGAGTGCTGTTGGTCTGATGATCCTCGGCCCGACCATCTGGGTGCAGATTCTGCATCACGAGAAGGCGATCTTCCCTTACGAATATCCGGCGCTATTCTCGATGATGATTGCGTTCATCGGGATCTGGTTCTTCTCGATTACCGACAAGTCGGCGGCTGCGGACAATGAGCGGGCGCTGTTCTTCCCGCAGTTTGTGCGTTCGCAGACCGGGTTGGGGGCGAGTGGGGCGGTTTCGCACTAAGAGATCAGATGTAAGCTGTAAGCTGCAAGCTGCAAGCTTCAAGAAAACGCCCTGATTGAGAGATTGGGGCGTTTTTTTTGTGGGTGGTTATTGGTTGGTTTGGTGTGTATATCCGTTGCTGCGGTAACGGCGGCTTAGGGTTTCGCCCTTACGGCGAGTCACCTTTTCCAAACGCCGAAAAGGTAACCCAAAAGGCTTGCTCCTACGTTCGGCCCTCGCAGGCTCGGGTTCCTTCGCTCCGGGACTGATCCGGGCGCAGCGGCTCCGGTTTGCTTCGCTGCACCTCCTTGCGCTGTGTCTGGCTGCGCCAGACGGTCGCTGCGCTCCCACCCCCGGATCAATCCCTCCACTCAGCCTTCCGACGTCGCCGGTGAGTCAAGATCAAAAGCACGCGAGCTAACGCTCATTGTTGAGTGGTTAGAAGCGGGTGGTCTGCTTTGGATCTGCGTTGGATTCGCCCCTCATCGGAACGCCGCCCGCCCAGCCCTCTCCCGAGGGAGAGGGAGCCGATTTGTGGGCATTTCAAAGTCTGAGTTCAACTCGATATTGCATGTCGGCGTATGCCTCCAATCACCTCGGTCAGTCCCCTCTCCCTTCGGGAGAGGGCTAGGGTGAGGGGCTTTTGATTTTGCTCTGGCTTTTGATTTTGATCTGGCTCTTGATCTGGCTTTTGATCTTTTGCCCCTTCGGCAGGCTGAGTGAAGGGATCGATCAGGGGGTGGGAGCGCAGCGACCGTACGACGCAGTCGTACACAGCGGAAGGAGGTGCAGCGAAGCAAACCGTAGCCGCTGCGCCCGGATCGGTCCCGTAACGAAGGAACCCCCGAGCTTTAGCGAGCGGGCCGTACGCCGGGGCAAAGCCTTTTGGTTCCTTTTTTGCGTTTGAAAAAGGGACTCGCTGTAAGAGCGAAACCATAAGAAGCCGTTACCGCAGCAACGGATATGCCCCCAATCCAATGAACACCAACAGAAACAAAAACGGCCTCTATATAAGAGGCCGTTCCTGACACACCACTAAACCATCACACAAAAGAAAAAACCTTATTTGCGATCTTCCAGCTTGGTGATGTCTCGCGACTCATAACCGGTGTACAGCTGGCGCGGACGGCCAATCTTGTACGGGCTCGAGAGCATTTCTTTCCAGTGCGAAATCCAGCCCACGGTACGCGCCAGGGCGAAAATCACCGTGAACATGCTGGTTGGAATGCCGATCGCCTTGAGGATGATCCCCGAGTAGAAGTCGACGTTCGGGTACAGCGAGCGCTCGATGAAGTACGGGTCGGTCAACGCGATCTCTTCCAGGCGCATGGCCAGTTCGAGTTGCGGATCGTTGTTGATGCCCAGTTCCTTCAACACTTCGTCGCAGGTCTGCTTCATGACAGTCGCGCGAGGGTCGCGGTTCTTGTAGACGCGGTGACCGAAGCCCATCAACTTGAACGGATCGTTCTTGTCCTTGGCCTTGGCGATGAACTTGTCGATGTTCGACACATCGCCAATCTCGTCGAGCATGGTCAGCACGGCTTCGTTCGCACCGCCGTGGGCAGGGCCCCACAGTGCGGCGATACCGGCGGCGATACAGGCGAACGGGTTGGCACCCGAAGAGCCGGCCAGACGCACGGTGGAGGTCGAAGCGTTCTGCTCGTGGTCGGCGTGGAGGATGAAGATCCGGTCCATGGCCTTGGCGAGTACCGGGCTGATCGGTTTGATCTCGCACGGGGTGTTGAACATCATGTGCAGGAAGTTTTCCGCGTAAGTCAGGTCGTTGCGCGGGTACATCATGGGTTGGCCCATGGAGTACTTGTAAACCATCGCTGCCAGGGTCGGCATCTTCGCAACCAGGCGGATCGCGGAAATTTCGCGATGCTGCGGGTTATTGATGTCCAGGGAGTCGTGGTAGAAGGCCGAGAGGGCGCCGACTACACCGCACATGACGGCCATCGGGTGGGCGTCGCGACGGAAACCGTTGAAGAAGGTTTTCAGCTGCTCGTGAACCATGGTGTGGTTCTTCACGGTGCTGACGAACTGGGCCTTCTGTTCTGCGGTCGGCAATTCGCCGTTGAGCAGCAGGTAGCAGGTTTCCAGGTAGTCCGACTTTTCAGCCAGCTGTTCGATCGGGTAGCCGCGGTGCAACAGAATGCCGTTGTCGCCGTCGATATAGGTGATTTTCGATTCGCACGAAGCGGTCGACATGAAACCCGGGTCGAAAGTGAAGCGGCCCGTGGCCGTCAGGCCCCGAACATCAATTACATCGGGACCAACGGTGCCGGTTAAAATGGGCAGCTCGACGGGGGCTGCGCCCTCGATGATCAACTGCGCTTTTTTGTCAGCCATGTGGCCTCCTATTTATGCTTGAACCATCAGACAGACCCCCCACGCAGGGCCCGCACCACTATAGTGAGATAAATTCGAATGTCAATTTGCCTAAAGTCTTGCTCCAGAAGGCTTTAAGCCGACTTTTTCCTCGAAATTGCCTGCCATTTACGCCTTTTATGCAACTTGTGCAATCCGCTATTGGGGGTAGGTGAACGCGTTGTCATTAGTAGCCTAACTGTCTATACTCGGCCACCGACCGCCAAGGGCTTTTGGGCTTGCTTTCATTGGGGGTCGCATCCCTGGGTGGTGGTTACCTGACCAGTGCACTCCCCAACAACTTTGCCCTGATTGTTAGGGGCTCTTCAGTGTGAAAAAAAAGCCGTGAAAAGCCAACGACCTGTAAACCTAGACCTAAGGACCATCAAACTCCCAGTCACTGCTTACACGTCCATTCTTCACCGTATCTCCGGTGTCATCCTCTTCGTGTGCCTTGCCATCATGCTTTACGCATTGGACAAGTCGCTGAGCTCCGAGGAAGGCTTCGGTCAGGTGAAAGCGTGTCTGACCAGTCCGCTAGCCAAGCTAGTGATTTGGGGCATCCTGTCCGCTCTGCTGTATCACCTGGTAGCCGGTGTGCGCCACTTGATCATGGACATGGGCATCGGTGAGACGCTGGAAGGCGGCAAACTGGGCTCGAAAATCGTTATCGCCGTTTCCGTGGTGGTAATCGTTCTGGCAGGAGTCTGGATATGGTAACTAACGTCACTAACCTGTCGCGTTCGGGCCTCTATGACTGGATGGCACAGCGTGTGTCTGCGGTCGTTCTCGCGGCTTACTTCATCTTTCTGATCGGATACATCGTTGCCAACCCTGGCCTCGAGTATGCCCAGTGGCATGAACTGTTCGCTCACAACGGAATGCGTATTTTCAGCCTGCTGGCCCTTGTTGCTCTGGGCGCTCACGCCTGGGTCGGCATGTGGACCATCGCGACCGACTACCTGACGCCAATGGCGTTCGGCAAGTCCGCAACGGCGATACGTTTCCTTTTCCAGGCAGTATGCGGCGTTGCGATGTTCGCTTACTTCGTCTGGGGTGTGCAGATTCTCTGGGGTATCTGATTCATGGCTAACATTCCAACGATTTCTTTCGACGCCATCATTATTGGTGGTGGCGGTGCCGGCATGCGCGCTGCGCTGCAGCTGGCACAGGGCGGCCACAAGACTGCGGTGATCACCAAGGTTTTCCCGACCCGTTCGCACACTGTATCCGCGCAGGGCGGCATCACGTGCGCCATCGCTTCCGCCGACCCGAACGATGACTGGCGCTGGCACATGTACGATACCGTCAAGGGTTCCGACTACATCGGTGACCAGGACGCTATCGAATACATGTGTCAGGAAGGCCCGGCCGCTGTTTTCGAGCTGGACCACATGGGGCTGCCGTTCTCGCGTACCGAGCAAGGCCGCATCTACCAGCGTCCGTTCGGTGGCCAGTCCAAGGACTACGGCAAGGGCGGTCAGGCTGCACGTACTTGCGCTGCGTCCGACCGTACCGGTCACGCGCTGCTGCACACGCTTTATCAGGGCAACCTGAAAGCCGGCACCACGTTCCTCAACGAGTACTACGCTGTTGATCTGGTGAAAAACCAGGAAGGCGAATTCGTTGGTGTGATCGCGATCTGCATCGAAACCGGCGAAACCTCCTACATCCGTGCCAAGGCCACCGTTCTGGCCACTGGCGGTGCAGGCCGTATCTACGCGTCCACCACCAACGCCCTGATCAACACCGGTGATGGCGTCGGCATGGCTCTGCGTGCTGGCGTGCCGGTGCAAGACATCGAAATGTGGCAGTTCCACCCGACCGGCATCGCCGGCGCCGGTGTACTGGTTACCGAAGGTTGCCGTGGTGAAGGTGGTTACCTGATCAACAAGCACGGCGAGCGTTTCATGGAGCGTTATGCTCCGAACGCGAAAGACCTTGCAGGTCGTGACGTGGTTGCCCGTTCGATGGTCAAGGAAATCATCGCCGGCAACGGTTGCGGTCCGAATGGCGACCACGTGATGCTCAAACTCGACCACCTGGGCGAGGAAGTGCTGCACAGCCGTCTGCCAGGCATCTGCGAACTGTCGAAGACTTTCGCCCACGTTGACCCGGTCGTTGCTCCGGTTCCGGTTGTGCCGACCTGCCACTACATGATGGGCGGCGTTGCCACCAACATTCATGGCCAGGCGATCACCCAGAACGCCGAAGGTCAGGATCAGATCATTCCTGGCCTGTTCGCGGTAGGCGAAGTGGCTTGCGTATCGGTTCACGGTGCGAACCGTCTGGGCGGCAACTCGCTGCTCGACCTGGTGGTATTCGGTCGCGCTGCCGGCCTGCACCTGGAAAAGGCGTTGACCGATGGCATCGAATACGACGACGCTACCGAGTCCGACATCGAAGCTGCACTATCGCGTCTGAACGCGCTGAACAACCGTACCGACGGTGAAGACGTTGCCACCCTGCGTCGCGAGCTGCAAAGCTGCATGCAGAACTACTTCGGTGTATTCCGTACCGGCGAATACATGCAGAAGGGCATCGCTCAGCTGGCCGATCTGCGCAAGCGTATCGCCAACGTGAAGATCAACGACAAGTCGCAAGCGTTCAACACTGCACGTATCGAAGCGCTGGAATTGCAGAACCTGCTGGAAGTGGCTGAAGCTACCGCCATCGCGGCCGAAGTACGTAAAGAGTCCCGCGGCGCTCACGCCCGTGAAGACTTCGAAGACCGTGATGACGAAAACTGGCTGTGCCACACCCTGTACTTCCCGGGTGACAAGCGCGTCACCAAGCGTGCCGTGAACTTCTCGCCGAAGACTGTTCCGACTTTCGAACCTAAAGTCCGGACTTATTAAGGGTGACCGCCATGTTGCAAGTCAGTGTTTATCGCTACAACCCTGATCAGGACGCCGCGCCGTTCATGCAGGATTTCCAGGTCGATACCGGTGGTAAAGACCTGATGGTGCTGGACGTGCTGGCCCTGATCAAAGAGCAGGACGAAGGTTTCTCCTATCGTCGCTCCTGCCGTGAAGGCGTCTGCGGCTCCGACGGCATGAACATCAACGGCAAGAACGGTCTGGCCTGCATCACGCCGCTGTCTGCCGTTGTAAAAGGCAACAAACTGATCGTTCGTCCGCTGCCAGGTTTGCCGGTTATTCGTGACCTGGTCGTCGATATGAGCATCTTCTACAAGCAATACGAGAAGGTGAAGCCTTACCTGCAGAACGACACGCCGGCTCCGGCCATCGAGCGTCTGCAGTCGCCAGAAGAGCGCGAAAAGCTCGACGGTCTGTACGAGTGCATCCTGTGCGCCTGCTGCTCGACCTCTTGCCCATCCTTCTGGTGGAACCCGGACAAGTTCCTGGGTCCTGCTGCGCTGCTGCAAGCCTACCGCTTCCTGGCAGACAGTCGCGACACCAAGACCAGCGAACGTCTGGCTTCACTTGACGACCCGTTCAGCGTTTTCCGCTGCCGGGGCATCATGAACTGCGTCAACGTATGTCCGAAAGGCCTGAACCCGACTAAGGCCATCGGTCACATCCGTAACATGCTGCTTTCGAGCGGCGTGTGATTCAGCTGCTGTAACCGTTGCACCGTAGAGGCTGTGGCGCGGGCTTCAACCCGCGTCATGGCTATAACCAGAGCCGTAGCCATAAGCTGCAGCTCTTCTTTTGAAGAAATGAGACAAGCAGGGGCATCCGGGCTGGTACCCGGACTATCAGTGTGATCCTAGGTGGCTTGTTTTAGTCGCTGCATTCGGACTTCTGCAAGTTTGCTCGGTGTCGACACCGATGGTGTTCCCCTAACCGAGGGTGACCAAGCATGCAAGAAAGCGTGATGCAGCGCATGTGGAACAGCGCCTACCTTTCAGGTGGAAACGCTGCCTATGTGGAAGAGCTTTATGAGCTCTACCTGCACGACCCTAACGCTGTGCCAGAAGAGTGGCGCACCTACTTTCAGAAGTTGCCAGCCGACGGCAACTCTGCCACTGATGTTTCGCACTCGACGATTCGCGATCATTTCGTGCTGCTGGCAAAGAACCAGCGCCGCGCCCAACCGGTTTCCGCCGGCAGCGTGAGCAGTGAGCACGAGAAGAAGCAAGTTGAAGTGCTGCGATTGATCCAGGCCTACCGTATGCGTGGCCACCAGGCAGCCCAGCTTGACCCGCTGGGGCTGTGGCAGCGTCCTGCACCTGCAGACCTGTCGATCAATCATTACGGCTTGACCAATGCCGATCTTGATACGACCTTCCGTGCCGGCGACCTGTTCATCGGCAAAGAGGAAGCGAGCCTACGCGAAATTCACGAAGCGTTGCAGCAGACATATTGCCGCACCATCGGCGCTGAATTCACGCACATCACCGATTCCGAGCAGCGCCAGTGGTTCCAGCAGCGTCTGGAAAGCGTGCGTGGCCGTCCGACGTACTCCGCCGACATCAAGAGCCACCTGCTTGAGCGCGTGACTGCCGGTGAAGGCCTGGAAAAATACCTGGGCACCAAATACCCGGGCACCAAGCGTTTCGGTCTGGAAGGCGGCGAAAGCCTGATTCCGATGCTCGACGAACTGATCCAGCGTTCCGGCTCGTACGGCACCAAGGAAGTCGTCATCGGCATGGCCCACCGTGGCCGTCTGAACGTTCTGGTCAACACCTTCGGCAAGAACCCGCGCGAGCTGTTCGACGAGTTCGAAGGCAAGAAGAAGGTCGAGCTCGGTTCCGGTGACGTCAAATACCACCAGGGCTTCTCGTCCAACGTGATGACCACCGGCGGTGAAGTTCACCTGGCCATGGCGTTCAACCCGTCCCACCTGGAAATCGTTTCCCCGGTGGTCGAAGGTTCGGTGCGCGCCCGTCAGGACCGTCGCAACGACCTGACCGGTGAGAAAGTTCTGCCGATCTCCATCCACGGTGACGCGGCATTTGCCGGTCAGGGCGTGGTCATGGAAACCTTCCAGATGTCACAGACCCGCGGTTTCAAGACCGGCGGTACCGTGCACATCGTGATCAACAACCAGGTCGGTTTCACCATCAGCAACCCGCTGGACTCGCGCTCCACCGAGTACGCCACCGACGTTGCCAAGATGATCCAGGCGCCGATCCTCCATGTGAATGGTGATGATCCGGAAGCCGTGCTGTTCGTGACCCAACTGGCCATCGACTACCGCATGCAGTTCAAGCGTGACGTGGTGATCGATCTGGTCTGCTACCGTCGTCGCGGCCACAACGAGGCCGACGAGCCAAGCGGCACCCAGCCCCTGATGTATCAGCAGATCACCAAGCAGCGCACCACCCGTGAGCTGTACGCTGATCGCCTGACTCAGGCCGGTGTGCTTGACTCTGAACGCGTTCAGGCCAAGGTCGACGAATACCGCAACGCGCTGGACAACGGTCTGCACGTAGTGAAATCGCTGGTCAAAGAGCCGAACAAAGAGCTGTTCGTCGACTGGCGTCCATACCTGGGCCACGCCTGGACCGCGCGTCACGACACGCGTTTCGATCTGAAGACTCTGCAAGAGCTGTCCGCCAAGCTGCTGGAAATTCCGGAAGGCTTCGTCGTTCAGCGTCAGGTCGCGAAGATCTACGAAGACCGTCAGAAGATGCAAGCCGGCGGCCTGCCGATCAACTGGGGTTACGCCGAAACCATGGCGTACGCGACCCTGGCGTTCGAAGGTCACCCGATTCGCATGACCGGTCAGGACATCGGCCGCGGTACGTTCTCGCACCGTCACGCTGTGTTGCACAACCAGAAAGACGCGGGCACCTACATTCCGCTGCAGAACCTGTACGACGGTCAACCACGTTTCGACCTGTACGACTCGTTCCTCTCGGAAGAAGCGGTACTGGCATTCGAATACGGTTACTCGACCACCACGCCAAACGCGCTGGTGATCTGGGAAGCCCAGTTCGGCGACTTCGCCAACGGTGCTCAGGTCGTGATCGACCAGTTCATCACCAGCGGCGAGCACAAGTGGGGCCGTCTCTGCGGTCTGACCATGTTGCTGCCACACGGTTACGAAGGTCAGGGCCCTGAGCACAGCTCGGCTCGTCTTGAGCGTTACCTGCAGCTGTGCGCCGAGCACAACATTCAGGTGTGCATGCCGACCACGCCAGCGCAGATCTACCACTTGCTGCGTCGTCAGGTGATCCGTCCGCTGCGCAAGCCGCTGGTCGTGCTGACGCCGAAGTCGCTGCTGCGCCACAAGCTGGCCATCTCGACGCTGGAAGATCTGGCCGAAGGTTCGTTCCAGACCGTGATCCCGGAAATCGACGCACTGGACCCGAAAAAGGTCGAGCGCGTGGTTCTGTGCAGCGGCAAGGTCTACTACGACCTGCTGGAAAAACGCCGTGCCGAAGGCCGCGAAGATATCGCCATCGTGCGTATCGAGCAGCTGTATCCGTTCCCTGAGGACGACTTGAAAGAAGTCCTGGCTCCATACACCAACGTCAAACACGCCGTTTGGTGTCAGGAAGAGCCGATGAACCAGGGTGCCTGGTACTGCAGCCAGCATCACTTGCGTCGCAGCATCGCCAACCTCGACAAGACTCTCGTACTCGAGTACGCGGGCCGTGAGGCTTCGGCTGCGCCAGCTTGTGGTTACGCATCGATGCACGCCGAGCAGCAGGAAAAACTGCTGCAAGATGCTTTCACTGTTTAACGCCTTCGCGCTGACTGAAACCGAATTTTAAGGACCCACAGATAATGGCTATCGAAATCAAAGCCCCGTCATTCCCGGAATCGGTTGCCGATGGCACCGTTGCCACCTGGCACAAGAAACCAGGTGAGGCCGTCAAGCGTGACGACCTGATCGTCGACATCGAAACCGACAAAGTCGTGCTCGAAGTGTTGGCTGAAGCGGACGGCGTGCTGGGCGCAATCGTTGCCGAAGAGGGCGCTACCGTTCTGTCGAACCAGGTCCTGGGCTCGATCGAAGAGGGCGGCGCTGCTGCTGCCGCTCCTGCCGCCGCTGCTGCTCCGGCTGCTACTGCCGCTGCCGCACCGGCTGCTGCCGATGGCGAAGATGACCCGATCGCAGCTCCTGCCGCTCGCAAGCTGGCTGAAGAGAACGGCATCAACATCGCTTCCGTTGCCGGCACCGGCAAGGGCGGTCGTGTGACCAAGGAAGACGTGGTAGCAGCAGTTGCTGCGAAGAAAGCCGCTCCGGCTGCCGCACCTGCCAAGGCTGCTGCTCCTTCGGCTGCTGCGCCTGTGTTCGCTGCCGGCGACCGCATCGAGAAGCGCGTACCGATGACTCGCGTGCGTGCCACCGTGGCCAAGCGTCTGGTTGAAGCCCAGTCGAACATGGCGATGCTGACCACGTTCAACGAAGTCGACATGACCGAAGTCATGGCTCTGCGTTCGAAGTACAAGGACCTGTTCGAGAAGTCCCACAACGGCGTACGCCTGGGCTTCATGTCGTTCTTCGTGAAAGCGGCCACCGAAGCGCTGAAACGCTTCCCGGCTGTCAACGCGTCGATCGACGGCGGCGACATCGTTTACCACGGCTATGCGGACATCGGCGTTGCCGTTTCCAGCGACCGTGGCCTGGTGGTACCGGTTCTGCGTAACGCCGAGCTGATGAGCCTGGCTGAAATCGAAGGCGGCATCGCAACATTTGGCAAGAAAGCCCGTGACGGCAAACTGTCGATGGACGAGATGACCGGTGGTACCTTCACCATCACCAACGGTGGTACCTTCGGTTCGATGATGTCGACGCCGATCGTCAACCCGCCGCAGGCAGCGATCCTGGGCATGCACAACATCATCCAGCGTCCGATGGCCATCAACGGTCAGGTCGTGATCCGTCCGATGATGTACCTGGCGCTGTCCTACGATCACCGCCTGATCGATGGCAAAGAAGCTGTGACCTTCCTGGTGACCATCAAGAACCTGCTGGAAGATCCGGCTCGTCTGTTGCTGGATATCTAAAAAGCAGCTGCAAGCTTTCAGCTACAAGCCTCAAGCTCAAGGCGAGCGGGTGGGCTTGCAGCTTGAAGCTTGCGGCTTGTAGCTTTATTGCTAAAGAGGATTTTTTGAATGTCGCAGAAATTTGACGTAGTAGTGATCGGTGCCGGCCCTGGTGGCTATGTAGCGGCCATCAAGGCTGCTCAGTTGGGCCTGACCACTGCCTGCATCGAGAAGTACACCGACGCAGAGGGCAAGCAAGCCCTGGGCGGTACCTGCCTGAACGTGGGTTGCATTCCTTCCAAGGCGCTGCTCGACAGCTCGTGGAAATACAAGGAAGCCAAAGAGAGCTTCAACGTTCACGGTATCTCGACCGGCGAAGTCAAAATGGACGTCGCTGCGATGGTTGGCCGCAAGGCTGGCATCGTCAAGAACCTGACCGGAGGCGTTGCCACCCTGTTCAAGGCCAACGGCGTTACTTCGATCCAGGGCCACGGCAAGCTGCTGGCCGGCAAGAAAGTCGAAGTCACCAAGCCGGACGGTTCGGTTGAAGTCATCGAAGCGGAAAATGTCATCCTCGCGCCAGGTTCGCGTCCGATCGACATTCCACCGGCTCCGGTTGACCAGAAAGTCATCGTCGATTCGACTGGCGCTCTGGAGTTCCAGTCCGTACCTAAACGTCTGGGCGTGATCGGCGCTGGCGTGATCGGTCTGGAGCTGGGTTCGGTATGGTCGCGTCTGGGTGCAGAAGTGACTGTGCTCGAAGCACTGGACACTTTCCTGATGGCAGCGGACACCGCTGTTTCCAAGGAAGCGCTGAAAACCCTGACCAAACAGGGTCTGGACATCAAGCTGGGCGCTCGCGTTACCGGTTCGAAAGTCAACGGCGAAGAAGTCGTCGTCAACTACACCGATGCCAACGGCGAACAGACCATCACTTTCGACAAGCTGATCGTTGCCGTTGGTCGCCGTCCGGTGACCACTGATCTGCTGTCTGCCGACTGCGGCGTGGAAATCGACGAGCGCGGTTTCATCGCGGTCGATGACCATTGCGTCACAGCTGTACCGGGCGTCTTCGCCATCGGTGACGTGGTTCGCGGCATGATGCTGGCCCACAAGGCTTCGGAAGAAGGCATCATGGTTGTCGAGCGCATCAAGGGCCACAAGGCTCAGATGAACTATGATTTGATCCCTTCGGTTATTTATACTCACCCGGAAATCGCGTGGGTTGGCAAAACCGAGCAGGCGCTGAAGGCCGAAGGCGTTGAAGTCAACGTCGGCACCTTCCCGTTCGCCGCTTCCGGCCGTGCCATGGCTGCCAACGATACCGGTGGTTTCGTCAAGGTCATCGCCGATGCCAAGACCGACCGCGTATTGGGCGTGCACGTGATTGGCCCGAGCGCTGCAGAACTGGTTCAGCAGGGCGCGATCGGTATGGAGTTCGGCACCAGCGCTGAAGACCTGGGCATGATGGTTTTCTCCCATCCGACCCTGTCTGAAGCCTTGCACGAAGCTGCTCTGGCAGTGAATGGCGGCGCCATTCACATTGCCAACCGCAAGAAGCGTTAAGACATAATAAGAAACCACGGCGGCAACGGCCCGTCGTGAGCCTTGCGAGCAAGACTCACCGCGGAATGTCCGCCGGACGCAGTCTTGCGTAGCCCAGCTACGCAAGCAGCAGTCACAGGTGGCGCGGCACTCAAACGAGCGCAGCGCCGAATGCGCAGTACCTAACGAAGACGGTAAAAAGCATGAATCTTCACGAGTATCAGGGTAAGCAGCTGTTCGCTGAATACGGCCTGCCAGTTTCCACTGGTTATGCAGTAGACACCCCGGAAGCAGCAGCAGAAGCTTGCGACAAGATCGGCGGCAACGAGTGGGTCGTCAAAGCCCAGGTTCACGCCGGTGGTCGCGGTAAAGCGGGCGGCGTAAAGCTGGTTCGCAGCAAAGAAGACGCCAAAGCCTTCGCACAGCAGTGGCTGGGCAAGCGTCTGGTGACTTACCAGACTGACGCCAATGGCCAGCCAGTCACCAAGATCCTGGTTGAATCGTGCACTGATATCGCTAAAGAGCTGTACCTGGGCGCTGTCGTTGACCGTTCGAGCCGTCGCATCGTGTTCATGGCTTCCACCGAAGGTGGCGTGGACATCGAGAAAATCGCTCACGACACTCCAGAAAAAATTCTCAAGGCCACTATCGATCCACTGGTTGGCGCTCAGCCATCCCAGGGTCGCGAGCTGGCATTCCAGCTGGGTCTGGAAGGCAAGCAGGTCACTCAGTTCGCCAAGATCTTCGTAGGTCTGGCCAAGCTGTTCAAAGACCACGACCTGGCTCTGCTGGAAGTGAACCCGCTGGTGATCAAGGCTGACGGCGATCTGCACTGCCTCGACGCGAAGATCAACATCGACGCCAACGCCATGTACCGTCAGCCTAAGCTGAAGGCTTTCCACGATCCGTCGCAGGACGATCCGCGCGAAGCGCACGCTGCCAAGTTCGAACTGAACTACGTAGCCCTGGAAGGCAACATCGGCTGCATGGTCAACGGTGCCGGTCTGGCCATGGGTACCATGGACATCGTCAACCTGCATGGCGGCAAGCCAGCCAACTTCCTCGACGTAGGTGGTGGCGCTACCAAGGAACGCGTTACTGAAGCGTTCAAGATCATCCTGTCCGACCAGAACGTCGCGGCAGTACTGGTCAACATCTTCGGCGGCATCGTTCGCTGCGACATGATTGCCGAAGGCATCATCGGCGCTGTGAAAGAAGTCGGCGTGAAAATCCCGGTTGTTGTTCGCCTTGAAGGCAACAACGCTGAGCTGGGCGCTAAAGTACTGGCAGAAAGCGGTTTGAACATCATCGCTGCAACCAGCCTGACCGACGCTGCTCAACAAGTTGTCAAAGCTGCGGAGGGCAAATAATGAGCGTCCTGATCAATAAAGACACCAAAGTTATCTGCCAGGGTATTACCGGTTCGCAAGGTAGTTTCCACACCCAGCAAGCCATCGAATACGGCACCAAGATGGTTGGTGGCGTAACTCCAGGCAAGGGCGGCACCGAGCACCTGGGTCTGCCAGTGTTCAACACCGTTAAAGACGCAGTAGCTGCCACTGGCGCTACCGCCAGCGTGATCTACGTTCCGGCTCCGTTCTGCAAGGACTCGATCCTGGAAGCGGCATTCGGCGGCATCAAGCTGATCGTCTGCATCACCGAAGGCATTCCTACCCTGGACATGCTGGACGCCAAAGTTAAGTGCGACGAGCTGGGCGTAGTCCTGATCGGCCCTAACTGCCCAGGCGTGATCACCCCAGGCGAATGCAAGATCGGCATCATGCCAGGTCACATTCACTTGCCAGGCAAGGTCGGTATCGTTTCGCGTTCCGGCACCCTGACCTACGAAGCTGTGAAGCAGACCACTGACGCCGGTTTCGGTCAGTCGACTTGCGTCGGCATCGGCGGTGACCCGATCCCGGGTTCGAACTTCATCGACATCCTGAAGCTGTTCCAGGAAGACCCGAAGACCGAGGCGATCGTGATGATCGGCGAGATCGGCGGTTCGGCTGAAGAAGAAGCGGCTGCCTACATCAAGGCAAACGTGACCAAGCCGGTTGTTTCCTACATCGCTGGTGTGACTGCTCCTCCGGGCAAGCGCATGGGCCATGCTGGCGCAATCATCTCTGGCGGCAAAGGCACTGCAGACGAGAAATTCGCTGCGCTGCAAGACGCAGGCGTAAAAACCGTGCGTTCGCTGGCAGACATCGGCAAGGCCTTGGCCGAGCTGACTGGCTGGGAAGTGAAGAAGTAAGCTTCGGCTGACTTTTTAGCTCCAGCAACAAAGGCCACCTTCGGGTGGCCTTCGTCGTTTCAGAGCAGCGGCAAGCTTCAAGCGGCTAGCTGCAAGATAGAAGCTTGCAGCTTGAAACTTGTAGCTTGCAGCTGCTTTTCTTATGTAAACGCGACACGGAAATGTCGCGTATCGGATAGTTCGCCCTCCAACAGTGCGTTTGTCAGCCAAATTCGTTAGGCTGGCAGCCATTTTTGCGTCCGCCGCCCACAAGGCAGCCACGCGCTTTAAGGGTCAGTCCCATACGGATCGACAGCATTTCCCTAATCCAACAGGGCAATCCCCCTCTAAATTCCGATTTCAGTAGTGTGGTATTTCCTTAATGAAAGTTTTGAAAGGTCAGGACATCCTGGCACTTGGTTTTATGACGTTTGCCCTGTTTGTCGGGGCCGGTAACATTATCTTCCCGCCGATCGTCGGCTTGCAGGCCGGACCTCACGTCTGGATGGCCGCGCTGGGCTTTCTGATCACCGCCGTAGGTTTGCCGGTAGTCACCGTGGTGGCGCTGGCCAAGGTCGGCGGTGCCATGGATGCGTTGAGCAGCCCGATCGGCAAGATCGCTGGCGGTATCCTCGCGGCGGCATGCTATCTGGCTGTGGGGCCGCTGTTCGCCACTCCGCGTACCGCGACCGTATCCTTTGAAGTGGGTCTGGCGCCATTGACCGGTGAAAGCCCGCTGGCGCTGTTCCTCTACAGCTCGGTGTACTTCCTCTTGGTGTTCTTCATTTCGCTCTACCCTGGGCGTTTGCTGGATACCGTGGGCCGCTTCCTCGCGCCGCTGAAAATCATTGCGCTGGCAGTACTGGGCATCGCCGCGTTCGCCTTGCCGGCGGGTGACATCGGTCACGGCACTCCAGAGTATGTGGCGGCACCGTTTTCCCAAGGCTTCATCAATGGTTACCTGACCATGGATACCCTCGGCGCACTGGTATTCGGCATCGTTATCGTCAATGCGATCCGCTCCCGTGGCGTCGAGTCGCCGGCGCTGATCACCCGTTACGCGATCATCGCCGGGCTGATTGCCGGCGTGGGTCTGGCGCTGGTCTACGTGAGCCTGTTCCGCCTCGGTTCCGGCAGCCATGAAGTCGCGGTCGGCGCCACCAACGGCGCGGCGGTGTTGCATGCCTACGTGCAGCACACCTTCGGTTCGCTGGGCAGCGGTTTCCTTGCGGTGCTGATCTCGCTGGCCTGTCTGGTCACGGCGGTCGGTCTGACCTGTGCCTGCGCTGAATACTTCAGCCGTGTGCTGCCACTGTCCTACAAGACGCTGGTGATTATCCTCGCGGCGTTCTCGCTGCTGGTCTCCAACCTCGGTCTGACCAAACTGATCGCCTTCTCGATTCCGGTACTCACCGCGATCTACCCGCCGTGCATCGTTCTGGTCGCGCTGAGCTTCTGCAAGGATTTCTGGCATGAGCACGGGCGCATTCTTGGCCCGGTGATGCTGGTTTCCTTCGTTTTCGGCACCATCGACGCCCTGAAAGGCGCTGGTCTGGCTGACTGGATGCCAACTCAGCTGACCCATCTGCCGCTGAGCGAGCAGGGTCTGGCGTGGCTGGTGCCGTGCGTGATGACCCTGGTGGTCGCCGTGGTCTGCGATCGCCTGCTGGGCAAGCGCAGCGAAGTCACTGCCTGACGTGATTCGGACCCGCCACAAGTGGGTCGAGCACGGTTAAACAGAAATGCCCCGTATCAATCGATACGGGGCATTTTTTATGCGCGGGAGGCAGTGTCTTTTTTGCTGAGCTAACGTCGAAGGGTTGCCGAAATCGTCATGTGGAAGCGAGCCCGCTCGCGAAAGCGTTGTGTCAGCCGCCATGAGTGTTGGGTAGTACGCCGCTTTCGCGAGCAGGCTCGCTCCCACAGGTCATTCATACCGTGATCACATCTCACAAGGAATTGCATGTCGTTCATCCAAGCCAATCTGATCCACCTGCTCGCCGCCGTCTGGTTTGTCGTCTGCTGGGGCGGTTACACCCGTTATGCCACTTGGAAGGCTCGCGATACGGCGTGTCTGGCCAGTGTGTTGCACCTGTACCGCGAGGACTGGATGCGCCGCATGCTGCTGCGTGACAACCGCATCGCCGATGCCAGCGTGATCGGCAATCTGGAGCGCAACGCCTCGTTCTTCGCGTCCAGCACGTTGATCATCCTCGCCGGTATTCTCACCGTGCTCGGCGCGTCCGACCGAGCCGTGTCGTTGTTGGCGGATATTCCGATGGTGCAGCAGGCGTCGCAGGGCATGTCGGAGATCAAGTTGCTGTGCCTGGCACTGGTGTTCGTCTATGCGTTCTTTACTTTCAGCTGGTGCATGCGCCAATACAACTTCGCTGCGATTCTGGTCGGTTCAGCGCCGATGATCGGCGAGCGCCAAGTGACCGAGCAGGAACGCAAGGCGTTCGCTTCACGGGCGGCGCGGGTGATTTCGATGGCGGCCAACCAGTTCAACTTCGGCCTGCGTTCTTATTACTTCGGCATGAGCATGCTGGCGTGGTTCGTCAGCCCGTGGCTGTTCATGATCATGAGCGCGGGCGTGGTGGTGGTTTTGTATCGCCGCGAGTTTCATTCCGACGTTCTCGATGTCATGGTCTATACCCCTACAGAGGCGCCCGTCCCTGAGGCAAACAAAGAGGCTGTTTGATGAGTATTCCGTTCTGGTGTGTGTTTATCAGTGCTTTATTGATCTACGTGGCGCGCATGCCGGTGGCCAAGGCCATGAAAGAGCAGGGCGGGTATGACAATCACTTGCCGCGGCAGCAGCAGGCGCAGTTGACCGGCTTCGGTGCGAGGGCGCTGGCGGCTCATCAGAACAGCATCGAAGCCTTCATCCTCTTCGCCGTCGGCGTGCTGATGGCGCATACCACGCAAACCACGGGTTGGCTGATCGATGCGCTGGCGATCATCTTCGTGATCTCGCGAGTGTTCTATCTGTGGTTCTATCTGGCCGACCTGGCGAAGTTGCGCAGCCTGATGTGGCTAGTTGGCTTCATCTGTTCGTTGTTGCTGATGATTAGTCCGACTTTTAGAACCGTGTTGCTCTAACCGGTAAATCGCAGGCAAAAGAAAACCCGCACTTGGCGGGTTTTCTTTCACACCAGAAAGCTTATTGCTTTTTGGCGGCTTCTTCTTGAGCAGCGGCGTTCGATTCAGCCTGAGCTTTGGCAGCTTCGGCGTTTTCTTTTGCTGCGTCGTTCACTTTATCCTGAGCTTTGTTCATGTCTTGCTGAGCTTGCTCAGCATGTTGGTTGGCATCTTGAGCTTTGTCCTCGGATTTTTTATCGCAGGCAGCGAGACCGAGGGAAGCGGTCAACATCAAGGCAATAGCTAAAGTCTTACGCATGGGGTGTATCTCCTTATGGAAAATAACTACTGGCCTTAAGAACTCGGCGCTACGGGTTAAGTTCCTCAATTGTTTCAGATATATAAGTTTGTTTTATCACGGAACTTTTGCCGCTTTTCTCACTACTGGCACAAGGCCCAAACGCGAGTAATTATCACATGGCCGAAAACCCCGTTTTTGAGCGCGCGACGCGCTTTTTATCGGCATTGCGCCACTGTCAGGTCTTGGGTCTGCAAGTGCACAGTGCTTCCAGTGAAGGGCTGACGGTGATCCTGCCGTACAGCGAAAAAATCGTCGGCAATCCCGAAACCGGAGTCATCCACGGCGGTGCCATCACTTCATTGATGGATACTGCATGCGGCATGTCGACCCTGTGCGTGCTGCCAGAGTTCGAAGTCTGTCCGACCCTCGATCTGCGTATCGACTACATGCACGCCGCTGAACCGCACAAAGCGGTGTACGGCTTTGCCCAGTGCTATCGCGTCACCACCGACGTGATCTTTGCCCGTGGTTTTGCCTACCAGGACGATCCCGAGCAACCGATTGCCCACGTCGTTGGCACATTCATGCGCATGGGCATCGGTCTGAAGGGCAGCAAGGGTTTCGCGGGCGCGATCAAGGGAGCGAGGCAATGAGCAACGATCTCAGGGAGCAGCTGCAACAGGCCCATGCACAGGGCGATTACACGCCGCTGCTGGCACTGATTCCTTATGCCGGGCTGATCGGTATCGAATGTTCGCGGGTCGGCGATGAACTCTTGTTCAAGCTGCCGGCGAACAAGGACAACATTGGTAACCCTTTATTGCCAGCGATCCACGGCGGCGTGATTGCCGGCTTCATGGAGCTGGCAGCAGCCCTGCATTTGCTGATTTTTACCGGCACGCCGGGTGTGCCGAAGATCATCGATTTTTCCCTCGATTACCTGCGCGCCGGGCAGTTCCGCGACACTTGGGCCAGGTGTCAGGTCTGCCGTCAGGGCCGTCGCGTCGCTAACGTAGCGGTAACTGCCTGGCAGAGTACCGAGGCCGAACCGATCGCCACCGCCCGCGCGCACTTCAAAATTGATGAGCCCTTGAAATCCTGAACAGCGCCCCCAACTCAGATGACAACCCGCCGCAGACCATTTCGGGTCGCGGCCACTGCCATCTGATTGGAGTTTGATGACCATGAGTGTGGAAACTCAAAAGGAAACCCTGGGCTTCCAGACCGAGGTAAAGCAGCTGCTGCACCTCATGATCCATTCGCTGTATTCGAATAAGGAAATTTTCCTTCGCGAATTGATCTCGAACGCCTCTGACGCTGTCGACAAGCTGCGCTTCGAAGCCCTGGCCAAGCCGGAGTTGCTCGAAGGTGGCGCTGACCTGAAAATCCGTGTGAGCTTCGACAAGGACGCCAAGACCGTCACCCTCGAAGACAACGGTATCGGCATGAACCGTGACGATGTGATCACCCACCTGGGGACCATCGCCAAATCCGGCACCGCCGACTTCATGAAAAACCTGTCCGGCGATCAGAAGAAAGATTCGCACCTCATCGGCCAGTTCGGTGTCGGCTTCTACTCGGCCTTCATCGTTGCCGACAAGGTTGATGTTTACAGCCGTCGCGCCGGCACTGCCGCCAGCGAAGGCGTGCACTGGTCGTCGAAAGGCGAGGGCGAGTTCGAAGTCGCCACCATCGACAAGCCAGAGCGCGGTACCCGCATCGTCCTGCACCTGAAATCCGGCGAAGACGAATTCGCGGATGGCTGGCGTCTGCGCAACATCATCAAGAAGTACTCCGACCACATCGCTTTGCCGATCGAGCTGCCGAAGGAAGTCACTCCGGCCGAAGGCGAAGAGGCTCCAGCCGTTGAGTGGGAAACCGTCAACCGTGCCAGCGCCCTGTGGACCCGTCCGCGCACTGAAGTCAAAGACGAGGAATACCAGGAGTTCTACAAACACATCGCTCACGACTTCGAAAATCCGCTGTCGTGGAGCCACAACAAGGTTGAAGGCAAGCTTGAGTACAGCTCGCTGCTGTACGTGCCGGCCCGCGCGCCGTTCGACCTGTATCAGCGTGAAGCGCCGAAAGGCCTGAAGCTGTACGTGCAGCGTGTGTTTGTCATGGATCAGGCCGAGTCGTTCCTGCCGCTGTACCTGCGCTTCATCAAAGGCGTGGTCGATTCCAACGACCTGTCGCTGAACGTGTCGCGTGAAATCCTGCAGAAAGATCCGATCATCGATTCGATGAAAACCGCGCTGACCAAGCGTGTGCTCGACATGCTGGAAAAACTGGCGAAGAACGAGCCTGAGCAATACAAAGGCTTCTGGAAAAACTTCGGTCAGGTCATGAAAGAAGGCCCGGCAGAAGACTTCGCCAACAAAGAGAAAATTGCCGGTCTGCTGCGTTTCGCATCGACCCAGGGCGACGACGGCGAGCAGGTTGTCGGTCTGGCTGACTACCTGGCCCGCGCCAAGGAAGGTCAGGACAAGATCTACTACCTCACCGGCGAAACCTACGCGCAGGTCAAGAACAGCCCGCACCTGGAAGTCTTCCGCAAGAAAGGCATCGAAGTGCTGCTGCTGACCGATCGCATCGACGAGTGGCTGATGAGCTACCTCAGCGAATTCGACGGCAAGACGTTTGTCGACGTGGCGCGCGGTGACCTCGATCTGGGCAACCTGGACTCGGAAGAGGACAAGAAAGCCGCAGAAGAAGTCGCCAAGTCCAAAGAAGGCCTGGTCGAGCGTCTGAAAACTGCGCTGGGTGATTCCGTGGCTGAAGTCCGCGTATCCCATCGTCTGACCGATTCGCCGGCCATTCTGGCCATCGGCGAACAGGACCTGGGCCTGCAAATGCGCCAGATCCTCGAAGCCAGCGGGCAGAAAGTCCCGGACTCGAAGCCGATTTTCGAATTCAACCCGAGCCACCCGCTGATCGAGAAACTCGATGGCGAGCAGAGCGAAGAGCGTTTTGGCGACCTGTCGCACATCCTCTTCGATCAGGCCGCCCTGGCGGCGGGCGACAGCTTGAAGGATCCGGCCGCTTACGTGCGCCGGCTGAACAAGCTGCTGGTTGAACTGTCGGTTTGATCACGTTGTAGGAAAAACCCGCTTCGGCGGGTTTTTTCGTTCTGGTGTTTACTCAATCAGGAGTCAGAAATGAGCCAAGTCACTGTACGTTCCGTGGTCTATCAGATTGACGGCCAGGCCTATGAAGGTCGCCTGGCGTTCGACGCCGAGCATAAGGCTGCGCGCCCGGGTTTGCTGATGGCGCCGAACTGGATGGGCGTCAGCGCCGGTGCCGAAGACATCGCCAAAGCCGTAGCGGCCAAGGGTTACGTGGTGCTGATCGCGGATGTCTACGGCCAGAGCGTGCGTCCGCAGAACGCTGATGAGGCGCTGGCAGCAATGATGCCGCTCAAGGACGACCGCGCGCTGTTGCGCAAACGTCTGCAAGTGGCTTTCGAGCAGTTGCAGAGCCAGGGCGAAGCGGCGGTCGATACGTCGAAACTGGCGGTGTTCGGTTTCTGCTTCGGTGGTTGCTGTGCGCTGGACCTGGCTCGCACCGGCGCGCCGGTAAAAGCGGCGGTGTCGTTCCACGGCACGCTGGATTCGCCGAACCCGGCGGATGCGCAGAACATCAAGGGCTCGGTGCTGGTGCTGCATGGCGCGTCCGATCCATTGGTGCCAAAAGAGCAACTGCCGGCGTTCGAAGAGGAAATGAACGCGGCTAAGGTCGACTGGCAACTGCTCAGCTACGGCGGCGCGGTGCACTCGTTTACCGATCCGCATGCCAACGTACCGGGCAAGATGATGTACGACGAAAAGACCGCCAAGCGCGCGTTCAAGTCGATGCATGATCTGCTGGATGAAGTGTTCAACGGTTAAAAGCGAAAAGCGAAAAACCCCTCACCCTAGCCCTCTCCCGGAGGGAGAGGGGACTGATTGGGGGGGGCTCGGGAGTGGCGTCGACCTGAACGTGAATAGGCGAATCCATAATCGCCGAGATTTTTCAGGTCGATGTATAACGCAAGACGCCTCGGTCGGCTCCCTCTCCCTCTGGGAGAGGGCTGGGGTGAGGGTAAGCGGCCTAGCGCGGTAGTTCGATCCGCTCGATTTCCCCCGGCACCGTCGGCCAATCCTTGGCCGCCCATTTGCGCCGTGCCTCATCAATCGCCGCCGGATCGCTGGCAACAAAATTCCAGTTGATCCGCCTCGGACCGTCCAGCGCCGCGCCGCCGAACACCACCGCGTGCACATCGCTTTCGGCAAACAGGCTCATCTCTTCTCCGGCTGGCAACACCACCAGCGCATGCGGCTCGATCGCCTCGCCATTCAATTGCGCATCACCGCTCAACACATACACCGCGCGTTCTTCATGCTCGGTGGGAATCAGCAGGGTGGTCGCGGTCTGCATCTTCACTTCCGCATACAACGTAGGAGAAAGCACCGGCACCGGCGATTCCAGGCAAAAGCCTGACCCGGCAATCATGCGAATCTGCACGCCAAGGTTATCGCTGAGCGGCAACGTCGCTGCCGGGTGATGACTGTAATGCCCCGGGCCCTGTTCCTGTGCCTTGGGCGAGGCCAGCCAGACTTGCAGGCCGTGCAGGGTGAAGGTCTCGGCGAGCAGTGGCGCTGGCGTACGCTCGACGTGGGCGATGGCGCTGCCGGCGGTCATCCAGCTGACATCGCCGGCACCGACCACTTGATCGGAGCCCAGACTGTCCTTGTGCTGCAATTGCCCTTCGAACAGATAGGTAAGTGTCGACAGGCCAATGTGCGGATGCTGTCGGATGTCCATACCTTTGCCCGTCGGATAAATCGTTTCGAGCATGTGGTCGAAAAACACGAAAGGCCCGACGTTGCGGCATTTGGCTGACGGCAGCGGGCGCAGAATCGGCTGGCCTTCGACGTCTTCGGCGCGCGGGCGGATGATCAGGAGTGGCGTGTCCATGGTGCATTCCAGGCTGAGCGGGTGATGCCAGAAGCATAACCCGCCGCTGGCATCAGGAGGATTATTGGCTGTCGAAGCCTTGTGGTGCGTGAGTTTCGATGCTGACTTCGCTGGTGGTCATCAATTTGTGAATCGGGCAGCGATCGGCCACACGCAGCAGTTCCTCGCGCTGGGCGTCAGTCAGCACGCCTTTGAGCGTCAGGGTGACATGCAGGGCGTATTTGCCTTTCTGTTCCTGGCTGTTGTCGCGCTTTACCTCGACTCCTACGCCGGTCAGCGGGATGTCTTTTTTCTTCGCATACATTTTCACAGTCAGCGCTTTGCAGGCGCCCAGCGCAGCGTCGAAGTAATCGTGTGGCTCTGGCGCGGTGCCTTCACCCCCGGCGGTTTTCGGTACATCGGCAAACAATTCGTGGTCGTCGATCTGGACGGTGTGACGAAAACCTTCGGCGGAGACGGTATTGACGGTAACAGTCATGGAAACCTCACAGGCGGCAGGAAAAATCGTTCGATCAAAGCAGACCTTGCAGTTATAAAGCATTCCCGGCAGTGGGCGTTCCGCTTTTCCGCAGGGATGAACCCTTGTCGTTCGGGCGCGGTCTAGGCTATGCCCATCTGCCGGAGATTACTTGTGTCCTTGTCTCGTCTGAGTCTTGCCTGTCTGCTGCTGTTCGCTGGCAGCGCCAGTGCCCGCGAATACACCTACAGCGATGCGCACCTGCATTACGTGGATTTTTTCCAGGAAAGCGCCGGCATGCAGAAACTGCTCACGGCCATGAAGGACAATTCCATCGAGCACGTGATGATTTCCGGGATTCCCGTGGCGAAGAAATGGCATGAAGACGAACCCAAGCGCCCGCGCTATTACGCCGGTGATGACGCCGATGCCTATTGGTACAGCGCCACCGATGTGATCATTGCCGACGCGGTGGAAAAACTTGCGCCGGAGCAGCGCCAGTACTTTCATCCGTTCCTGTCCGGCTTCAATCCCAATGACAAGAATTCCGCCGCGCACATTCAGCGCATGCTCGACCTGTATCCGGGTTTGTGGCAGGGCATCGGCGAGGTGTTCACCCGGCACGATGACCTGACCGCGCTGACCTCCGGCGACACACCCCGGGCCAACAACGAGGCGATGACCAGGATCTATCACCTCGCCGCGGAAAACGACCTGCCGGTGATGCTGCATTCCAACATCACCTCCAAGCGTGAGAAAAATCCGTTGTACCTGAAAGAAGTCGAAGAGCCGCTGCGCAATCATCCGCATACGCGATTCATCTGGGCGCATGCCGGCACCAGCGCCGAGATCCATCGGCATCAGACCCAGATGCCGTTTCTCCTGCCAACCCTGACGCGCATGCTGGAGGCTTATCCGAATCTGTTTATCGACCTGTCGTGGAGCATGCTCACGCCGTATCTGCTGGACGAGCAGGGCAAGCCCCGCGCCGAATGGCTGGCGCTGGTGGAAAAGTATCCCGAGCGCTTCATGCTCGGCTCTGACGTGGTAGGACGGTTCAACAAGCTCGGTCAGGAAATGCACAGCTACAAGCCATTTCTCGATGCGCTGCCGGAAGCGGTGGCGCGCAAAGTCGCGCGGGATAACTTCCTGGCAATCTTGCCGCGCAATACAGGTAAACCCGCTGCTCCGCGCTGAAACGTCAAAAGCCATGGGGTCGGACTAGCCGCTCGTCTGCCTATCGCTTTTTCGTCTTACGCAATTTCAGGGCAATGCCGATACCTTCTAAAGCAACCCGCTGCAGGCTGATGCAGCGCTTTTGGAAGGAGCCAGAGTGATGAATATCCGTAGTCTCAATATTGCCCCGCGTGCCGGTCTCGGTTTTGGCCTGCTCGCCTTGATGGTGTTTGCCCTCGGCGCGTTCGCCTTGCTGCAAATGTCGAACATGCGTGCGCAGTCCGATGTAGTCGACAACAACTGGCTGCCAAGCGTGATGGCGGTGGGTGAGATGAGTCAAGACATGCTGCGCCTGCGTGCCTTGACCATGCGCCTGTTGCTCAACCGTGATCCCAAGGCCCTGGAGCAGAATGTCGCCAAGCTCGACGAACTGCGCAGCGGTCTGAGTGAAGCGCAGCAGCGTTATGACGCGTTGATCGTTTTGCCGGAAGAGCGCGCGCTGTTCGATCGCTTCAAGGTTGCCGAGCACAAATACCTGGAACTGCAGGCGCAAGTCCTGCAGCTGTCAGCGCAGAATCGGGTGGCAGATGCTTCGGCGATTCTCAATGATCAGATGAGTCCACTGGCCGATGAGATTGCTGTGACTCTGCGCGATCTGGTCGAGATGAATAAACACAATGCCAACCTGGCCACCGAGGCTGCACGCTTGGTATTCAGTCAGTCGCGGGTGTGGGTCGGGGTTATGATCGCCATGGCTGCGCTGATTACCATTGGCCTGGCATTGCTGCTGACGCGCAGCATCGTCGTGCCATTGTCGCAATCACTCGGCGTGGCTGAAGTAGTGGCGGCGGGGGATTTGACCGGCGACATTCACATCGTTGGCAAAGACGAGCCGGCGCGCCTGCTGCAAGCGCTGAAAAGCATGCAGCACAATCTGCGCGACACGATCCGCCGAATCTCCGAGTCGTCCACGCAATTGGCCTCGGCTGCCGAAGAACTCAGCAGCGTCACTGAAGACGCCACTCGCGGCTTGCATCAGCAAAGTCAGGAAATCGAACAGGCCGCCACTGCGGTCAACCAGATGACAGCAGCGGTGGAAGAGGTGGCGAACAACGCCGTGGCCACGTCTGAAGCTTCCCGCGAATCCGACCGCATCGCCCGCCAAGGGCGCGAGCAAGTGCAGCAGACAGTGACGTCGATCGAGTTTCTTGCCGGCGACGTCACCAACAACGCAGCGCAGGTCGAGGCGCTGGCGCAAAAGGTTCATGGCATCAGCAAAGTGCTGGACGTGATTCGCTCGATTGCCGAACAGACCAACCTGCTCGCCCTCAACGCCGCGATCGAAGCGGCGCGCGCCGGCGATGCCGGGCGTGGCTTTGCGGTGGTGGCTGATGAAGTGCGCGCGTTGGCTCATCGCACCCAGCAGTCGACCCAGGAAATCGAGCAGATGATCGGCGGGATTCAGCAGGGCACCGATTCGGCGGTCAGTTCGATGCAGCAGAGCAACTCAAGGGCGCGCTCGACCCTCGAGCTGGCGAAGAGCGCAGGCTCGGCCCTGGACGAAATTGCCTCGGCGTTTACCTTGATCAACGAGCGCAATCTGGTCATCGCCAGCGCCTCGGAAGAGCAGGCGGCGGTGGCGCGCGAGGTGGATCGCAACTTGATGAATATTCGTGATCTGGCAATGCAGACATCGGCGGGGGCCAATCAGACCAGTGCGGCGAGTCAGGAGTTGTCGAAGTTGGCGGTGGATCTGAACGGGATGGTGGCGCGGTTTTCTGTCTGACCGCGCAATCCATTGCAATTAAAACCTGTGGGAGCGAGCCTGCTCGCGAAAGCGCAGTGTCAGCCAGTGAAAAGGTTGGCTGAGCAGACGCCTTCGCGAGCAGGCTCGCTCCCACGGGGATTGTTGTGTTTGCGTAAACTGCGGGCAATAAAAAGCCCCGCATTCGCGGGGCTCTTTGTTCTTGCGACGGATCAGCTGCCTTTGACAGTCTTGCCGTTGACCGTACCGTCCTGGAGCATGATGTTGTACTCCTTGCCGTCAGTCTCGACCTGTTGCAGGCGCACCAGCAGGTAATCCCAGTCCTTGGCGAACCACAGCACGGTGATGCGCTTGCTTTGTGTCGGATCGCGCACGCGTTCGACCTTGATCGCGTCGATCTGGCCGGCCTTGGTGTCGACCTTTTCCGAACCCAGCACGCGGAAGTCGTAGGTATCGACTTCGCCATCATCAACCACCTGATAGCTCATGCTTTTCTTGCCGGCGGCAACGTCGTGCTGCAGCGCCAGTTGGTAGGTCGACTTGTCGACCATGCCGCGGTTCAGCGGGATTTTCACCGCGTCGCCACGGTCGGTCCCGGTCACCAGTTTATTGGCCCAGTCGAAGTCCAGATCAGCTTTTTTCGCTTTGCCCAGACCGCCACGTTCAAAGTGGTAGGACTGCGGCAGCAGGGTGTCCTTGTCCAGCTTCAGTGTGCTTTCTTCAGTCAGGCTGGCTATCATCATCGAGGCCTTGAAGCTGAGTTTCCAGACGCCGTTGGCTTCCTTGGTCAGGCTGCGTTCGGCGGTGCCGCTCATGGGCAGCTGCTTCCAGTCGGCGGTGTAACTGGCGGAGAACGGTTGAAGGTCCGCTGCCTGCGCGAAGGGCAGGGCGAGCAGAGCGCAAGCGAAGAGCAGGGCGCGACGCATAATATCTCCTAGTGTCGAATCAAGTGGCCGCTGGCGGCGAGTAACTGGCCGTCAAGTAAAGCACCCTGGTCGCCGAGTGTCAGCCTGCCTTCGGCAAACCAGCGTACTGCCATCGGGTAGATCAGGTGTTCCTGAGCGTGGACTCGTTGCGCCAGACTCTGCGGCGTGTCGTGCAACTCTACCGGTAATACTGCTTGTACGACCAGTGGTCCGCCATCGAGTTCCTCGGTGACGAAGTGCACGGAGCAGCCATGTTCCGTGTCGCCGGCCTCCAGCGCGCGCTGGTGAGTGTGTAACCCTTTGTATTTGGGCAGCAGCGACGGGTGGATGTTGAGCAGGCGACCCTGGTAGTGGCGCACGAAATCAGCGCTGAGAATGCGCATGAAGCCGGCCAGTACCACGAGTTTGGGGTTGAATTGGTCGATCAGTTCGATCAGTGCGGCATCGAAGGCCTCGCGGCCCTCGAATGCTTTGTGATCCAGCGAGCGGGTGGCGATACCCGCGTCGCGGGCGCGTTGCAGGCCGTAGGCGTCGGCGCGGTTGGAAATCACCGCAGCGATGCGGACCGGGCTGTCGCCGGTCCGCGTGCTGTCGATCAGAGCCTGCAAGTTACTGCCGGTGCCGGACAACAGCACCACGACATCACAGGGCTTTGGCATCAGTGAGCCTTGAGGTTCTTCAGCTCGACCTGCGCAGCGCCTTCGGCGGCCACGGCGATCTGACCGATGACCCAAGGCTGCTCGCCAGCGTCACGCAGAGTGTTCAGGGCCACTTCGACGTGCTCCTGAGCCACGCAGATGACCATGCCGACGCCGCAGTTCAACACGCGGTGCATCTCGGTTTCATCAACGTTGCCTTTCTCTTGCAGCCAGTCGAACACGGCCGGGCGAGTCCAGCTGGCCACATCAACTACAGCCTGAGCGCCTTTTGGCAGTACGCGCGGGATGTTGTCGAGCAGGCCGCCACCGGTGATGTGCGCCATGGCCTTGACCGCGCCAGTGTCCTTGATCAGCTTGAGCAGTGGCTTGACGTAGATGCGGGTCGGGGCCATCAGCAGGTCGGTCAGCGGTTTGCCGTCGAGCTGGGTGTTTTCGATGTCGGCGCCGGACACTTCGATGATCTTGCGGATCAGCGAGTAGCCGTTGGAGTGCGGGCCGGACGATGGCAGGGCGATCAGGGCGTCACCGGTGGCGACTTTCGAGCCGTCGATGATTTCCGCTTTTTCCACGACGCCGACGCAGAAGCCGGCCAGGTCGTAGTCTTCGCCTTCGTACATGCCTGGCATTTCAGCGGTTTCGCCGCCAACCAGCGAGCAACCCGACAGTTCGCAGCCAGCGCCGATGCCGGTAACCACTTGGGCAGCGGTGTCGACATTCAGTTTGCCGGTGGCGTAGTAGTCGAGGAAGAACAGCGGCTCGGCGCCGCATACCACCAGATCGTTGACGCACATGGCGACCAGGTCGATGCCGATGCTGTCGTGCTTGTTCAGGTTCAGCGCCAGACGCAGCTTGGTGCCGACGCCGTCGGTGCCGGACACCAGCACCGGCTGCTTGTAACCGGCCGGGATTTCGCAGAGGGCGCCGAAACCGCCCAGGCCGCCCATGACTTCCGGGCGCGCAGTGCGCTTGGCGACGCTCTTGATGCGTTCGACCAATGCTTCACCGGCGTCGATGTCTACACCGGCGTCCTTGTAGCTCAGGGAGGGTTGCTTGCTCATGATCCAGGCCTTTAGGGGAGGGGATTCAGGGGTTACGACCGAGTTCAGCGGGAACATCGAACTCGATGGGCGATCGCCTCACGCGAGTTTCGAGGGGCCCGGCTGTTGCCGGTCTGCGAAGGCGCGCGATTTTATCAGGCTTGAGGGGCAGCGGCCATCCTCGCACCGACGGGCAGGGCCATATCGGCGGAAATTTTTTGCAATCGCAGGGTATGACTGCCTGTATAAGGTATGGCGATTAACCGTCTATCGTTAGGACTGTGCAAAAACTTACCGCCACCGTGTGAATGTTTTGCCAGGGGAGGGGGTCACAGCCTTGCTCAAATGGTTCACGCGGCGTGTTCCAGCCGCTCCTGTCGACGGGAATTTTCCATGCGTTTTTGTAAATTGTTATTTGTAGGCTGCCTGACGCTGGTCAGCCTGGCGAGCCATGCCGAAAACCTCAAAGGTCTGTATCAGGTGCGTCAGCCAGTCAACGGCCAGGCGCCGCAAGAGCGTGATCGCGCCACGCAGGCGGCGCTCGATACCTTGGTGCTGCGCCTGACCGGCGACCCGAAAGCCGCGCAGAACCCGGGGCTGGCACCGATTCGCAAGGATCCGCAGCAAATCATCAGCCAGTTCGGTTTCGATGCCGGGCCACCGGAAGTGCTGAAAGTCGACTTCGATCCGGCAACCACCGAGCAGGCCTTGCGCCGGGCCGGGTTGCCGGTGTGGGGCGCCAGTCGACCGTCGATCCTCGGCTGGTGGCTGAACGATTCGACTGAAGGTGCGAGCCTGGTCGGTGATGGTCAGGCCGCAGCCGCAACGTTGCGCACGGCCGCGCAACATCGCGGTTTGCCACTGCGCTTGCCGCTGGCTGATCTCAGCGAGCAATTGGTTGCCACCGCACCCGCGCTGGAAAGCGCTGATCCGGCGCCCCTGCGCAGTGCTTCGGAACGCTACAACGCTGACGCCTTGCTGGCGGTGCACGCGCGCGAAGAGGGCGGGCAGTGGCAGGCGAAATGGCGCTTGTGGCTCGGTGATCAGAAAGAGGCCGGCAGCGTGCAGGGCGCCGATCAGGCCGCCGTTGCCGATGCGGTGATGCTGGCGGTGGCCGAGCGTCTGGCGCCGCGATTTGTCGCCAAGCCCGGCGCGTCGGGTCAGCAGACTCTGGAAGTGCAGGGCATGAATCTGGAGCACTATGCAGCGCTGCTGCGGTTACTCGAACCGTTCGGCGTGCGTCTGCAAAGCGTGCAGGGTGATCGCATCGTCTACCGGGTCAATGGCAGCGTCGATCAATTGCGCGCGCAATTGTCGCTGGCGAAGTTGCAGGAGCTGCCGGCCGAAGCGCCGGCTCCGGTGGCGCCTGCCCAGTCTGCGGCTGACGGTGCGCCTGCGGTGGCAGCGCCAACCCCGGCAGCGGCTGCGCCGTCGTTGCGGTTTCGCTGGTAAGTCTTTCCTTATATAGAAGCATCAGGAGTGGTAAATGGCCGATACGCGGCGTTGGTTCTGGCTCGGTGGGGTAGTCCTGCTTTGCGCGTTTGTATGGTTGCTGCACCCGATCCTCACGCCGTTTCTGGTCGCGTTGTTGCTGGCTTATCTGTTCGACCCGCTGGTGGATCGTCTGGAACGGCTCGGGCTGTCGCGAACCTGGGGTGTGATCGCCGTGTTTGCCTTGTTCACCTTGATCGTCACCGCGTTGCTGCTGGTGCTGGTACCAATGCTCGCCAAGCAGTTGCTGCGTCTGTACGAGCTGGCGCCGCAGATGCTCGACTGGTTGCAGCACACCGCTGTGCCGTGGGCGCAAGCGAAACTGGGGCTGTCGGACGGCTTCTGGAAATTCGATAAGGTCAAAGCTGCGATCAGCGAGCACATGGGCCAGACCACCGACATCGTCGGCGTGGTGCTGAGTCAGGCGACGGCCTCGAGCCTGGCGCTGATCGGCTGGCTGGCAAACCTGGTGCTGATTCCGGTGGTGAGCTTCTATCTGTTGCGCGACTGGGACGTGATGATGGGCAAGATCCGCAGCCTGCTGCCCCGTGATCGCGAAGAGCGCGTGGTTTCGCTGGCGGGCGAGTGCCACGAAGTGCTCGGCGCGTTTGTGCGCGGGCAGTTGCTGGTGATGGTTGCGTTGGGGGTGATCTACGCGGCTGGCCTGATGATCGTCGGTCTCGAGCTGGGGCTGTTGATCGGCTTGATTGCCGGGCTCGCGGCGATCGTGCCGTACATGGGTTTTGTCATCGGCATTGGCGCGGCGCTGATCGCCGGATTGTTCCAGTTCGGTGGCGATCTGTACCCGATGGTCGGGATTGTCGCGGTGTTCATGGTCGGTCAGGCACTGGAAGGCATGGTGTTGACGCCGCTCCTGGTCGGGGATCGGATCGGCTTGCACCCGGTGGCGGTGATCTTCGCGATCCTCGCTGGCGGCGAGCTGTTCGGTTTCACCGGCGTTCTGCTGGCGTTGCCGGTGGCGGCGGTGATCATGGTGCTGGTGCGTCATGTCCACGACTTGTATAAGGATTCCGGGATCTACAGCGGCGTTGACGAACCTGAGCTGTGATGGCGCGGGCGGCCCGGCGCTTGGCCGGGCTGCCCCGTTTCGTTCGGGCGAGGGCGCCAGAGAATCTGCCATCAAACCGCTGCGTCAACGCAAACCTTTGATTTTGCTTGGGGTCTGTCGCATTGTGCGCTCAGCCTCACGGGTATAAACTTCGCCAACTTTACACAGAGGCCACTAACGGTTCCTTTGAGAACTGTTCAGTCAGCATGAAACCGATTCAGCTGCCCCTAGGTGTGCGTCTGCGTGACGACGCCACCTTCATCAACTACTACCCAGGCGCCAATGCCGCTGCACTCGGCTATGTCGAGCGTCTCTGCGAAGCCGACGCCGGGTGGACGGAGAGCCTGATCTACCTGTGGGGCAAGCACGGCGTCGGGCGCACGCATCTGTTGCAGGCCGCGTGCCTGCGCTTCGAGCAGATGGGCGAACCGGCGGTGTATCTGCCGCTGGCCGAGTTGATGGACCGCGGCGTGGAAATCCTCGACAACCTTGAACAGTACGAACTGGTCTGCCTGGATGACTTGCAGGTGATTGCTGGCAAGGCGGACTGGGAAGAGGCGATGTTTCATCTGTTCAATCGTCTGCGTGACAGCGGCCGGCGCCTGCTGATCGCCGCGTCCACTTCGCCGCGCGAACTGCCTGTGAAGCTGGCTGACCTGAAATCCCGCCTGACCCTGGCGCTGATCTTCCAGATGCGCCCGCTCTCCGATGAAGACAAATTGCGTGCGTTGCAATTGCGCGCATCCCGTCGCGGTCTGCACCTGACCGATGAAGTCGGGCACTTCATTCTCACTCGCGGCACGCGGAGCATGAGCGCGCTGTTCGATCTCCTCGAGCAGCTTGATCAGGCTTCCTTGCAAGCGCAACGCAAGCTGACCATTCCCTTCCTCAAGGAAACTCTGGGCTGGTAGTAGTGGGCTTTTGCCAGCTTTCAGGCGCCAGAAAACCCGCGTCCCTGCGCCGATTCACCGGCCAGACGAGTTACGCGCTTAGATGTAAACGCGAAACCGGGAAGTCACATAAAGTTCGATTGAATTTGCAAATGAGGACGATAGCGGGCATAGTCTCGGCTTCTTTACAACTACCAGCCACGGTCGTGCCCATGCTAAAGCGCTTCGCACCCCTCGTGCCTCTCGCACTCGTTACCCTGTTATTCGGTTGTGCTGCTCATTCTCCGGTTCAAGAGCCGCCGCAACAGGTCAAGAATTCTACTACCGCCCAGTCTTCCGTTATTTACCAGGAAGAGCTGGACACCGAAAAAGAACTCAACCAGTTCAACGGCAGCAAGCCTTATCAGCTTCCTGTACTGGCTGACAGCATCCTCGAACGCGGCATGTCCCTGATCGGTACCCGTTACCGTTTCGGCGGTACCTCTGAAGCCGGCTTCGATTGCAGCGGTTTCATCGGTTACCTGTTCCGCGAAGAGGCGGGCATGAACCTGCCGCGCTCCACTCGCGAAATGATCAACGTGGATGCGCCGCTGGTTTCGCGCAGCAACCTTGAGCCGGGTGATCTGCTGTTCTTCGCCACCAATGGTCGTCGCGGTCGTGTCAGTCACGCCGGCATCTACCTGGGTGACAACCAGTTCATTCACTCCAGCAGTCGTCGCAGCGGCGGTGTTCGCATCGACAGCCTGGGTGACAGCTACTGGAGCAAGACCTTCATCGAAGCCAAGCGTGCACTCGCCATGGCGCCGACCGTGGTCACCGCTCGCAAGTAAGCCCGATGTCGATGCGTTCGCGGCGACAATACGGCACGGCAGCGGAGTAGACGTAAACTTTACAAGGTGAAGTTAAAGTCTTACTTGAAGTTTGCCGCGTAGCCGCTAGAATCCTGAATCTATATTGATGGCAAACCGCCTGCGTGATGACGCAGGCGGTTTTGTTTCTGTCCATTCGGCAGAGAAAGCCGCAGCCAGATCAGGATGTTCTGCTTATGACGATGTCGGCCCGCCTCACCTTGATCCTTTGCGCCGCGCTGCTCAGCGCCTGCGCCAGCCGCACACCGCCGCCAGCCCCCGTGGTTCGCGCGCCGATCGTGTTCGCTCCCTCCCAGGCTTTTTCCCCCGTTGCTGAAGACGTACTGTTCCGTGCCCTCGGCCTGGTCGGTACACCGTATCGCTGGGGCGGCAACACGCCAGATTCCGGTTTCGATTGCAGTGGTCTGATCGGTTTCGTCTACCGCGACGCGGCGGGAATTTCGCTGCCACGCTCGACCCGCGAAATGATCGTCATGCAGGCGCCGAATGTCGGCAAGGAAGGCTTGCAGACCGGCGACCTGATTTTCTTCGCCACCAATGGCGGCTCGCAGGTCAGTCATGCGGGGATTTACGTCGGTGAGGGGCGCTTCGTGCACGCACCGGCCACGGGCGGCACGGTCAAGCTCGACAGTCTGTCGAAAGCGTATTGGCAGAAGGCGTATCTGAGCGCCAAGCGAGTGTTGCAGCCGGGGCAGCTGGCGCATAACCCGTAGTAAAAATCGCAGACATTCTAATGTGGGAGCGAGCCTGCTCGCGAAAGCGGTGTATCAGCCAATTCAATGGAGGCTGACACTACGCATTCGCGAGCAGGCTCGCTCCCACATTTTTTTACGTCGTGCTTAGCTTATTTGCTGGCCGACACGCGCCACACCTTGTTCCCGACATCATCCGCCACCAGCAAGCCACCTTGCTGATCGATGACCACGCCCACTGGGCGGCCCAGCGCGTTCTCATCCTTGTCGAGGAAACCGGTCAGCACATCCACCGGTTGCCCGGTCGGTTTGCCGCCAGTGAACGGCACGAAAATCACCTTGTAGCCACTGTGCGGTTTGCGGTTCCACGAGCCGTGCTGGCCAATGAACGCGCCTTCCTTGAATTGCGCCGGCAAGCGGTTGCCCTCGGCGAAGGTCAGGCCCAGCGAAGCGGTGTGCGGACCGACCGCGTAATCCGGAGCGATGGCCTTGGCCACCAGATCCGGATTCTGCGGTTTGACTCGCACATCGACGTGCTGGCCATAGTAGCTGAACGGCCAGCCATAGAAGCCGCCGTCCTTGACTGACGTGATGTAGTCCGGCACCAGGTCGCTGCCGATTTCGTCACGCTCGTTGACTGCTGTCCACAATGCGCCGCTGGTAGGTTCCCAGGCGAGGCCGTTGGGGTTGCGAATGCCCGAAGCAAAGATCCGATGATTGCCGGTCGCGCGATCGACTTCCCAGATCGCCGCGCGGCCTTCTTCCTGATCCAGACCGTTTTCGCCGACGTTACTGTTCGAGCCGACGGTGACGTAGAGCTTGTTGCCGTCCTTGCTGGCGATGACGTTCTTGGTCCAGTGGTGATTCAGCGTGCCGCCAGGCAAGTCGACGACTTTGATCGGTTGGGTCTTGATCTCGGTGGCGCCCGGCTCGTAGTTGAAGCGCAGCAGGCGGTCGGTGTCGGCAACGTACAAATCATTGCCAACCAGCGTCATGCCAAACGGCGAGTTGAGGTTCTGCAGAAATACCGTGCGGGTTTCTGCGACGCCATCGTGGTCGGCATCACGCAACAGGGTGATGCGGTTCGGGCTGGGCACGCCGGCACCGGCCTTGCCCATGACTTTCTTCATCACCCAGCCACGAATGCCTTTGCTGTCATCGGGCTTGGGCGGCGCGTTGGTTTCCGCCACCAGCACATCGCCGTTGGGCAGCACATAGAGCCAGCGCGGGTGATCGAGGCCTTCGGCAAACGCTGCGACCTGAGTGCCGGCCGCAGCGGTCGGTTTCGCACCTTCCGGCCAGCCCACCGCCGGGGCGATGTTGACTGTCGGGATCAGCGTCTTGTTCGGTTCGGGCAGTTTCGGTGACGGACCGGTGCCGTCGGAGACTTGCAGGCTGGAGGTTTCACCGCAGGCGGCGAGCCCGCCTGCGACGGCGATGATGAGAGCGAGTGGGGCCTTGCGCATTGCTGATCTTCCCTATGAATGCATTCCTAAACATAGAGGAGGGCGCAGGCCCGATGGTTCAACTGCTCAACCGCGGGCTTCCTTGAACAGCACGGCGATGCCCGGATGATAGTTGCCCGTGTCGCTGTGCAATTTGCGATAGGCGTAGGGGAAATACCAGGCCACTGCGCAGGTGTGTTCCTTTTGCAGGTCGTCGACCATGTCCTGCAGTTCTTCGGGGCTGGCGCTGTGCTGGGCTTTTTGCGGAGCGATGAAGAGGCAGCCGAGCTTGAGATCGCTGGCGTAGCTGATGCGCTTGGCATCAGCGGTGATGTCGAGCAGGGCCTGGGTCAGGTTAAGGTTGTTGACCCGTGGCCAGCGTTGCGTGGCCTGGATGAACGCGCGGTCTTCGGCGCCGGCAATCAGCAGATCTGCGCGGGCATTGCGTTCGCCTTCTTCGTTCTGTTTGCGCGTGGCGGTGTCGTTCAGCGTGACCATTTCAGCCATCCACGCCGCTGCCGCGAGCAGGCCGAGATTGGCTTTTTCGTCGTGCCAGTACGGCGTGTCGTTGTCGCCGCGAACGGTGTTGTAGCGATCGATACAGTCAAACCAGCGTTCCAGCAGCGGGCGCAGGAATTCCAGGCGCGGGTTGCTGATGATCATGCCTTGCATCGTCGTCATCCTTATTGTTGTAGTGGGCTTTTTGGAAAAAAGCATGGCTCTTTGATATCACCTGTCACAGTCTGGCACAAGATTGCCGCTGCACAATTGATCAGCGGCAGTTATTCGCGCGCAAAGCGCCTCTTCAATTGACGCTCCACCCCCAACCCTCTAACCTTCGCCGCTTGTTTCAGGTGCTCTGTGGCCCCGCGTCGACAGAGTGAAACAGGGAAGCCGGTGAGGGTGGTCTTCAAGCGAAGCCACGACGATCCCGGCGCTGCCCCCGCAACGGTAAATGAGTGAAAACTGCGCCTTGAGCCACTGCCTCGAAAGAAGCGGGAAGGCGCGCAGTCAGGCGAAACGCCGCTCATGAGCCCGGAGACCGGCCTGATCCATCTCAGCGGCATCACGGTGGGCGATGCCAGGCTTTTTGCCGTCTATTCTTGTGCCTGCCCGCCGTTATCCAGCCTCAACGGAGAGCTCCCCATGACTGATTCCCCCGAGCGTGACGAGCGCCATCTGGCGCGCATGCAGCGCAAGAAAGCCGTGATTGACGAACGCATCGCCAACTCGCCCGACGAATGTGGCCTGGTGCTGGTGCTGACCGGCAATGGCAAAGGCAAAAGCAGTTCGGCGTTCGGCATGCTCGCCCGCGCCATGGGCCACGGCATGCAATGCGGCGTGGTGCAGTTCATCAAGGGCCGCAACAGCACCGGCGAAGAATTGTTTTTCCGCCGCTTCCCCGAGCAGGTGCGTTTCCACGTCATGGGCGAAGGCTTCACTTGGGAAACCCAGGATCGTCAGCGCGACATCGCCGCGGCGACCGCCGCTTGGGAAGTCTCGCGCGAATTGTTGCGCGACCCTTCGATCGGTCTGGTGGTGCTCGACGAATTGAACATCGCCCTCAAGCACGGCTACCTCGATCTCGATCAGGTGCTCAGCGATTTGCAGGCGCGTCCGCCGATGCAGCACGTGGTGGTCACCGGTCGCGGCGCCAAGCCGGAAATGATCGAGATGGGCGACACGGTCACCGAGATGGGCATGCTCAAGCACGCCTTCCAGGCCGGGATCAAAGCGCAGAAAGGCGTCGAACTTTGAAGCAACCACGTCACTGCCCGGCGGTGTTGATCGCCGCGCCGGCCTCCGGTCAGGGCAAGACCACCGTCACCGCTGCACTCGCCCGTTTGCATCGCAATCAGGGGCGCAAGGTGCGCGTATTCAAATGCGGTCCGGACTTTCTCGACCCGATGATCCTCGAGCGCGCCAGCGGTGCGCCGGTGTATCAACTGGACATGTGGATGGTCGGCGAGCAGGAAAGTCGCCGCCTGTTGTGGGAAGCCGCCGCCGAGGCTGATCTGATTCTGATTGAAGGCGTGATGGGCCTGTTCGACGGCACGCCATCCAGCGCTGATCTGGCGCGCCACTTCGGTGTGCCGGTGCTCGGCGTGATCGACGGCACCGCCATGGCGCAGACCTTTGGCGCCTTGGCGCTGGGCCTGGCGAAGTATCAGCCGGACTTGCCGTTCGCTGGCGTGCTGGCCAACCGCGTCGGCACCTTGCGCCATGCGCAATTGCTCGAAGGCAGCCTCACCGAAGGTTTGCGCTGGTACGGTGCGCTGTCCCGCGAGACCGGCATCGAATTGCCGAGCCGCCACCTCGGTCTGGTCCAGGCCAGCGAATTGAATGATCTGGATCTGCGTCTCGACGCGGCTGCCGATGCGCTGGCCAGCAGTTGCCAAGTTGCGCTGCCACCAGCCGTTGAATTCGCCGCGCCTGAGGTCATCGCCGCCGAGCCTCTATTAAAAGGTGTGCGCATCGCCGTCGCCCGTGATGAAGCCTTTGCCTTCACCTATGGCGCCAGTCTCGATCTGCTGCGGGCGATGGGCGCCGAGCTGCAGTTTTTCTCGCCGATCCGCGACACGCAATTGCCCGAGGCGGACAGCCTGTATCTGCCGGGCGGTTATCCGGAACTGCACCACGTCGCGCTGGCGCAAAACACCACGATGCTTGCAGCAATCCGCGCGCACCACGCAGCGGGCAAGCCGTTGCTCGCCGAGTGTGGCGGCATGCTTTACCTGCTGGATTCGCTGACCGACGTGGAAGGCACCCGTGCTGAGCTGGTCGGTTTGCTCAAGGGCGATGCGGTGATGCAGCAGCGTCTGGCGGCGCTGGCGTTGCAGGCGGTTGAGCTGCCGGAAGGGGAGTTGCGTGGGCATACCTATCATCATTCGCTGACCACCACCGAGCTGACGCCGATTGCCCGGGGTTTGAGCCCCAATGGCGGGCGCGGCGCTGAGGCGGTTTATCGCGAGGGGCGGATGACGGCTTCCTATGTGCACTTTTATTTTCCGTCGAATCCTGTGGCTGTCGCTGCGCTGTTTGCGCCCGGCCTTGAGACCGCCATCGCTGGCAAGCCAGCTCCCACAGGGGATTGCGTTTCGTCAGGTATTGCACCGCCCACTGTGGGAGCTGGCTTGCCAGCGATGGGACCATGACCGACAACACATTCTCCGAAGCCGAACGCGCGGCGGTCTACAAGGCCATCGCCGAACGCCGCGACATGCGCCACTTCACCGGCGGCAGCGTCGAACCGCAGCTGCTGCGCCGTCTGCTCGAGGCCGCTCATCAAGCGCCGAGCGTCGGCCTGATGCAGCCGTGGCGCTTCATCCGCATCAGCGATCGTGCTCTGCGCGGGCAGATCCGCGATCTGGTGGAAGAAGAGCGCATCCGCACCGCCGAAGCCCTTGGCGAGCGCAGCGATGAGTTCATGCAGCTCAAGGTCGAAGGCATCAACGACTGCGCTGAGGTGCTGGTCGCGGCGCTGATGGACGATCGCGAAAAACACATTTTCGGTCGGCGCACGTTGCCGGAAATGGACATGGCCTCGTTGTCCTGCGCGATCCAGAATCTGTGGCTGGCCTCCCGCGCTGAAGGCCTGGGCATGGGCTGGGTCTCGCTGTTCGAACCGCAAGCCTTGGCGGATTTGCTCAAGTTGCCGGCCGGTGCCAAGCCGCTGGCGGTGTTGTGTCTCGGTCCGGTCAAGGAATTCTACCCGGCGCCGATGCTGGTACTTGAAGGCTGGGCGCAGGCGCGACCGCTGAACGAGCTGCTGTACGAAAATTATTGGGGAGTGAGTCAATGAGTGTGGCGTTGCTGAGTGTCGCTGCGGTAGCGCTGGATGCGCTGCTCGGTGAACCGAAACGCTGGCATCCGCTGGTGGCGTTCGGCAATTTTGCCGGGCGCATCGAGCAACGCTTCAACGCCGGCGGCCGTGGCTGGCGCAGCCATGGCGTGACCGCGTGGGTTATCGCGGTACTGCCGCTGACCTTGCTCGCCACCGCATTTTCCTGGGCGCCCTACGTGGGCTGGATTGTCGAGATTCTCGCGCTGTATTGCGCCCTCGGCATGCGCAGCCTCGGCGAACATGTCGCGCCGGTCGCGGCTGCGTTACGCGCCGATGATCTGGACGAGGCACGCAAGCGCGTCGGTTATCTGGTCAGCCGCCAGACCGATGAACTCGACGGCACTGCGGTTGCCCGCGCCGCGACTGAGTCGGTGCTGGAGAACGGCAGCGATGCGGTGTTCGCTGCGCTGTTCTGGTTTGTCGTCGCCGGCGCGCCGGGCTTGGTCCTGTATCGCTTGAGCAATACCCTCGATGCGATGTGGGGTTATCGCAACGAACGCTTCGAGCGTTTCGGCTGGGCGGCGGCGAAAATCGACGACGTGTTGAACTACATTCCTGCGCGTCTGGTGGCATTGACCTACGCGCTGCTCGGCAAAACCCGACTCGCGCTCAAGTGCTGGCGCACCCAGGCGCCAAAGTGGGACAGCCCCAACGCCGGCCCGGTGATGGCGGCCGGTGCCGGTGCACTGGGCGTCGAGTTGGGTGGCCCGGCGATCTATCACGGCGAACTGCATGAACGTCCGCAACTGGGCGAAGGTGCGCCGGCTGATGCCGATTCCATCGACCGTGGCTGGCAATTGGTCCAGCGCGGCGTATGGTTATGGCTGCTGATGCTTTGCCTGGGGGCGGAATTTTATGCTTGAGCACGGTGGCCGGCTGCGCAAGGCTGCACTCGATTACGGGATTGCCGAAGCCGACTGGCTCGACCTGTCCAGCGGCCTCGCGCCATGGCCGTTCCCGATCCCGGAGATCCCGCTACGCGCCTGGGCGCGCTTACCGGAAACCGATGACGGTCTGGAACAGGCGGCCTGCGATTATTACGGCGCCGCGCAGGTGCTACCGGTGGCCGGCTCGCAAATGGCTATCCAGTTGCTGCCGCGTCTGCGCCGGGCCGGCAAGGTCGGCGTGTTGTCGCCGTGCTATGCCGAGCATGCCGAAGCGTGGCGGCGCAGCGGTTACATTGTCCGTGAAGTGCTCGAGCAGGAAGTCGAATTCTTTCTCGACAGTCTTGATGTGCTGGTGGTGGTCAATCCGAACAACCCGACCGGCCTCAGCCTGACCCCGGCGCGCCTGCTCGACTGGCATGCGCGGCTGGCGCAACGCGGCGGCTGGCTGGTTGTCGATGAAGCGTTCATGGACAACACGCCGCAACTGAGCCTGGCGCCCTATGCGCATCAGGTCGGGCTGGTGGTGTTGCGTTCGTTCGGCAAGTTTTTCGGTCTGGCCGGGGTGCGCCTCGGTTTCGTTCTGGCCGAGCGCAAGTTGCTCAAACTGCTCGCCGAACAGGTCGGGCCGTGGGCGGTGAGCGGGCCGACGCGGGTGCTCGGTACGGCGTGCCTGCAAGACACCGAGGGCCATACCCGTCAGCGGATTCGCAGCGATGAAGCGAGCGAACGGTTGGCGGCGCTGCTGACCCGTTGCGATTTTGCACCGCAGGGTGGCTGCGCGCTGTTTCAGTGGCTGATCACCGAGCACGCCGAAGCGCTGCACGAATTCCTCGCCCGGCGCGGCATCCTCCTGCGCCTGTTCAGCCACAACAGCAGTGTGCGTTTCGGCCTGCCAGCGGATGCCGCGCAAGCGCTGCGTCTCGAACAGGCTTTGCAAGCTTTCACCAAGGACCATCCATGACCACGCTGATGGTGCAAGGCACCACGTCCGATGCCGGCAAAAGCACTCTGGTGACGGCGTTGTGCCGCTGGGCCACCCGCCATGGCGTGGCGGTGGTGCCGTTCAAACCGCAGAACATGGCGCTCAACAGCGCAGTGACCGCTGACGGCGGCGAGATCGGCCGCGCGCAGGCAGTGCAGGCGCAAGCGGCCGGTCTCGAGCCGCATACCGACATGAATCCGGTATTGCTCAAGCCCAACAGCGACACCGGCGCGCAGGTGATCATTCATGGCCGTGCGGTGACGACGATGAACGCCGTCGCCTATCACGATTACAAGGCCATCGCGATGCAAGCGGTGCTCGCCTCGCACGAGCGACTCAGCGCTGCGTATCCGCTGGTAATGGTCGAAGGCGCCGGTTCGCCGGCCGAGATCAATCTGCGCGCCGGCGACATTGCCAACATGGGCTTTGCCGAAGCGGTGGATTGCCCGGTTTTGCTGATCGCCGACATCAATCGCGGCGGCGTGTTTGCGCATTTGGTCGGTACCCTGGAATTGCTTTCACCGAGTGAACAGGCGCGGGTCAAAGGCTTCATCATCAACCGCTTTCGCGGCGATATCGCCTTGCTGCAACCGGGCCTCGACTGGCTGGAACAGCGCACCGGCAAACCGGTGGTCGGCGTGTTGCCCTACGTGATGGATCTGCACCTCGAGGCCGAAGACGGTATCGACCAACGCCAGACCGACAAGGCCGAGCAGGTGTTGAAAGTGGTGGTGCCGGTGCTGCCGCGCATCAGCAATCACACCGACTTCGACCCGCTGCGTCTGCATCCGCAGGTGGATCTGCAATTTGTCGGCCCGGGCCAGGCGATTCCCGCCGCCGATCTGATCATCCTGCCGGGCTCGAAAAGCGTGCGCAGTGATCTGGCTTATCTACGCGCCAATGGTTGGGACGCGGCAATCAATCGGCATCTGCGCTACGGCGGCAAGGTGCTGGGGATTTGCGGCGGTCTGCAGATGCTCGGCGAGCAGGTGCACGACCCCCTCGGGCTGGAAGGCGCTGCCGGCTCCAGCGCGGGGTTGGGGCTGCTGGCGTTCGATACGCAGCTCGAAGCCGACAAGCAATTGCGCAACGTGCGCGGGCGGCTGGCGTTGGAAAACGCCGCAGTCAGCGGTTACGAAATTCATGCTGGCGTAACCACCGGGCCGGCGCTGGAAAGTCCGGCGGTGCATCTGGACGACGGTCGTTGCGATGGTGCGCAGAGTGCCGATGGCCAGGTGTTCGGCACCTATCTGCACGGCTTGTTCGAATCCCCCGAGGCGAGCGCGGCGTTGCTGCGCTGGGCCGGGTTGAATGATGTGCAACAGGTTGATTACCACGGCTTGCGCGAACGCGATATCGAACGGCTGGCGGATCTGGTGGAGAAGCATCTGGATACCGGGCTGTTGCGTCAGCTCTGTGGGATTTGAGTTGTCCGGGCTGGCCTCTTCGCGAGCAGGCTCGCTCCCACAGGGAAATGCGATCAACGGTGGGAGCGAGCCTGCTCGCGAAGGGGCTGGTTGCCTTACCACACATTTTTGGATGAACCCATGCTCCAACTGATTCTCGGCGGCGCCCGCTCCGGCAAGAGTCGTCTGGCGGAAAAACTCGCCAGTGACAGCCATCTGGCGGTGACTTACATCGCCACCAGCCAGCCGCTGGACGGCGAAATGAACCAGCGCGTCGCCCATCACCGCGCGCGTCGTCCGGCTGAATGGGCGTTGATCGAAGAGCCACTGGAACTGGCCCGCGTGCTGCGCGAATCCGCCGGCGCCGAGCGCTGCCTGCTGGTCGATTGCCTGACCCTGTGGCTGACCAATCTGCTCATGCTCGACGACGCCGAACGTCTCGCGGCCGAGCGTGAAGCCTTGCTCGATTGCCTGGCGTCGTTGCCGGGCGAAATCATTTTTGTCAGCAACGAAACCGGAATGGGTGTCGTGCCGCTGGGCGAATTGACCCGCCGCTATGTCGATGAAGCCGGTTGGCTGCATCAAGCTCTGGCCGAGCGTTGTCAGCGAGTTGTCCTGACCGTCGCCGGCCTGCCCCTGACTTTGAAAGGACCTGCGTTATGAGCCCGACCTGGTGGCTGAACCCGTGCAAAACCGTGAACTCGGACATCATCGCGCAAGCGACCGAGCGCCAGCAGCAACTGACCAAACCGGCCGGTTCGTTGGGGCGCCTTGAATCGGTGGCCGTGCAACTGGCCGGTCTGCAAGGTCAGCTCAAGCCAACGCTGGAGCAAGTCTGGATCGCGATTTTCGCTGGCGACCATGGCGTGGTAGCCGAAGGCGTATCGGCTTATCCGCAAGAAGTTACCGGGCAGATGCTGCTCAACTTTGTCAGCGGCGGCGCGGCGATCAGCGTGCTGGCGCGTCAGCTCGGCGCGCAGCTGGAAGTGGTCGATCTGGGCACGGTGAATCCGGCGCTGAATCTGCCCGGCGTGCGCCATCTGAACATTGGCGCGGGAACGGCGAATTTCGTCCAGGGCGCAGCGATGACTCAGGCGCAGGGCGAATCGGCCTTGCAGGCCGGTCGCGACAGCGTCTTGCGCGCGAAAGCCGCCGGCACCCAGTTGTTCATCGGCGGCGAGATGGGCATCGGCAATACCACGGCGGCCAGTGCGCTGGCCTGCGCGTTGCTCGATTGCCCAGTGGCGCATCTGGCTGGTCCCGGCACCGGGCTGAATGCCGCTGGCGTCAGCCACAAGGCGCACGTCATCGAACGCGCTCTGGCGCTGCATGCCGCGCAGCGTGGCGATGCCTTGCAGACGCTGTTCAATCTCGGCGGGTTCGAGATTGCCGCGTTGGTCGGCGCCTATCTGGCCTGCGCGCAGGAAGGCATTGCGGTGCTGGTTGACGGCTTTATCTGCACGGTCGCGGCACTGGTCGCGGTGCGCTTGAATACGGCGTGTCGCGAGTGGCTGTTGTTCGGCCATCGCGGTGCCGAGCCGGGCCATCGCCATGTGCTGGAAACCTTGAGCGCCGAGCCGCTGCTCGAGCTCGGCCTGCGCCTGGGCGAGGGCAGTGGCGCAGCGTTGGCGGTGCCGTTGTTGCGTCTGGCCTGTGACCTGCACGGGCAAATGGCGACGTTCGCCGAAGCGGCTGTCGCGGATCGCCCGGCATGAGCCTGCGCCTGGATCTGCTGCGCCATGGCGAAACGGAACTCGGCGGCGGCTTGCGCGGCAGCCTCGACGATGCGCTGACCGCAAACGGCTGGACGCAGATGCGTGCAGCGGTGGTCGACGGCGGGCCGTGGGATCGTATCGTCAGTTCGCCATTGCAGCGCTGCGCGCGCTTCGCTGCTGAACTCGGCGAGCAACTGAACCTGTCCGTGCATCTGGACAAGGATCTGCAGGAACTGCATTTCGGCGCGTGGGAAGGGCAGAGCGCGGCGGCATTGATGGAGACGGATGCCGAAGAGCTGGGGCTGTTCTGGGCTGATCCCTATGGCTTCACGCCACCGCAGGGGGAGCCGGTCAGCGCGTTTTCCGCGCGGGTGTTGGCGGCGGTCGCGCGATTGCACGCGGCTTACGCCGGCGAACGGATTCTGCTGGTCAGCCACGGCGGCGTGATGCGTTTGTTGCTGGCGCAGGCACGAGAGCTGCCACGTGAACAGTTGCTCAACGTCGAAGTCGGCCACGGCGCGCTGTTTGCGCTAACGGTCGCTGCGGACGGCGCGCTCAAGGAAGGTCACTGAGATGTTGCCGCTGTGGATCGCCTTGCAGTTTCTCAGCAGCCTGCCGATTCGCCTCCCGGGCATGCCCGAGCCGCAACAGCTCGGCCGTTCGCTGCTGTTTTATCCGCTGGTGGGATTGCTGTTCGGGCTGATCCTCTATGCGTTGAATCTGTTGTTGGCCGGCGCGCCGTTGTTGCTGCATGCGGCGCTGTTGCTGACCGTGTGGGTATTGCTCAGCGGCGCGCTGCATCTCGATGGCCTGGCCGACAGCGCCGATGCCTGGCTCGGCGGTTTTGGTGATCGCGAGCGCACGCTGACGATCATGAAAGATCCGCGCAGCGGGCCGATTGCGGTGGTCACGCTGGTGCTGGTGTTGTTGCTCAAATTTGCCGCGCTGCTGGCACTGATCGAACAAGGGCATACCCTGGCGCTGATCATCGTGCCGGTGCTCGGGCGAGCGGCGCTGTTGGGGTTGTTTCTGACCACGCCGTATGTGCGTGCGGGTGGCTTGGGTCAGGCACTGGCCGATCATCTGCCGCGTAGAGCGGGGTGGTGGGTGCTGGGGTTGAGTGCGCTGGGCTGCGTGTTCGTCGCGGGTATCGGCGCGGTGCTGATTTCGCTGGTCGGGTTTGTCTGGCTGCGGCGTTTGATGATGCGGCGGTTGGGTGGGACTACCGGGGACACGGCGGGGGCGCTGCTGGAATTGCTGGAGATGGGGGTGTTGGTGGGGCTCGCTTTGGTCTGAAGGATTTGCGTAGATGATGCCGGCCCCTTCGCGAGCAGGCTTGCTCCCACCTTCGAATGCAATCCCCTGTGGGAGCGAGCCTGCTCGCGATGGCGGCCTCACCGGCGACAATGATGTTCAGAGTAAACTCATCTGTAACTTGATTTAACACACTCGCGGGTATATACACGCATCATGCTTCCTTCTCAGTGTTTGTGCACCAACCTGCGTCGCGCCGCGCGTGGCGTCAGCAGGCATTACGACGGCGCTCTCGACGGCTTCGGGATCAACGTTGCCCAGTATTCTCTGCTGTGCAATCTGCAGCGGCTGGAGCAACCGAGCATTTCCGAACTGGCAGAGGCCATGGGCCTGGATCGCAGCACGCTCGGGCGTAATTTGCGTGTGCTGGAGGGCGAAGGTCTGGTGGCGCTTGCCGAAGGCGAGGACATGCGCAACCGTATCGTGCGCCTCACCGAAACCGGCGTGCAGCGGCTGGCAGCGGCATTGCCGGCGTGGGAAGCGGCGCAACAGCGGCTGATCGACCGTCTCGGTGCCGAGAAGCGCGAAACCTTGCTCAAATTGCTCGACGAACTGGCCTGACGCCGGTTTTTTCGCGCTCAAGCGGGTATATACCCGCGACTGGAGAATAACAATGACATCGATGTGGCGTACGTGCGGTTGGGTGTTGCTGGGGAGTGCGCTGATCCTGGCGTTGTCATTGGGCGTGCGCCACGGGTTCGGTCTGTTCCTGTCGCCGATGAGCGCGCAGTTCGGCTGGGGTCGCGAAGTGTTTGCCTTCGCCATAGCCCTGCAAAACCTGATCTGGGGCCTGGCGCAGCCGTTCACCGGCGCGCTGGCTGACCGCTTCGGCGCGGCGAAAGTGGTGCTGGTCGGTGGGATCCTCTACGCGGCGGGCCTGGTGTGCATGGGCCTGTCTGATTCGGCAGTGACTCTGTCACTGAGTGCCGGCCTGCTGATCGGTATCGGTCTTTCGGGCACTTCGTTTTCGGTCATTCTTGGTGTTGTGGGTCGTGCTGTGCCGCCAGAGAAACGCAGCATGGGCATGGGTATCGCCAGCGCCGCCGGTTCGTTCGGCCAGTTCGCCATGTTGCCGGGCACGCTCGGTTTGATCGGCTGGCTCGGCTGGTCGGCCGCGCTGTTGGTGCTGGGCCTGTTGGTGGCGATGATTGTGCCGCTGGTGAGCATGCTCAAGGACAAGCCGCTGCCGGTGCTTGGCCATGAACAGACTCTTTCCGAAGCGCTGCGTGAGGCCTGCTCGCACTCCGGTTTCTGGCTGCTGGCGTTCGGCTTTTTTGTCTGCGGTTTCCAGGTGGTGTTCATTGGCGTGCACCTGCCGGCGTATCTGGTCGATCAGCATCTGCCGGCGACAGTCGGCACGACGGTGTTGGCATTGATCGGGCTGTTCAACATTTTCGGCACGTACACCGCTGGCTGGCTTGGTGGACGCATGTCCAAACCGCGCCTGCTGACGGCGTTGTATCTGCTGCGCGCGGTGGTGATCGTGCTGTTCCTGTGGTTGCCGGTGACGACCACCACGGCGTATCTGTTCGGCATGGCCATGGGCTTCCTGTGGCTGTCGACGGTGCCGTTGACCAACGGTACGGTGGCGACCTTGTTCGGCGTGCGCAATTTGTCCATGCTCGGTGGCATCGTCTTTCTGTTCCATCAGCTCGGCTCGTTCCTTGGCGGTTGGCTGGGCGGGGTGGTGTACGACCGAACCGGGAGTTATGACTTGATCTGGCAAGTGGCGGTTCTCTTGAGCCTGCTCGCGGCGGCGCTGAACTGGCCGGTGCGCGAGCGTCCGGTGGCCCGCCTGCAAGCCGCTGCGAGCGCAGCATGAACCGGATATGCACGCGGGTCGTTGTTGTCGCACTGGCGGCAGCGCTGTTGGCGCTGGTGTGGTGGGGCTGGCAGCGCGGCGGTCTGGCGCTGATGCAGTTGGGCATGAGTATTTGCTAGATGCCAGCGTGGCGAGTAACGTCGAAGCCTGATGACTGCCCAAGGAAATTCGACATGTTGATGCGCTGGTGTGCTGTTCCCGCGTTGCTGATGGCGTTGACTGGCCTGGCCCAGGCCGCCGATTGTCCTGAGCTGCTGCAAGGCTCGCTGCCCAAGCTGCGCGCCAAGGAATCCATCGATCTGTGCAAGCAGTACGCCGACAAGCCGCTGGTGGTAGTCAATACCGCCAGCTTCTGCGGTTTCGCCCCGCAGTTCGAAGGCCTCGAGGCGCTGAACAAGCGCTACAAGGCGCAAGGGCTGGAGATGCTCGGCGTGCCGTCCAATGACTTCAAGCAGGAGTCCAAGGACAGCGCCGAAACCGCCAAGGTCTGCTACGCCAACTATGGCGTGACCTTCAACATGACCGAGCCGCAGAAGGTTCGCGGCGACGACGCCACGCATCTGTTCCAGGTGCTGGCCGCGCAGAGCAATGCGCCGAAGTGGAATTTCTACAAGTATGTGGTCGACCGGCAGGGCAAGGTGGTGGCGAGTTTTTCCAGTTTGACCAAACCGGATGATCCGGAATTTATTGCGGCGATCGAAAAGGCCATTGCCTCCAAGCCGCTGAAGCCCTGATTAATGCTGTTCTCTGTGGGAGCGGGCCTGCTCGCGAAGCGATGTGTCAGTTAGCACATCAACATCTAACATACCGCCTTCGCGAGCAGGCTCGCTCCCACAAGGGTGATTTTGTCGTTCCAGTGAAAAGTTGCAGGCAAGAAAAAGCCCCGCCTCTGTAAAGAGAGCGGGGCTTTTTGGTGGGCGAGGGGTTAGCCTCGCCACGGTGCATCAGAAGCGGTAAGTCGCGCCGACACCGAAGCCGTTTGCCGAGTTTTCATACTTGGCATCGTAGGTCTGGCCACGCGCGTTTTCGTTGCGGATGTTGACCGACTCTTCTTTCAGGTACGAGTACGCGACGTCGATGGTCAGGTCGTCAGTCGGGCTCCAGCCGGCACCGATACTGAAGATGGTGCGGTCGCCAGTCGGGATGCGTGGCGAGCGGTCTTCGTTATTGGTTGGCGACTGGTCGAAGGTCAGACCGGTGCGCAGAACCCATTCCTTGTTCAACTGGTACGAGGTACCCACGGCGTAGGCCCAGGAGTCATGCCAGTTCTGGTCTTCGTTGATCGTACCGAACTGACCGGCCAGCAGAGGCTGCACCCCGGAGTTCTTCACGGTGATCTTGTCCAGCTGGCTCCAGCGGGTCCAGGTGGTACCGGCGTAGACGTTCCAGCGATCGTTGATCGCCTGGGTCACCGACAGGTCAACGGATTCCGGCGTGGTGATCTTCAGCGAAGCGTCGTACTTCTGGTTGGCGCCAACGCCCACCAGCGCCAGAGCGTTGTAGTTGACCTTGGTGTCGCCTTCGAGCTTGTAGTCGACCTTGGAGTGGTAGGTCAGGCCGACACGGGTGGTGTCGGTGGCCTGGACCAGCAAGCCGACGTTGTAGCCCAGCGCGGTGTCGTCACCCTTGATCTTGACCTTGCCGTCCGGCAGTGCCTGGGTGATCGACAGGTTGGATTCCAGCGAGCCGTCGATGCGGTTGATGGTCGGGCCGAAACCGATCGACACCTTGTCGTTGAAGGCGTAGCTGACGGTTGGCTGGAAAGTGATGACTTGTACTTCGGACTTGCTGCCGAAGTAACGACCGGCGAAGCCGTTTTCGTAATCCGTGATCAGACCGAACGGTACGTACACACCGAGACCGAATGCCCAGTGGTCATCGATCGGTTTTACATAGAAGCCCATAGGTACAGCGGTGAAGGGCACCATGTCGCCTTTGTTGCTACCGCCGTTAGGGCTGGAGCTGGCGTTGCTGATATCGGTGTGTGCATCGACGACGGCGACACCGCCGGTGACTTGTTCGCGCTTGATGCGCGCCATGCCGGCCGGGTTGCCATAAACAGTGCTTGCGTCGTCGGCAGAAGAAGATCGCCCGGCAAAACCAGTCCCCATCCCACTGATGCTTTGTTCGTTGAGGGCAAAACCTGCCGCGAAGATTTGTGTGGAGGCAAGGGTAACGGCGAGGCTAAGGGTGGTTTTGAGCATGACTTTTTTCATTATTAGAACTCCTGGTGATCACCGGGGCGAAAATTACCAACATTTTCGTCCCAGCGCTATAGCCTGTATGCCTTGAGTTAGAGCGGTTTTGTAGGACAATCCGACCAAAATGGCGGCCTGATGCAAGAACTTGTGAAACCGCCCGGTCAGCAAGCGACCTGATTCAGCGGTGAAACACAGGTTTGCCAGGCATAGGTGAAGTCGCGCAGACGACCTTGCGGTTGAAAGGTCTGGCGCCAGATACGCGCCATGCCGAGCAGGTCGGTCGGAGCGGGGAGGGTGGGGTTTTGTTCTTCTACCAGCAGCCAGGCGATGGCAGTGGCGTAACGCAGGTTGACGGTCAGTTCCAGATGCGGGCCGCTGAGGAACGCATGCTGACTGGCCAGGCCGCGCACCAGGCTGGCGCGCTCCGGATCGAGCGCCAGATAATCATCCCAGAGGGCCTGATGGCGATGCTCGGCAATCCGGTAGAGGCCGTGGCCACGGCGGTCATGCAGGGCAGACCCGAGGGCGGACTGGCTGGCGGCGATACCCAGCAGCAGGGATTCGGCAGTTGCGCAGTGGCGTCCCAGATAAATCAGTGTGGGACGGATCACATAGCGGCACAGTTCGCTGGCAGCGATACCCATAACACCCTCGGTTCTTGTTGTTGAGGGCGAGTCCTGAAGGGGCCTTGGCAGCAGTGGATCGACTCAGGCTCGCCGCAAGCGGGTCAAGCCGCTTGAGTTGAAGTGTAGTGTCATATTCAGCGTGTAAAGGCCTGTTTTTAAAATATTTCCGCCATCGCATCCCGGGCGTTAGATCGGAACATGCTTAGATGCGCAGCGCTAAAAGTGAAATATCAGGCGATAAAAAGCCCCGCTTTTCAGCAGGGCTTTGCTTTTTCAGCCTGTCCGGCTTTCAGGCAACCAGTGCCTGACGGGTACGCTCGATCACGGCCTGCAGCGGTTCGGCGCTGGAGTATTGATCGGGGTACAAACGCTCGCTGTGACGAGCGATGCCGTGTTCATTGACCACGGTGAAGCTGAAGCAGCCTTTGCGAGCGGCCATGATCAGGCAGTTCATTGGAGCAAAAGCGTTGGTTAGGGTGCGAATGGCATCCTGAGTCTGGATTTGAGTAGACATAGTTATTAGGTGTTCCTACAAATGACACGGATAAGAACCGTGCAACGTTAAAACGTTCCAGTAACGTTGATCACCATTGATCGAACGAAGAACCCGACTGGAACAAAGCAGCCAGTTTGAAGCGCTGATAAATGTGCGCGCTTGGGCTGGCAGGTAGGTACTTAGGAGGACAGGCATCACAGCGAGGGCAAAGGTTCTGGGCCCGGGGTGAAGATCCTGATCAATTTGCAGGTTGGTTCGGTCAGAGTAAGTGTTCTTCGCAACGCCCTTTGTTTTCGTTCAAAGGCAGCGTCGTCGCAAGATTTACCTGGAAACCATCGAGGGGTCGTTCCCGCTTTTTTCGGCAGTGTCTTCCTGTTGGAAGTTGACCGTGGGGAGATGTTCGACCGGAATTGACTTTCAGCTTGGTACTAACGCCGCGGATAGTAACGGATCCGTTCGGGCGAAGCAAACCCCCTGACCAAAAAAAGGATCACAGGGAAAGGTCGTGTCGCACCGTCCGTCGGCGTGCATGCTTTTCGCAGAGCCTCTCGGTCGCTCGCAGCTACGCAAAATGACCCGAAAAAGCGCACGCATATAACCGGCTCACAGGTACTTGTGCACATTAGTTGCGCAGAGCGTAACGCAACTGTCACATCGATCCTGACTCCAGTCGCTGCCTGTATCAAAAGTTTAAGTCAATGAAAAATATCGTCTTTTTTTGTTGGTGAAAAAATCGTCAGTTTGACTGCGAGCCCCATTCCATAAGGCTTTGCGGGGATCGTAGAGCGGTTGTCCACTGACTTATCCACAGCTTCTGTGGATTGTCCCTAGCGCTTGCTCTAGCACGGGCGTGCCGGGTTTTTTTCGACTTTACCTGTAAGAAAAAGAGAGTAAAGTGGCGCGCCTTCCGATCTGTCCCGCAGTGCTTTATGAAGTTTCGCTCAGTATCAGACTCTGTTACCTCCAACCCGACCTCTGTTACCGCTCCCAAGCGTTTTTCCGTGCGTGTGGCCGAATGGCTGCTCGATGCGCCGCGCCTGAGCGACAGTCCCAGCGCCAAGCACCTGGCCGGCCGTCTGCTCAAGCAACCGGCCCGTGAAGGTGTGGTCGCTGCACAGAGCCGTCTCGGCCAATTGATTTGCCGGGAGTGCGGCAATGCCCGTGACCGGCGTATCGGTCAGGAGTTGCTGCGTCAGGCCGCCCGTGCCGGTGACCGTCGCGCGCAGCAGGAACTCGGTCTGATCGAAGACTGAGCTGTCCAAGCCCTGACACCTTGGTTAACCTTCAGGCTTTATCCGATTGGCAGGAGTCGCTATGGCTATGGACTTGACCAGCGTATTGCTCGGTCTTGCGGCGGCAGGGTTGCCGCTGTTGGCGCTGGCTTGGCAACTGCAACGCAGGGCCAGCAACGCCCAGGCCGATCTGGCCTTGCTCGAAGAGCGCCTGGCGATGGCGCAACTGGCCCAGGACGGCCTCACCGCGCAGCTTGAAGCGAGTCGCGATGAGATCGCCGACCTCGGCCAGGCCAACGCCGCCAAACAGGCAGACCTCGCCGCGCTGCGCCGCGAAGTTGAATTGCTGCAGATCGAGCGCGACGACGCCCGCGACGCCTCCCACGCCTGGAACCTCGAACGCGCCAACAAGGATGCTGAGTTACGCCGCCTCGACGCCCACGCTGCCTCGCTGAGTGCCGAACTGCGCGAGCAACAGGAAAGCCATCAACAACGTCTCAACGACCTGCAAGGCTCACGCGATGAACTGCGCGCGCAATTCGCCGAGCTGGCCGGCAAGATCTTCGATGAGCGTGAGCAGCGCTTTGCCGAAACCAGCCAGCAGCGGCTCGGGCAGTTGCTTGATCCGTTGAAAGAGCGCATCCAGTCTTTTGAAAAACGCGTTGAAGAAAGCTATCAGGCCGAAGCCCGCGAGCGCTTCTCGCTGGCCAAGGAGCTGGAGCGTTTGCAGGCGTTGAACCTGCGCCTGAGCGACGAAGCGACCAATCTGACTCGCGCGCTCAAGGGCCAGAAAACCCAGGGCAATTGGGGCGAATTGATCCTCGAGCGCGTTCTTGAGCACGCGGGTCTGGAGAAGGGCCGCGAGTATCAGACTCAGGTCAATCTCAAAGGCCCGGACGGTGAGCGCTTCCAGCCCGATGTGATCATTTATCTGCCCGGCGACAAGCAGGTGGTGGTCGACTCGAAAGTCAGCCTCACGGCCTATCAACAATATGTTGCGGCTGATGACGACACGTTGGGGCAGATCGCGATCAAGCAGCACGTATTGTCGCTGCGCAATCATGTCAAAGGTCTGGCCGGCAAGGATTACAAGCGTCTGGAAGGCTTGCACAGCCTCGATTTCGTTTTGCTGTTCGTACCGATTGAAGCGGCGTTTTCTGCGGCATTGCAGGCTGAGCCGTCGCTGTTTCAGGATGCTTTCGACCGCAATATCGTGATCGTCAGTCCGACTACGCTGCTGGCCACGTTGCGGGTGATCGACAGTCTGTGGAAGCAGGAACGGCAGAGCCAGAACGCCCGGGAAATCGCCGAGCGCGCGGGCTGGCTGTACGACAAGTTCGTGTTGTTTATTCAGGATCTGGACGAAGTGGGCAATCGTCTGCAGCAACTGGACAAGGCTTACAGCTCGGCGCGTAACAAGCTGACAGAGGGGCGCGGTAATCTGGTCAGCCGCAGTGAGCAGTTGAAGCTGCTCGGTGCGCGGGCGAGCAAGAGCTTGCCGGCGGATTTGCTGGAGCGGGCGATGACGGATGTTGATGGGTTGGTTGAGTTGCCTGAATAAAGGCTTTGTTTGGCTGATTGGGGGCATATCCGTTGCTGCGGTGATGGCGGCTGGCGGTTTCGCCCTTACGGCGACTCACTTTTTTTACAAACGCCTAAAAAAAGTAAGCAAAAAAACGCTTGCTCCTACGTTCGGCCCTCGCAAGCTCGGGTCCCTTCGCTCCGGGATCGATCCGGGCGCAGCGGCTACGGTTTGCTTCGCTGCACCTCCTTCCGCTGTGTACGACTGCGTCGTACGGTCGCTGCGCTCCCACGCCCGGATCAATCCCTCCACTCAGCCTTCCGACGTCGCCGGTGGATCAAAAGCAAGATCAAAAGCACTCGAGCTAACGCTCATTGTTGAGTGGGGCGGCTTCGCCGCGGGCAGCTGCGCTGCCTTGCTTTTTGCTTTCTGTGGGAGCGAGCCTGCTCGCGAAGGCGTCTGCAAGATCACTCTCTACAACGGCAAATACCGACTCAGCAGTGCCCGCAATGCCGCCGGCTTCACCGGTTTGGCCAGGTAATCCAGGCCCGCCGCATGCACTTGCGCCACGGTCTCCGGGCGTCCATCCGCGCTGATGACCACGCCTGGCACGGGTTCACCCAGGCGTGTGCGCAACCAGGCCATCAGCTCTGTGCCGGTGTCGCCGTGGTCGAGGTGATAATCGACCAGCGCCAGTTGCGGCCGCACGCCTTCATTCAATATCGCTGCGCATTCTTCGCGATTGCGCGCCGTCCACACTTGGCAGCCCCAGCGGCTCAACAGGCTGTTCATGCCGATCAGGATGCTGTCTTCGTTATCGATGCACAGTACCTGCGCGCCGCTGAGCAGTTTTCCGTTCAGTTCCACCGTGGCGCTAACTGGAGGCGTTTGCGTGCGGGCGATCGGCACTGTCACGCTGAACACACTGCCGCGCCCCGGCCAGGAGCGAACGCGCAGGGTATGCCCGAGCACGCGGCACAAGCCATCGGCGATCGCCAGACCCAGGCCCAGGCCTTTTTCGGCGCGGGTCTGGTGGCTGTCGAGGCGTTTGAATTCTTCGAAAATCACTTGCTGCTTGTCTTCCGGAATGCCCGGGCCGCGATCCCAGACTTCCAGGCACAGTTCGCCACCGCGCCGACGCACGCCCAGCAGCACCGGGCCTTTGGCGTATCGGAACGCGTTGGTGAGGAAGTTTTGCAGAATCCGCCGCAGCAGTTTGATGTCGCTGTCGATGCGCAATTGACTGCCGCGCACCCGGAACGTGAGCTTTTGCTCTTGGGCCAGCGCCTTGAATTCTGCGCCGAGGGTGTCGAACAGTTCGTTGACAGCGAAGGCTTTGCGATCCGGGTTGATCTTGCCGTTTTCCAGGCGCGAGATGTCCAGCAGATCGCTGATCAGGTCTTCCGCCGAACGCAGCGAGCTGTCGAGGTGTTGCACCAGCTGCTGCGCCTCTGCGCTCAAGCCTTCATTCTGGTGGGAGAGGGCGGCGGAGAACAGTCGCGCGGCGTTCAGCGGTTGCATCAAGTCGTGGCTGACGGCGGCGAGGAAGCGGGTTTTCGACTGGTTGGCCGCCTCGGCATTGCCCTTGGCTTCGGTGAGCGCGACGTTGAGTTGCGACAGTTCCTGGGTGCGTTCGCTGACCCGTTGTTCCAGCCCTTCGTTAGCCTCGGTCAGCGCCTGTTCGGCTTCGCGGAACGCGGTAATGTCGGTGAAGCTCATGACAAATCCGCCGCCGGGCATCGGGTTGCCGATCAGCTCGATCACCCGGCCGTTGGGGAACAACCGTTCGGAAGTATGCGCGCGGCCCTGACGCATCCAGTGCAAGCGTCGCGCGACGTGCACTTCTGCTTCGCCGGGGCCGCACAAGCCGCGTTCGGCGTTGTAGCGAATGATGTCGGCAATCGGCCGGCCGACGCTGATCAGGCCGTCGGGGTAGTTGAACAGCTCCAGATAACGCCGGTTCCACGCCACCAGTTTCAGCGACTGGTCGACCACGCTGATGCCCTGGGTGATGTTCTCGATCGCGCCTTGCAGCAGCGCGCGGTTGAACTGCAGCACTTCCGAGGCTTCGTCAGCGATTCGGACTACGTCCTCCAACTGCATTTCCCGACCTTCGATGGCGGCCTTTACTACGGCGCGCGTCGAAGAAGCGCCGAGGACACCGGCGAGCAAGCGTTCGGTGTGGGCAATCCATTCGCTGTCGGCGTTCTGGTTGGGGTTGAAGCCCTTGCCCTGACGGTAGGCGAAGCGAATGAAGCTCTGCCGCGCGCGTTCTTCGCCGACGAAACGTGCCGCCAGTTGCAGCAGATCGTCGATCTGCACCGCCAGCATCGAGCGAGCATTAGGTCGCGCGCTGATTTCCTGGCCGATGAAACGCCCGGCCTGCCAGTGCTCGGAAACCCGCGTGCGCGAGAGCACCGAGACCCAGGCGAACAGGGTGAAGTTACCCGCCAGCGACAACACCACGCCTTGGGTCAGCGGCGTGATCGGCAGGTTCAGTGGATTGCTGTGCAGCCACGCCAACCCGGGGAAACTCGCCAGCGACCAGCCGAGACTGTGCGCGGCAATCGGCAGCACCAGCGTGTAAAACCACAGGAACGTGCCGGTGGCGAGGCCGGCGAACACGCCCCGGCGGTTGGCCTGTTTCCAGTACAGCGCGCCGAGCATGGCTGGCGCCAGTTGCGTCACCGCCGCGAAGGCGATCTGGCCGATGGTCGCCAGGCTCGCGGTCGAGCCAAGCAAGCGATAACTGACATAGGCCAGCAGCAGAATCACCACGATGCTCACGCGGCGCACCGAGAGCATCCACTGGCGGAACACCTCGAACGGGCGCTCGGCGTTGTTGCGGCGCAACAGCCACGGCAACAGCATGTCGTTGGAAACCATGGTCGACAGCGCGACGCTGGCGACAATCACCATGCCGGTCGCTGCCGATGCGCCGCCGATAAACGCCAGCATCGCCAGCGCCGGATGGGCCTGGGCCAGCGGCAGGCTGATCACGAACGAGTCGGGCAGCACATCACTGGGCAGCATCATCTGACCGGCAAGGGCGATCGGTACTACAAACAATGCGGCCAAAGCCAGATAGGCGGGGAACACCCATTTCGCCAGTCGCAGATCCTGCGGGTCGATGTTCTCCACCACGGTCACGTGAAATTGCCGCGGCAGGCAGATGATCGCCATCATCGCCACGCCGGTCTGCACCACCATCGATGGCCAGTTGATGGTTTCCTTCCAATACGCCTCAAGGCGCGGGGCGAGCATCGCCTGATTGAACAGGTCGTCGAAACCGTCATACAGGCCGTACGTGACGAAGGCGCCGACGGCGAGAAAGGCGAACAGCTTGACCAGCGATTCAAAGGCAATCGCCAGCACCATGCCACGGTGGTGTTCGGTGGCGTCGAGGTTGCGCGTACCGAAAACGATGGTGAACAGGGCTAGCACCAGCGACACGATCAGCGCCGTGTCTTGAGCGCGGGTGCCCATGGCATCGGCGCCGGCGCCGATCAACAGGTTCACGCCGAGGACGATGCCTTTGAGTTGCAGGGCAATATAGGGCAACACGCCGACCAGACAGATCAGCGCCACCACCACCGCCAGCGATTGCGATTTGCCGTAGCGCGCGGCGATGAAGTCGGCGATGGAGGTGATGTTCTCCTGTTTGCTGATCATCACCATTTTCTGCAGGACCCACGGCGCGCCGACCAGCAGCAGGATCGGCCCGAGGTAGATCGGCAGGAATGACCACAATTGTTCCGCCGCCTGACCGACCGCGCCGAAGAACGTCCAACTGGTGCAGTAAACCGCCAGCGACAGGCTGTACACCCAGGCGCGCACCCGTGGCGGCAACGGCGTGCTGCGACGGTCGCCGTAGAAGGCGATAGCGAACATGATGGCCATATAGGCCAGGGCAACGACGGCGATCAGCCCGGTGGACAACGACATGCAGCACTCCCGACAAAAAGACTCCCCGGCACTCCTGCCCGGGCGGACAGTCTCGCACGGGCGCGGCGGTTAGTCAGTGTCGACCAAGGTCGTGGCGTGGCGGGGTGTCGCAGGCGGGGTACCGGGTGGTTTTTGTGGTGACCGGGCGGGCCTCTTCGCGAGCAGGCTCGCTCCCACAATTGGAATGCATTTCCTTGTGGAAGCGAGCGCGTCAGTCCAGATGCAGCGCAATATCGATCAACCGATGCAACTCATCCACCTCCAGCGCCGTGGCCGAAAACAGAATCCGGAACACCACCGGCGCCACCACCAGATTGATCAAGCGGTCGACACTCGGTGTCTTTTCATCCGAATAGCGATCGACAATGGTCTGCAACTGCGCACCAATGATCGCCACGCAATAGCCCGGCGTCGCGCTCGCTTGCACGTCGCGCATCATGTTGCGCCCGACCTCTGAACTCATCTCGTCGAAATATTGCTCGGCCCAGGCGCGGATATCGCCGCGCAGGCTGCCAGTGTCCGCCGGCTCGCTGTCCGGGCGCATGCGGGCGAGGGCGACGTCCGCCAGCAATGCTGCCAGATCACCCCAGCGGCGGTAGATCGTCGACGGCGTAACCCCCGCGCGGGCGGCGATTTGCGGGACGGTCACGGTGGAACGTTCCTGCTCTTGCAGCAGCGCATTGACCGCCGAATGAATCGACTCCTGCACCCGGGCACTGCGGCCACCGGGGCGTAAACCTTCTTTAATAGCCATGCGGCAGACCTTAACACAAAGAATTTGCTTTAAGCGCTGGGCGGTAGCACACTGCGCAAAAGCAAAAAATTAGCTTTTGCGGAGTGTGCCCATGACCAGCCCCTTGAATAATTTCGCTTCCCACCGGTCCAGCTTGTGGTTTCTGGCGATCACCTTACTCAGTTTTCTCGCCGCTTCCACCGCGCCGACGCCGTTGTATCACTTGTATCAGGATCAACTGCGTTTCTCGGCAGCGATATTGACGCTGATCTTCGCCGTTTACGCTTTCAGTCTGTTGGCAGCGTTGCTGACGGTCGGTTCGCTTTCCGACCATTTGGGCCGCAAACCGGTGATCTTTACCGCCGTGTTGCTCAATGCGCTGGCCATGTTGCTGTTCATCCATGCCGATAGCGTGGCTTGGTTGATCAGCGCACGGGTGTTGCAGGGTTTTGCCACTGGCATGGCCACTGCCGTTTTGAGCGCAACGCTGCTCGACACCGACCGGCAGCAGGGGCCGCTGGTTAACAGCGTCGCGCCGTTACTGGGTATGGCTCTGGGCGGTTTGGGCTGTGGCTTGCTGGCAGAATTTGCACCCGCGCCGTTGCAACTGACCTATTGGTTGCTGTTGGCGTTGTTCGTGTTGCAAGGCATCTATGTCTGGCGTCTGCCGGAAAGTGTCTCGCGGCAAGGTGGGGCGCTGGCGTCGTTGCGGCCGACCCTGCACGTGCCGGTGCAAGCGCGTTCAACGTTGTGGCGCGTGCTGCCATTGAACACCGCAACCTGGGCGCTCGGTGGTTTCTACGCCTCGCTGGCGCCGTCATTGGTGCGCACGGCCACTGGCTCTACCTCCAATCTGATCGGCGGCGCTACGGTCGCGGCGCTCACCGTGACCGGTGCGTTGATGATTTTCATGATGCGCAATCGTCCGGCCGCTCAGGCGCTGCGGCTGGGCGCGAGCCTGCTGCCGGTCGGGCTGGTCCTGATTCTGCTCGGCGTGCATGGCGCCAGTCTGTCGTTGTTTTTCTTTGGCACCCTGGTCGCCGGTTGCGGCTTTGGTTCGGGCTTTCTCGGAGCGGTGCGCAGCCTGGTACCGCTGGCTTTGCCGCATGAACGAGCCGGGTTGATGTCGGCGTACTACGTGCTCAGTTATCTGGCGTTCTGTTTGCCGGCGTTGCTGGCCGGGTATCTGGCGCGCAACTTTGGACTGCTGGCGACCACCGACGGTTACGGCGTTGTGTTGATCGTGCTGGCCGTTGCTGCGCTGGTGCTCAGTCTGCGTCCGCAGACGGGCAGAGTTTGCAGCGCTCCTTAGCGCGTGTGGACGCTTATCTGCAAAATAGATAACAGTTAGAGATATTACCCGTTATATCGATATTCGATTCGGATCTACCATGGACTCAACCTCACCAGAGGACAGGAGTTCATGATGATTTGCCCCAACAGTGTCACCCCCGGCTACAAACCTTTCAGTCAGCTTCAACATCCTCGTGAAGTGATTCGTCAATTCACGCCGAACTGGTTCGCCGCAACCATGGGCACCGGTGTGCTGGCATTGGCACTTGCTCAGTTGCCGCTGGCCATTCCCGGATTGCGCGCCGTGGCCGAGGGGCTGTGGCTGTTCAACATTCTGTTGTTCAGCCTGTTTACCGCTGCCTACGCCGCGCGCTGGATTTTGTTCTTTGACGAGGCGCGGCGGATTTTCGGTCATTCCACCGTGTCGATGTTCTTCGGCACCATTCCCATGGGCCTGGCGACGATCATCAACGGCTTTCTGTTGTTCGGGCTGCCGCGCTGGGGCGACGGTGTCATTCAGCTCGTTGAAGTGCTGTGGTGGATCGATGTAGCGATGTCGCTAGCTTGCGGTGTGTTGATTCCGTACATGATGTTTACCCGTCAGGAACACAGCATCGATCAGATGACCGCGGTCTGGTTGCTGCCGGTGGTGGCAGCGGAAGTGGCAGCGGCCAGCGGTGGCCTGCTCGCGCCGCATCTGCCCGACGCCCATGGACAACTCGTCGCACTGACCACCAGCTATGTGCTCTGGGCATTCTCGCTGCCAGTGGCGTTCAGCATTCTCACCATTTTGTTGCTGCGCATGGCCTTGCACAAACTGCCCCACGAAAACATGGCCGCGTCGAGCTGGCTGGCGCTGGGGCCGATCGGCACCGGTGCGCTGGGCATGTTGCTGTTGGGCGGTGAGGCACCAGCGATTTTTGCCGCGAATGGTCTGCCCGGCGTCGGTGAAATTGCTTCAGGCCTGGGTCTGGTCGCTGGGATCACGCTGTGGGGTTTTGGTCTGTGGTGGATGTTGATGGCGCTGCTGATCACCGTGCGTTATCTGCGTGACGGCATTCCGTTCAACCTCGGCTGGTGGGGCTTCACCTTTCCATTGGGCGTGTATTCGCTGGCGACGCTGAAACTGGCAAGTATCCTCAACCTGACATTTTTCAGTGTGTTCGGTACGGCGCTGGTGATTTTGTTGGCGGCAATGTGGCTGATCGTCGGCAAGCGCACCGTGCAGGGCGCGTGGCGAGGCGAGCTGTTTGTCTCGCCGTGTATTGCAGGTTTGAAGAAATAATCCGAAAAGTTTAGGTAAGGTGTGGCCTGGATCGTGGTGCGGGATTCCAATAACAAGCACCCAGGCCTCACTACCTAACATCAGGAAACACGGAAGATGAGTCACCCCTCACAGTTCAACCTGTTGCGCACCCGGCGCTTTTTGCCCTTCTTTATTACCCAGTCGCTCGGCGCGTTCAACGACAACGTGTTCAAGCAGTCGTTGATCCTCGCCATCCTCTATCGGCTGACCATCGAGGGCGATCGCTCGATCTGGGTCAACCTCTGCGCGCTGCTGTTTATCCTGCCGTTTTTCCTGTTCTCGGCGCTGGCCGGGCAGTTCGGGGAAAAATTCGCCAAGGACGCGCTGATCCGTCTGATCAAACTCGCGGAAATCGCCATCATGGCCGTAGGATCGATCGGCTTCCTCTTCGATCATCTGTCGCTGATGCTGGTGGCACTGTTCGCCATGGGCACTCACTCGGCGTTGTTCGGCCCGGTGAAGTATTCGATCCTGCCGCAGGCCTTGCGCGACGATGAATTGGTCGGCGGCAACGGTCTGGTGGAAATGGGCACGTTTCTGGCGATTCTCGCCGGCACCATCGGCGCCGGGATCATGATGTCGTCCGAGCACTACGCGCCGGTAGTCTCCGCAGCGATCGTCGGCATTGCCGTGCTGGGTTATCTGGCCAGCCGCAGCATTCCGCGCGCGGCGGCCTCGTCGCCGGAAATGCGCCTGAACTGGAATATCTTCAGCCAGTCCTGGGCGACGCTGAAACTCGGTCTGGGCCAGACACCTGCGGTGTCGCGCTCGATTGTCGGCAACTCGTGGTTCTGGTTTGTCGGGGCGATTTACCTGACGCAGATCCCGGCCTACGCCAAGGAATGGATGCACGGTGACGAAACCGTGGTCACGCTGATTTTGACGGTGTTTTCGGTGGGCATCGCGCTGGGTTCGATGCTCTGCGAGAAGCTCTCGGGGCGCAAAGTCGAGATCGGACTGGTGCCCTTTGGCTCGTTTGGCCTGACCGTGTTCGGCCTGTTGCTGTGGTGGCATTCCGGTGGGATCCCGGACAGCGTCACCGGCCATAGCTGGATTGCCGTGCTGGGCTTCGTGCACACCTGGGCGGTGTTGATCGACATCCTTGGCCTGGGCATTTTCGGCGGCTTCTATATTGTGCCGCTGTACGCGCTGATCCAGTCGCGCACGGCTGAAAACGAACGGGCGCGGGTGATTGCCGCCAACAACATTCTCAACGCGCTGTTTATGGTGGTGTCGGCGATTGTTTCGATCGTCTTGTTGAGCGTCGCCAAGCTGTCGATCCCGCAACTGTTCCTGGTGGTGTCGCTGCTGAACATCGGCGTGAACGCCTACATCTTCAAGATCGTTCCGGAATTCAGCATGCGCTTCATGATCTGGCTGCTCAGCCATTCCATGTACCGCGTCGAGCACCGCAACCTTGAAGCGATCCCGGACGAGGGCGCGGCGCTGCTGGTGTGCAACCACGTGTCGTTCGTTGACGCCTTGCTCATCGGCGGTGCCGTGCGTAGGCCGATTCGCTTTGTCATGTACTACAAGATCTACAACTTGCCGGTGTTGAACTTTATTTTCCGCACGGCGGGCGCTATTCCGATTGCCGGACGCCAGGAAGATATCCAGATCTACGAAAAAGCCTTCACTCGCATCGCTCAGTATCTGAAGGACGGCGAACTGGTGTGCATTTTCCCGGAAGGCAAATTGACCGCCGATGGCGAGATCAACGAGTTTCGTGGCGGCGTGACGCGGATTCTCGAAGAGACCCCAGTACCGGTGATTCCGCTGGCGCTGCAAGGATTGTGGGGGAGTTTCTTCAGTCGCGATCCGAACAAGGGTTTGTTCCATCGCTTGTGGTCGCGGGTGACGCTGGTGGCAGGGCCGGCGATTACCGAAGGGACGGAGCCGGCGAAGTTGCAGGTGTTGGTGGGGGAGTTGCGCGGATCTGTTAGATAGTCGGTGTATCAAAAGGCCCCTTCGCGAGCAGGCTCGCTCCCACAGTTGACCCTGTTCCAATGACGGAACGCGGTTGAACGTGGGAGCGAGCCTGCTCGCGAAGACGGTATCGGCTTAAGCGCTGACTTTAAGGCCAATCAAACCCGTGACGATCAACGCCACACTGACCAGCCGAATCAACGCCATCGATTCACCAAACAGAATGATCCCGGCGATCACCGTACCCACGGCACCGACACCGGTCCAGATCGCATACGCCGTACCCAGCGGCAATTCCTTCATCGCCAGACCGAGCAAACCAAGGCTGATGGCCATGGCGGCAACGGTGAGGGCAGTGGGGAGCGGGCGGGTGAAGCCGTCGGTGTATTTCAGGCCGACGGCCCAGCCGACTTCGAACAGGCCGGCGCAAAACAGAATGATCCAGGACATGCAGGACCTCCATCGAGTGACGGGGTCGTCCCCAGATTAATGACTCGAGCGAGCCGCAGGGTCGTCCCCGCGTTGCGCAATATACTGACGAGCATTAACCCGAGGATCAAGTTTTCAGCCTCAATCGGCAGCCCGCTGTGCGAGGTTGTCGCGGTCTTCTTTTTCGCTCATGCGCCGGAAGTACGTCGACAGCAGTGCTCCGGAAATATTGTGCCAGACGCTGAACAGCGCGCTCGGCACCGCCGCCAGTGGCGAGAAGTGCGCACTGGCCAACGCGGCGCCCAAGCCAGAATTCTGCATGCCGACTTCCAGTGCCAGCGACTTGCGCTGAGCCAGCGGCAGGCCGAACAGGCGCCCGGTGAAGTAGCCGAGCAGATAACCGAAGCTGTTGTGCAGCATGACCACGGCCATGATCAGCAGGCCGGACTCGGCGATTTTCGCCTGACTGGCCGCCACCACGGCGGTGACGATAATCACGATGCTGACCACCGACACCAGCGGCAACACATCCACCGCATGCCGCACCTTGTCGCCGAGCAGACGCTGCGCGACCACGCCGAGAACGATCGGCAGCAGCACCACTTGCAGGATCGACCAGAACAGCTCCATGAACGATACCGGCAACCACGCCGAGGCCAGCAGCCAGATCAGTGCCGGGGTCAGCAGCGGGGCGAGGAGGGTGGTGACGGCAGCAATGGCCACGGAAAGCGCCAGATCACCGCGTGCCAGCCAGGTCATCACGTTTGACGAGGTGCCGCTCGGGCAGCAACCGACCAGAATCACCCCGACGGCGATTTCCGGAGGCAGGTGAAACACCTGGCAGAGCAACCACGCCACACCGGGCATGATCACGAAATGCGCAACCACGCCCAGCGCCACCCGCCACGGATGGCGAGCGACGGCAGCGAAGTCGTCGAGTTTGAGGGTCAGACCCATGCCGAACATCACCAGACCCAGCAGCGGTACGATCGCGCTTTTCAGGCCGATGAACCACGCCGGTTGCAGAAAGGCCACGACGGCGAATATCAGAACCCAGTAAGCGAAGGTATTGCCGACAAAGCGGCTGAGTGCAGCCAGTGCGCGCATGGCTTGATCCTTATTTTTGGTTACACCACAAAACATTGTGGGAGCGAGCCTGCTCGCGAAAGCGGTGAGCCAGACACATTAATGTTGTTGGCACACCGCATTCGCGAGCAGGCTCGCTCCCACAGGTTAGATACTCGTCAGAGTCAGATCCCCTGCGGCATCTCTTCCCCACCCAACGCTTCAACCAGTGCCGGCAGGAAGTCGCCGAAGGTCAGCATCATCAGGGTGAAGCTGGCATCCAGTTGGCCCAGGGCTTCGTCGCCACCGTCCTGTTCCGCCTGATCCTGCAACAGATCCTCGAATTTCAGGCGTTTGACGGTCATCTTGTCGTCGAGCATGAACGACAGTTTGTCCTGCCAGGCCAGCGACAGCTGAGTGACGACTTTGCCGGTGCTCAGGTGCAGCTGGATTTCTTCGCTGGTCAGGTCCTGACGCTTGCAACGGACGATGCCGCCGTCTTCGTGGGTGTCGCGCAGTTCGCACTCGTCCAGCACATAGAAATCGTCGGCGGCTTTCTGCGTGGTGACCCACTCGGTCATCACCGCAGTCGGTGCCATTTTCACGGTGAGCGGACGCACGGGCAGGGTGCCGATCACTTCGCGCAGGGTCGACAGCAGGTCTTCAGCACGTTTCGGGCTGGCCGAGTTGACCAGGATCAGGCCCTGTTTCGGCGCGATCGCGGCGAAGGTCGACGAACGACGAATGAACGCGCGCGGCAGAAACGCCTGGACGATTTCATCCTTGATCTGGTCGCGTTCCTTCTTATAGACCTTGCGCATCTGCTCGGCCTCGATCTCTTCGACCTTTTCCTTGACCGCGTCACGCACAACGCTGCCCGGCAGAATACGTTCTTCCTTGCGCGCAGAGATCAGCAGGAAATCGCCGCTGACGTGTACCAGCGGCGCATCTTCGCCCTTGCCGAACGGCGCAACGAAACCGTAAGTGGTCAGCTCCTGGCTTGCACACGGCCGCGCCAGTTTGGTCGCCAGTGCAGTTTCCAGCGCCTCGGCGTCGACAGGCAGGTCTTGGGTCAGGCGATAGATCAGCAGGTTCTTGAACCACATGGGGCGAGTCACTCCTTTATACAAAGGGGGGCATTATTGTCTTCGCCGGGGCATAGGCCAACCCTTCTCTAAGCCTTTGGAAGGCCTCGGAAAATTATTTAAAAAAGTGCTTGCCAGAGGTGGGGGTGCTCCGTAGAATGCGCGCCACACCGAAGCGAAGGGTGATTAGCTCAGCTGGGAGAGCGTCTGCCTTACAAGCAGAATGTCGGCGGTTCGATCCCGTCATCACCCACCATTCGTTTCAAGTGTTTAGCGCAGCGGTAGTTCAGTCGGTTAGAATACCGGCCTGTCACGCCGGGGGTCGCGGGTTCGAGTCCCGTCCGCTGCGCCATATTCGGTAACCTGGACCACTGAACGCCAGGTCGCCACGGAAAAACCCGCTGAAGCGGGTTTTTTTCTGTCTCAAGGTTGTACCCGCGGGATGTATCGTTTCACCGGTTTTCAGATTTTTTTGAAAAATATTCAATTAAATCAACACTTTACGAAAACCTGTGGCATAATGCGCCCCGTAACGAAGCGAAGGGTGATTAGCTCAGCTGGGAGAGCGTCTGCCTTACAAGCAGAATGTCGGCGGTTCGATCCCGTCATCACCCACCATTCGTTTCAAGCGTTTCGCGCAGCGGTAGTTCAGTCGGTTAGAATACCGGCCTGTCACGCCGGGGGTCGCGGGTTCGAGTCCCGTCCGCTGCGCCATATTCGGTATCTGGAACTGAACGCCAGACACCACAAAAAGCCCGCCTTGTGCGGGCTTTTTGCTGTCTGCGATTTATAAAATCGCCGCGCTACTGCACCGCATTGCGGGCATGCCGATAATCGCTCACCGCCTCGTACACTGCCTTGCGCAAGCGATTGATCCCGCCAATCGGCCGATGCGCCTCGATGCCGAACCACGGGTTGAACGACAGGTTGTCGCATTGCAGATTCAGCGCCGGCGTGTCGAAGTCCTGCGCGGGCAGGGTGATCCGCGCCACGGTTTCAAACGGTGCATCCTGCTCACGCCACTCAATGCTCGTGTCCTCGATCGGCATGTATTTGTTCGCGTCCTGGCGCTGGATCTGCAAGGCGAAGCACGCCGGCACCCGATCCGTCGACAACTGTTGATTCAGTGCACTGCGCAGGAAATTCGGCAAGTCGTGATTCTGTTTGGGCAGCGTATACGCCGGGCAACGCTCCGGATCCGGCACGACGCGGAATTTCGCATTGGCCTCACCGAACTTGTAGGGCGATACCGAGAAATATGTAGTCTCGGTCGGACTGTCCGGCGGCGGTGACAGAGTGGCCAAGGCGATAAACAGATGGCGGACCTGCCAGGTGCGCGGATCCCATGTCGGAAAAAACGCCATGACCTTCTTGCCGTCAGCCTGCGCCGCCACATTCTGACGGTACTCGGCGACATTGCTGACAAAGAAATTCGGATGGCTGAACATCACGAAATCCTGTTCATGCTGCTCCTGGCGATTGCCGAGCAGTTGCTTGCCAGGAACCTCGAACAGCTTGATTGCCATCCCTCGCGCGTCGCGAATGCTGTCGAATTGCGGATAGGCATTGCCGTTGGACAACCGGATCAGCGCCTGCCAGGTCTTGCCCGGCTCGCTGAACACACCCTGTCGCAGCGATTGCGCCAGTTCCGGTAACACCTGCACTTGCGCCTTCACGCAGCCATGCGCCTTGGCGTGAGCATCGCGCAGATAACGCGTGGGTTCGCGGTGCTGGTCGACGATGCGCACTGCGGTTTGGATGACGTCCTGGGTCATCGCCGCTTCGCCTGCTGGAATCTGTTCCTGCGCCGACACCGGCCCACGATGCTGCCAAGCGAACCACGCGGCGGCGATGGCCCAGCCGAGCATTGCGATGACCAGCAGGATCAGCAGCGTCTTGCCAAGCAAACGCCCCAACCACAGCCAGAAACGCGCGAGTGGCGGCAGTTCTTTTTTGAATGTCGGCATGATCATGGCAACTGCGCCTCCAGTGGACCGCCCAATACTTTCAGGTATTCGAGCAGCGCCCAGCGCTCCTCGGGTTGCAAGAGTCGGCCGATCACCCCGTTGCCGCGAGCGCCGGCGCGGAATTCGTGGCCGCTGTTGCGGTTGCCGCTGATGCGCGTGTCGAACAGAAAACCGTTGGTGAAAGGCTCGGTGCGATAGCCGAGGTGGCGCGGATCGTATTCGAGCGTGCCTTTATAGAAAGTAGTGGCGCGCTCATCCTGCGGTGACAGCAACTGATAGATGCTCGGCACCGAACCGTTGTGCAGAAACGGCGCAGTCGCCCACACGCCAGCCAGCGGTCGGGCCTTGTAAGCCACTTTCTCGCGCACGCCGATCGGCAGGCCGAAACCATCCATGCGCGGTTTTTCTTCCGGCGTGATCTGCGCGTCGCGATAGGCACGGTTTTCCACGAACGCGGTGACGTAAGCCAGGCCCTTGGCCACCGACATTTGGCTCAGATCAAGCGGCTCCTTGGGTTCGGGGTGCAGTTTGACGTCCATCTTTTCCAGCTCATTGACATCCCATTGCAGTGCGCTCAGGTCGAAACGGTGACTGGCAATGTTGTTGGCCGCATTCGGATCGGTGCCGATCACCTCCACGGGAATCATGTGCAAGTGCTGCACCCAGCGTTCGCCTTCCTGCGATTGGCGCGGGACATGGCAGCCGGCGCAGTTTTCCGCGAACAGCGCGCGGCCTCTGGCGGCCAGCGGCTTGTCGATCGCACCGAACAGATCTTCCGGCCAGGTCGGCGGCTTCAGCTGCTGCAAGGTTTCTTCGATGGCGTGCAGATCGCGCACGCGCACGCTGGAGGGATAGCGCGCAGCGCCTTGCAGCGGCTGACCGTTGGCGTCGAAGAAATTCAGCGTGGCACCGACGCCGAGCGCCTCGCCGATATTACGCGCCATCGGCTGCTGGGCAGAGCCGTTCCATTGCACCCAATCGAACGTCCACATGTCCCATAGCTGCGGGTAGTCCACCGGGGCATCGGCCACTCGGTAGTTGGCAGGGGAAATCGCATCACCGAACGTGGCGTTGGCTATTCGGCCGAACGCGTCGGTGCGGCCCGGGCCTTCTTCGGTCGGATAGAGGCCGCGATGGGTGTCGTTCCAGGCTACTTTGACGAAGGTGTTCAGCGAGGTCTTGAACTCCTTGCGCAATTGTTCGCGGCGCGCTTCGTAATCATCTCCGAGTACCTGACGGGCGAAGCGCTCAAACTTCCATGGGTTGTAGTAAGTCGAGGCGAGACTGGCGACCAGGGCCTGTCCGAAACTGCCACCGCGCAATGTAGGAACGCTGGAAGGCAACACGTGCTGTGCGGTGCCGCCATCAATGCGCACGGCCTGGCCTTTGAAGCGCAACTCGCCGGTGTGGCAAGCGGCGCAGGTGATGTCCAGATAATGCTCCGAGACATTGCCGGGATTCTGGTGCCGGGCAAAACCGACGGGGAGGTTGCCGGGGTTGTTCGCGCTCGCTTTCTGCCGCGGGTCGACCAGGAAGCCGAAACGGGCGAGATATTCAGGGGAGGCGAAGCGCTGCTCGGAGAAGGGCAATTCCAATGCCTGGAACCACTCGTAACGCAGGCCTTTGACTTGCGTACCTTGGGGCGTGAAGTAGTAGGTCTGCCGTTGCTCTTCGCTCCATTGATCCAGGTAACGTACCTGTTGCGGCGGGGTGTAGAAGGGCAATTTCGGATTGGCGACGTAATAGACGATCACTGCGAGGACGATTACCGCCAGCACGATCAGCAGAGCGAGAATGCGGGAGAAGAGGCGCAAGTTGAACATCCTTGTCGAATTGTTGCGCTGTTATGCCTGAGCGGCGCTGGCTGGGCAAGTGGCCATTACGCCAGATACTGAGTCAGGAGCCGACGAGCCTTGTCGTCCGTGAATGACAGAAGCTTCATCCAGCCATCGTCCAAATGCGTTTTAATCCCTGAACTTATCGGAAGATTCCTGCTCTCATGCCGGTAGCCATTGGTCGTGGCGGCCTGATAAGCTCGCGGCTTTACTCGATTGCCCATTCGGCGCATGAACAAGGAAATAGCATGAAACAGCATCGGTTGGCGGCGGCGGTAGCCCTGGTTAGCCTGGTACTCGCGGGTTGTGACTCGCAGACCAGCGTAGAGCTGAAAACCCCGGCGCAAAAAGCTTCCTACGGCATCGGCCTGAACATGGGCAAAAGCCTTGCCCAGGAAGGCATGGATGATCTGGACTCCAAAGCGGTAGCCCAGGGCATCGAAGATGCCGTTGGCAAGAAAGAACAGAAGCTGAAAGATGAAGAACTGGTCGAAGCCTTCGCCTCGCTGCAAAAGCGTGCTGAAGAGCGCATGGCCAAGATGAGCGAAGAGTCGGCAGCCGCCGGCAAGAAATTCCTCGAAGAAAACGGCAAGAAAGCCGGTGTCACCACCACCGCTTCGGGCCTGCAGTACGAAGTAGTGAAGAAAGCCGATGGCCCACAGCCTAAGCCGACCGACGTCGTCACTGTTCACTACACCGGCAAGCTGACCAACGGCACCGTGTTCGACAGCTCCGTCGAGCGCGGCAGCCCGATCGATCTGCCAGTCAGTGGCGTGATCCCGGGTTGGGTTGAAGGTCTGCAACTGATGCACGTTGGCGAGAAGTACAAACTGTACATCCCTAGCGATCTGGCTTACGGCGCTCAGTCGCCAAGCCCGGCAATCCCGGCCAACTCGGTTCTGGTTTTCGACCTGGAGCTGCTGGCCATCAAGGATCCAGCCAAAGAAGACGCCGCTGCCAAGTAACACGCAACGGCTCGAAAACAACGCCTCGCACATGCGAGGCGTTGTTGCATCTGCAGGTCAGGGAAGGTAAACAGAGCGAACTGACAGCGATCAGCACAGTCATAGCTTTGAGGCTGCCCGCGCTAGACGCCCTGAGCCGCCAAGTCAATGAAATCTTGGGCTTTTTTATGTGAGTAAAAAACGCCCGATCTGAGCGCAGCCCTTATGAAACGGGGTTCTCAGCGCTCAAATGCAGCTCTGTTCACAAGGTTATCCACAATTTGTGTGGATAACATTTCAACGGGAAGAATAGATGAAAGCTCCGTGGAATTTCGCTCGATTCCTGCCGTTGGCCGGTCGTCTGCTGGCCCGTGGACGTCTGCCGACCCTGTTGTTTGCCGTGGCCAGCAAAGGCGCCGCGCAAGGCAATCGCTTGGGCAAACTCAAGGATGATCTGCGCTTGCTGCAGTCGTTATGCCTGGCCTACTGGCGTGGCGAGTATCGCGCGATCAGTGCCAAGTCGCTGATTTCGGTGGTGGCGGGCCTGATGTATTTCCTCAGCCCGGTCGATGCCATTCCGGATTTCATTCCCATGTTCGGCATGCTCGATGACATCGCTGTCCTCGCCTGGCTGATGAAAACCCTCGATGACGAGCTCAACGCCTTTCGCCTGTGGCGCAAACGCCAGCAGCCCGAAAAGCTGGCGGTGGTTGAACGCCTCCCTGATACCCCTGAACAATTGCAGCTGCAAGGCCCGAAAAAAACCTGATTGACCAAGACTGCCTACAGATAGATACCACTCGCGACCTTAGCCGCTGTTAGGATTACACTTCTAGGGAAAAGTGCCGACTCGCTAAGTGGTGTTGTCCTACGGGGTAGTCATGGATATTCAGATAATTGCACGCGATGGCGAACCCGAATACGCGGTTCTGCCGTGGGCTCAATATCAGGCTTTACTGAAAGCAGCAGGGATCAACGCAACACCGGCGCAGCAGCCAGCAGCGCCGCTCGCCACTTCGCCGGAGCCGATTCTTCCGGGTCTGGATCAATTACGCAGTTTGCGCGAAGGGAAGGGCATCGCCATCGAGGCGCTGGCCCGCACGGTAGGCATCAGCCCGTCTTACCTGGCCATGATCGAAAGTGGTGAGCGTCAGCCCGACGCCGCGATTCGCCGCAGCCTGGCCTGGGAACTGACGGTGCCGGGTTGGAGGGACGAATCGTGAGCGTACGCATCAGCCGTCAACATTGGGACGGATTGCTGGGGGAACTGGACCAGGCGCGCCGTCAGCGCCATCTTCTGACCTATCGAGCCTTGCTTGAGCGTTTGCAGCTGCCGACACCGGCGATGCAGACACTGACGGCTGCGCTGGAGCATCTGGCCGCACTGGATGCCAAAGCCGAGCAGCCGTTGCGCAGTTCGCTGGTCATCAGCCAGGGCGCGAGTCGTTTGCCGCGTACCGGGTTCTTTGAATGTGTCGAGCGTCTGGGGCGTTTTTCCGGGCCTTCGGATGGCGTTGCGGCGGCGTCCTGGCATGCGTCGGAAGTGGTGCGGGTCTTCGAATACGAATACCCGGAATCGGCGGAGGCCTGAGTGTTTCTGCGGCTCAAGGCGCGGGCCGGTTATTGGCTGGCCCGCCGGCTTTTTCATTGGTCGTGGTTCGTTCGCCAGCCGCGTGGCTGGGGCTGGCTTGAAGGCCAGTTTGCGCGCATGGCCAACCTCGGCGATGTCGATGCTCAAAGCTTTTATGGGCACATTCTGACTTTTCGCGGCGTCGGGCTAGGCGCGCGTGAAGAAGGCGTGCGTCTGCTGCGTCTGGCGGCGTTGGCCGGCGACGGTAAAGCGGCGTATCAAGTCGGCGTGATCAGCCTCGCCGGTACCCCGAGCAAGGCGCCGGATCCCGCTGAAGCCGCTCGTTGGTGGAGCATGGCTGCCAAAGCCGGCCACCCGTTGGCCGAGCTGAAGCTGCAGCAGCTGAGGGCTGGTGATTCAACGCAGTAATTCCATGTATGTCTTCTAAGTAAACGCGGCGTGAGGTTTTCCTCACGCCGCGTTTACGTTTCTGCCTGCACGTTTTTCGCTTGATGCTGGATTGCAGATTAGTCCTACATCCTTTGCCTACTCGCCTGACTTCTTTCCTCTTTGATCCCCCGCACAGTTCCCGCGACTAATTTCTTGCGCGAGGGACCGCTCATGCTTCAGCCCGTTTTTCAGTCCACCTTGTTTGCTCGCGTGTGTTGATGGAAGCCATCGCGCGCATCGAGCAGGAACTCGACAGCTTTCCGCAAACGCTCAGCCTCTACCGCAAACAGCTTGATCACTGGTTCAGTCGCAGGGCGGACCAGATCAGCGAGGCAGCAGACCTGCCGTCGCTGGTGGGTATGGAGCGGATCATCCGCTTCGGCGATAGCAGTACGTCGGTCAGCAGCAGCGACGACGAATTTTCCTCCAGCGTCTTCCAGTGCCCGCACGGCGGGCTGATGCAAATCGAGAGCAAGTTCGAATCGGTCTACGACATCCCGCTGGGCAACATTTCCGTCGATGTGGTCGACGTGGATAGCGGCAAGACCAGTCCGGTCACCCTTGATCAGCAGGGCAAGGCTGAATTCAGAGGCGAAGAGGGCAAGTTATACCGCGTTCTGGTCCACAGCGCTGTCACCTCCAGTCAAGTCGACGAGCTGTTCAAATCCTATGACGGTTTGACCGGCGAACTTGAGCGCTGGCTGCGTAGCGAGTGGCAGGGTTTCAAGCCGCAGTGGTCACAGTCGGTGGCAACCGCAGCCAGCAACGGCATGCTCGCCGGCAGTTGGGCGGCCATCGAGGGGGTATGGGACAGCCTCGGTCTGCTCTCGGAAATTCTTCAGGACCCCGGCAAGTTTGCCGAGCGTTTGGGCAGTGGCGCGGCTGAGCTGATCGAGCTGGCACAGACCGCTCCGGATCTCATGGAAAAGCTGCAGTTGCTGGTCAGTGACGAAGCGGCGATGTGCTTGCTGCTACGGTCGGCGAGTCTGTGGCTGGACATGCTGCCGCCCAGCGCGATTGCCGGCAAGTCCGCTGAAGTGGCGTCGATGATGATCGTGCAACTGATCATCGATGTGTTGATCAGCGTGGTGCTGACGTTTGTCGGAGCGGGGGCGGGGATCGCTTATCTGACGCTACGTCTGGCCGATCGTGCAGCCCAGTTGTTCAGCGTTGCCAAGCGTCTGGTCAAAGCGCTGTTTGGCATCGTCAGCACGTTTATTGAATACGTCGATCGTTACAAAGCCGTTGCCGCGCGAGGCATTGCCGCCGGGGTGAAAAACGGCCGGATGCAATTGCGCTGGGATGCCAAGCGCAACGCCATGTTGAAGAAAGACGAGCCCCACGACGACGTCCCCGACCAGGCAAAAAACCCCAACGGCGATGCCGCCGATTGCGTACCCAACACCTGCAAGAACGGCTGCCCGGTGTCGATGGTCACCGGCGAAGAACTGCTGACCCTGACCGACGCCGTGCTCGACGGCGTGCTGCCGTTCGAGTTCACCCGCTTGTACCGCAGCAGCGCGGTCGAGATCGACATCGGCCTGGGTTTCGGCTGGAGCCATACGCTCGCCCATCGGCTGGCCTTCGACGGCGATGGCGTGATCTGGATCGATCACGAAAACCGCCGCACCCGTTTTCCCTTGCCCAATGTCGCGCGCCCGGCGATTCACAACAGCCTGTCGCGGGCGGCGATCTTTCTCGGCGATGAACCGGAAGAACTGATTCTCGCGTTGGCCGGTGACAGCGCGCGGTTTTACCACTTTCGCGCTGGCCGGCTGACCGCAATCAGCGATGTCTACGGCAATCGTCTGACCCTGCAACGCGATCGCTCCGACCGCATACAGCGTCTGGACAATGGCGCCGGCCGCTCATTGCTGTTGCGTTATGACCGCACGCAACTGGTGGCGGTCGATTACCAAGTTTTAGTTCAGGGCGAGTGGACCACCGAGCAAAATCTTGCCACCTACAGCTTCGATGCCCGGCAATGCCTGCTGGTCGCGACCAACGCGGTCGGCGACAGCGAACGCTACGACTACGACGATCACCACGTCATCCTCCAGCGCCAGCTGACCGGCGGCGCGAGCTTCTTCTGGGAGTGGCAGCGCGAGGGCAAAGCGGCGCGCTGCGTGAGGCACTGGGCGTCGTTCTCGCAGATGAACACCCGTTACGTCTGGAACGATGACAACGCCAGCGTGACCGTGCATTACGTCGACGGCACTGAAGAAGTCTACGTCCACGACGAGCGCGCGCGACTGGTGCGGCAGGTCGCGGCCGATGGCGGCGAGCAGCTCAAGGCCTATGACCAGCAGGGGCGCTTGATCGCCGAGCAGGATGCATTGGGCGCGGTCACCGAATATCGCTACGACGAAGTCGGACGGCTGATCGCGCTGATTCCGCCGGACGATGCACCAACGTCCTACGAGTACCGCAACGGGTTTCTCTACAAGCGTTGCCGTGGTGAGGCGGTGTGGATCTACCGGCGCAACGCTGAAGGCGCCGTTACCGAAGCGGTCGATCCCGACGGCCAGGTCACGCATTACTACTACAACCTGCGCGGGCAATTGCTGTCGCTGCGTTATCCGGACAGCAGCCGCCACCGCTGGGTGTGGAACGAGCTCGGCCAGCTCATCGAAGAAACCCTGCCCGATGGCGGCGTGCGGCGCTTTTCCTACGATGCGCTGGGCCGGCGGATTACCACTCAGGACGAATTTGGTGTTGTCAGCCGTCAGCAGTGGGACGCGGCTGGCCGACTGATCCTGACGACTTCTCCTACGGGCAGCACGCGCGCCTACAGCTACGGCGCCTACGGCCAGATCACCGCCGAACGCGACGAGCTCGGGCGCATCACCCGCTATGAATATGACGATGATCTGCACCTAGTCTCGCGGCGGATCAACCCCGACGGCACCCGCGTGCAGTATCGCTATGACCATGCGCGGTTGTTGCTGACCGAGATTGAAAACGAGTCGGGCGAAAAATACCGACTGGATTACACGCCGACCGGATTGATCCGACAGGAAACCGGGTTTGATGGGCGGCGCACGGCTTACGTCTACGACCTCAATGGTCATTTGCTGGAAAAGACCGAGTTCGGCGAGCAGGGTTTATCGCTGGTCACCCGGTACGAGCGCGACGCGGCTGGAAGGTTGCGAGTCAAAACCCTGGCCGATGGGATCAAAGTCCGCTACGACTACGACCGCCTCGGCCGATTGATCGGTGTCGATGACGGCCAGAACCATCCGCTGGCCTTCGAGTATGACCGTCAGGATCGCTTGATCACCGAGCATCAGGGCTGGGGCACTCTGCGCTACGCCTATGACGCCTGCGGTCAGCTCAAACGCCTGCGCCTGCCGGACAACAGCAAGCTCGATTATCACTACGCCAAGGGCGGTGCGCTGTCGGCCATCGACCTCAACGGCACGCCGCTCACGCGCCACGTCTACCAGTCCGGTCGCGAGCAGCAACGCCAGCAGGGTCTGCTGCTCAGCGAATATGCCTACGACGATCAGGGCCGCTTGCTCGCCCATGCTGTAGGTCATCGCCACGCCTCGCTGTACCGCCGCGATTATGCCTACAGCGCCAACGGCAATCTTGAGCACATCGCCGACAGCCGCCACGGTCAGCGCACCTACGGCTACGACGCCCTCGACCGGTTGATCCGCGTACGCCACTCGCGCGACGAACTGCCCGAATCCTTCGCCCACGACCCGGCCGGCAACCTGCTGATGCAGGACCGCCCCGGTCCCGCCCAGATCAAAGGCAATCGCCTGCTGATGCAGGGCGACCGCCATTACGACTACGACGCCTTCGGCAACCTGATCCGCGAACGCCGTGGCCACGGCCAGACCCTGGTCACCGAGTACCGCTACGACTGCCAGCACCGCCTGATCGGCCTGACCCGCCCCGACGGCCAGACCGCCACTTATCACTACGACGCCTTCGGCCGGCGCATCCGCAAAACCGTCGACGGCGCCGTCACCGAATTCTTCTGGCAAGGCGAACACCTCGTCGCCGAAAGCAGCACCAGCCAATACCGCAGCTTCCTCTACGAACCCGGCACCTTCCGCCCACTCGCGATGCTCGACGGCAAAGGCCCGAAAAAGGCCTGCCCCTTCTACTACCAACTCGACCACCTCGGCACCCCACAGGAACTCACCGACTACAGCGGCGAAATCGTCTGGTCCGCGCAATACGACGCCTACGGCAAAGTCGCCGCTGTGACCCTGGCCGGCGAAGACTACCTGGATCAACCGCTGCGCTTTCAGGGGCAGTATTTCGATGCGGAAAGCGGCCTGCACTACAACCGGCATCGGTATTACGACCCGAGGTTGGGACGGTATCTGACGCCGGACCCGGTGAAGCTCGCGGGTGGGTTGAATCAGTACCAGTACGTACCGAATCCGACGGGGTGGGTGGATCCGTTGGGGTTGACGTCCAATTGCCCGCCGCCGAATAAGCCTGGGTGTGCGGTGCCGGGGGCGATTGATGGGGCTAAAGTGGATGAGGGTGAACCTGCGCTGCCGAAGATGACGGCGCAGGAACGACGGGCGAGGATTGATGAGTTGGCGGAGGCGAATGCGAAGCGAGAAGTCTTGAAACTGGAGAAAAAACACAATATGCATACCGTTGCGAAGCATAACCCAGAGATTTCAGATAAAGCCCTGAAACAGAGATCAATTGACGGTAGTCATCCAACCAAAAAAGGTCAGAACGGACCAACAAGGCCTAGCTCGCAATTCAAAACATGGTTGCTGCAACTGAATGCAATAAATGATGCGATAACTAGAATGGAGCGAAAAACTCCTATTCCTACGGGCTATACCAAAGATGGTGATCCTGTCATTAGAAAGGAAATGCCGAGAGGGGGGAGGGGGTACAAGCCAAACAAAAAGGACAAGGAAAATCCCAAGTTTATAAAGGATTTGAATTTCTCAGAAGTGCGATTCGATCAGGCGAGTGGCAAACCTTACACGGCTTTTCCAGATTAGAGAGTGCGATATGTTAATGTGGCCAAAATTTAATACACCATTTGAACCCACTATGCATTATTGGTTGGGCGGCATCTCCGTTTTTGGTCGAGAGGAAACTCTCGGTGCTGAGTTGTGGAAGTACAATCCCAATAACCGAGAAGAACGAAGGGGTGTCATTCATAAGTATATTTTGCGTAGATTTGATTGCTTGACATATCGGCACAAATTTCTGCTATTTGATGTGCTAAGGAAGGCGCTGAGTTCGCCAGGTTTTGATTTTTCTTCATTATTTCAGAGTGATGAGGATGCTAATTTTTATTTGGCTTGGGATGAAACAGAAATTCATGATTCGAGAGTTTTTTTTGAAGATATATATAATGCAGTACTCATAGAGTGGAAAGATGATTTGCTTCGGGCGAGCTCGGAAGCTTAAGCTCCTAATGAGGGCGTTTTTGGAATTTATAATATAAAAAGGATTTTTTTGTGGTTGGGTTGTCAGTTATTAATAATGTGTTTACTTGTGTAGTTCTCTGGAATTTTGTGACCGCCGTGATCGCGGGCGAATCTCAAGATCCTCTAAGATCAATTGAGCAGGGTGATTGTCATCCATCAATTGATAAGCTTTATAAAATTGCTATGAGTGGTAACGTAGATGGCCAGTTGGCATTTGGATATGCTGCAAGTAAAAACCTTTGTGAGGCTGTCGAGTTAGGAGGAAAGTATTCCATTGATTGGTTTCGCTCTGCTGCGCACCAAGGCAACGCGGTTGCACAAGCTGAACTTGCTAAAAAGCTTGTTAGTACGTGGAATGCGAAAAATGAAGAGGAGGCTTTAGGTTGGTATCGATTGGCTGCAGACCAAGGAAATGCTAATGCCCAATTTGGATTGGCACAAATGTACGATCGCGGCTGGACGATGTCTAAGAATATTCCAAAGAGTGATAGCGAGGCCATGGATTTGTACTTCAAGGCTGCGGCGCAAGGCCACGTAGGTTCGTTCTTTGTTTTGTCTCAGATTTATCGAAAAGGACAGATGGTGAAGAGAGACGTGTCGAAAGAGGCTTATTGGAATAAGAAAGGAGCTGAAAACGATGATCACCACGCTCAAGTTAGGTTGGCCGATATGTATAAAAAAGGGGCAGGTGTAGCTCAGAGTGATGCGAAGGCAAGGTATTGGTATAGCCAAGCTAATGCACTAGGCAATAAATATGCAAAAACTAGCTTGGCCAGAATGCTTCGAGATGGCGAAGGAGGACCTGTTGATAAAAAAATAGCAGTTAAGCTATTTGCTGAGGCAGCTGAAGCGGAAGAGCCTAATGCCCAATATGAACTTGGAAGGATATATTTACACGGCTTGCTTGGGGTACGGAAAGACACAGCGATAGCTAAAGTTTGGATGATGAAAGCGGCCCAAAGATTACATCCTCTCGCAATCGAGGAGTTGGAAGGCTTAGAGTAAAAGTTCGTGTTTTGTGTGTTGTGGGGTTCGAACATGATATTTGCTACGATTCAGTAATAGTTATTGGTTTACCTTTCTCAGATCGATCAGAGACGCGTTCACAGAGGTACGTATTGTTTGAGGTTCACCGTTGACCCATCAACTGCGAATGGTGGAGGGCTTCGGTCGTTAGGCTATCCAACAAATACACACTAAACCCCACAACCCCCTTCGCATGATGCTTAGCCTGCGAAGCCATCTCCGCAAGCTGGCTGGCATCAAGCGCTGCACAAGCCTCAGGGCGCAGATGCACCACCCCAATCGATAACGACAACAACGCAAATTCCTGCCGCACGCCCTGGCGATTCGGCGCAATAAAACATCCTGCCTCAAGGTGTTCAGGCCGATAGAAGCGGCGGCATTGGCTTTGGAAGTCGTCGAGCAGTTGGTTGAGGCGTTTGCGCCAGTCTTCGGGGCCGAGGACGAGGAGGAAGTCGTCGCCGCCGATGTGGCCGACGAAGTCGCGGGTGGGGTCGATGCGTTCGTTGAGGCATTGGGCGAGGCAGAGCAGGACTTCGTCGCCACGGCCGTAGCCGTAGATGTCGTTGAAGGGTTTGAAACTGTCAATGTCGACGTAGCAGATGATCGACTCGCGGGCCTGTTGCAGCAGGCGCGTGAGGCACTGCTGGATCGGCACGTTGCCGGGCAGCAGGGTTAGCGGATTAGCGTAGCGCGCCTGTTGGATTTTCAGTTCGGTGATCAGTTTGAGCACATCGATCACCCGGCCGAGGCCGAGGTAACTGCCGTTGAGGGTGATGATGAAGTCTTCTTCGATGCGCTGGCGGGCGCGGCTGGTGATCAGGCGGCTGACTTGCTGGAGTGACTGGCTGATTTCCACGGCGAGGAAGTCATCGTTCATCAGGCGGCTGATCGGTTTGCGCGCGAACAGATCGGTGGCAAACGGTTTGAGCAGTGCGTCCGACAGCGAGTGGCGATGGACGATGCCGCAGGGCTGGCCTTGTTCGTCGAGCACCGCGAGCGAATTGAGGTTGGCCTGGCGGCGAAAGGCTTCCAGCACGGTCGCGGTAGGTGTATCACGCTGCACGGCGGGCTGGTCGTTGAGCAGGGCGCTGAGGTCGCTGCCTTCGTCATTCAGCGCGACGGCGCTGCTGTCGTGTTTGGGCATCATCGCGCGAGCGTCGCGGGATGGATGTTCCTGAGGGCGGCCGAGCAGGTAGCCCTGCACCAGGTCGACGCCCATTTCAGTCAGCACCGCGAGTTCTTCCGGCAACTCGATCCCCTCGGCAATCACTTGCGCGCGGGAAGCCTTGGCAATTTGCAGAATCGAACCGACAAACTCTCTTTTCAACGCATCCTGATGAATGCCATCAATGAAGTGCCGGTCGATCTTCACGTAATCCGGACGCAATTCCGACCACAGGCGCAGGCTCGAATACCCTGCGCCCAAGTCATCCAGCGCAATGGAAAAACCCATCGCCCGGTAATGATGCAGGGCGGTTTGCAGCAACTGGAAGTCATCGATCGGGGTTTGCTCGGTGAGCTCGATGACCACCTGGCTCGGCGCAATGCCCAAGTCTTGCAGCAATTGCAAAGTGCGTCCCGGTTGGTGCGCGGCTTCGAGCAAGGATTCCGGCGAGACGTTGAGGAACAGCTTGCCCGGCAGTTGCTGCTCATTGAAGCGGCGACAGGCGCTTTGTCGGCAGGCGATTTCCAGTTCACTCAATCGTCCAGCCTGTCGCGCCACGGCGAACAGGGCAATCGGCGAGTGAAGAGGGCTGTTGGACGGCCCACGGGTCAGGGCTTCGTAACCGAGAATGCGGCGTTCGGAAAGACAGATGATCGGCTGGAACAAGCTGTGTAAACCGCTTTGAGTCAGGATCGAGCTCAACGCGCTCAGCTGTTCGGTCGTGGTCATGGCAGTCTCTGGCGATAAAAAAAGGACCGGGAGCGCTTGCTCCCGGTCCTTTATTGCACGACAGAATGATGACTGTTTGATGACGATCCGGGGATCGCCAGCACTAAATTGCCATCACTTACTTTTTGGCCACCTGATTGCTCAGTTTCAGGTAATCCAGCAGCACGCGCCCGGTTTCGCTCAGGTAGGCATCGTCTTCCGGTTTGACCTTGTCCGGCTCGGCAGCGGCCAGTGCGTCTTCGTCTTCTTTCTTCAGCTCTTTGAGCGGTTCTTCGCCTTTGGCCTTGCGACGGATGTTCTCCATCGCCAGTTGCTTGGCGTCGATGTCGGCGTGCTGGGCGCGACGATCGGCTTCGTTGAGGCTGACGGTTTTTTCTTCCATCAGTTTCTGCGCCAGGGCCAGCTTGTCGCGGATGAACACGAACTCGGCATCCTTGTTGGTGCGCGCGTCATGTTCGGACTTCAGCTGGGCGAGGAACGGCTTGAACGGATCGGCCGCTGGTTTGATCGCCGCGCGGATGGTGTCCCACGGCATGGCTTCCGGCAGGGCGCTTTCACCGATTTCCTTGGTGTCGATCAGCGACGGGTAGTCGATGTCCGGCAGCACGCCCTGATGCTGGGTGCTCTGCCCGGAGACACGGTAGAACTTGGCCAGGGTCAGTTTCAGTTCGCCATGGTTCAGCGGCTGAATCGTCTGCACGGTGCCTTTGCCGAAGGTCTGACCACCGATGATCAGCGCGCGGTGGTAGTCCTGCATGGCGCCGGCGAAGATCTCCGAAGCCGAGGCGGACAGGCGGTTGACCAGCAGCGCCATCGGGCCTTTGTAGAACGCGCCCGGGTTTTCATCTTCCAGCACGTCGACACGGCCATCGGCATTACGCACCAGCACGGTCGGACCTTTGTCGATAAACAGGCTGGTCAGTTCGGTGGCTTCCTGCAGGGAGCCGCCGCCGTTGTTGCGCAGGTCGATGACCACGCCGTCGACTTTGTCCTTCTGCAGCTCGGTCAGCAGCTTCTTGACGTCGCGAGTGGTGCTCTTGTAGTCCGGATCGCCGGCACGGAAGGCCTTGAAGTCAAGGTAGAAGGCCGGGATCTCGATGACGCCAAGTTTGTAGTCCTTGCCGTCCTGTTTCAGGCTGAGGATCGACTTCTTCACGGCCTGGTCTTCAAGCTTCACCGCTTCACGGGTGATCGGCACGATCTTGGTGGTCTGGTCGTTCGGCGCATTGCTCGCCGGGATCACTTCCAGGCGCACCACGGTGCCTTTCGGACCACGAATCAGTTTGACCACTTCGTCCAGACGCCAGCCGACCACGTCGACCATTTCCTTGTTGCCTTGGGCAACGCCGATGATCTTGTCGGCCGGAGCGACCTGCTTGGTCTTGTCCGCCGGGCCTGCCGGCACCAGACGCACGACTTTCACTTGATCGTTGTCGCTCTGCAACACGGCGCCAATGCCCTCGAGGGACAGGCTCATGTTGATGTCGAAGTTTTCCGCGTTATCCGGCGACAGATAGTTGGTGTGCGGGTCGTAGGACATGGCGAATGTGTTGATGTACGCCTGGAAGATGTCCTCGGCACGGGTCTGGTCGAGGCGCGCCAGCTGATTCTTGTAGCGCTTGGTCAGGGTTTCCTGGATCTGCTTCGGGTCTTTGCCGGCGATCTTCTGGCGCAGCACTTCGTCCTTGACGCGTTTGCGCCACAGGTCGTCGAGTTCTGCGGTGGACTTGAGCCAAGGCGCGTCCTTGCGATCGATCAGCAAGGTCTCCTTGGTGTTGAAGTCCATCTTGTCGACGCCTTTGTTCAGCTCGGCAAGGGCGAAGTCCAGACGCGCCTTGACGCGGTCCAGATAGCGCTTGTAGATGGTGAACCCGGCGTTGAGGTCGCCGCTTTTGAGGAAGTCGTCGAACTGCGTCTTCCACTTGTCGAATTCGGCGATATCGCTGGCCATGAAATAGCTGCGCGACGGGTCGAGCAGCTTGATGTAGCTGTCGTAGATGATCACCGAGCGCGCATCGTCGAGCGGCGGCTTGCTGTAGTGGTGACGCTTGAGCAACTCGACGACGTTCAGGCTGGCGATGACTTCATCGCGATCAGGCTGCAACTTGTCCCAGCTGTTGGCTGCGAATGTGGTGCCCGACACCGGCAACAGGCCGATACCGATGAAAAGAGCGAGGGCGGTGCTGGGGAGCAGATGCTTCATGCTGATTCGACGCGGGGACAATTGATAACGCATATTAGGCCGTCTTTGAAGTCGCCGGTTCTTTGAGAGCCGGTCGCATAATGCAAAAAGCCCGGCGCTACAGCTTCGGGCTCAGTCCAGACTCACTATGGAGGCAGTGTGAAGGCATTGCAAGGCGTTGAAGGTCAAGTGGCATGGGTTGAAGAGCCGAGTCCTACCTGCGATGTAGGACAAGTCCGCATCCGGGTGGCGGCAGCCGGCCTCAATCGAGCCGATTTATTACAGAAGGCAGGGCTTTATCCGCCGCCCCCCGGTGCCAGCCACGTGCTCGGTCTTGAGTGCTCCGGGGTGATCAGCGAAGTCGGTGCGGGCTCGTCCTGGCAAGTCGGCGATCGGGTTTGCGCCTTGCTGGCCGGGGGCGGCATGGCCGAAGAGGTGGTCGTCGACGGACGGCACGTGCTGCCAGTGCCCGAAGGTGTTTCGCTGATCGAGGCGGCGGCATTGCCCGAGGTGTACGCCACCGTCTGGCTGAATGTGTTTCAACTTGCAGCGTTGAAGCCCGGTGAGAAAATTCTCCTGCACGCCGGCGCAAGTGGCATCGGTTCAGCCGCCATTCAGCTGTGCAAAGCCTTCGGTAACCCGTGCTGGGTCAGCGTCGGTTCCGCCGAGCGCCTGGCTTACTGTGAAGCGCTGGGTGCGCAGGGCGGCGTGGTGCGCACCGATGATCTGGAGAGCCTGCGCGACTTCGGGCCGTTCGATGTAATTCTCGATCCTGTGGGCGGCAATTATTCAGCATTGAACCTCAAGCTGATGGCGCTGGACGGGCGTTGGGTGCTGATCGGTTTGATGGGCGGGCGCGAGGCGAAACTGGATCTGGCGCAGGTGTTGGCCAAGCGTGTGCAACTGCTCGGTTCAACGTTGCGCAGTCGTGGCGATCAGTTCAAGGCGGATCTGCTCAGTGACCTGGGCCAGCATGTCTGGCCGCTGTTTGCCGAGGGCCGCTTGCGTCCGCAATTGGCCAAAGCGTTTGCGGTGAAGGATGCCGAAGCAGCGTTTGCCGAACTGGCGAGCAATACGGTGGCGGGCAAGTTGGTGTTGGTGATCAATGAAGGTTTGAGCTGACAGCAAAACAAGGTCAAAAGATCGCAGCCTTCGGCAGCTCCTACAGAGGCACGCATTCCAAAAGTAGGAGCTGCCGAAGGCTGCGATCTTTTGCTTTTATTTCCAGAGATGGATCGGCCAGCCGGCCTTTTCTGCGTGCTCAAGCAGCACCGGATCCGGATTGACCACGTGCGGGAAGTCCACTTTAAGCAACAACGGCAGATCATTGCGCGAATCGGAATAAAAACTCGCGCCTTCGAGGTTTTCTTCTTCGGCATCCAGCCATTCCAGCAGGCGGGTGATCTTGCCTTCGCGGTAAGTCAGGGTGCCGACGGTGTTGCCGCTATACACGCCATGGGCGACTTCCAGTTCGATGGCCAATATCTCGTCGATGCCCAGACGATCGGCGATCGGGCGAACCAGGTGCGCACCGGATGCCGAAATCACCAGAATCCGGTCGCCGGCCTTGCGGTGGGCGGCGATGGTTTTGGTCGCGTCGCTGAAGATGATCGGCTCAATGAAATCTTCCACCCACGGGCCAACCAAGTGCTCGATTTCCTCAGGGGTGCGGCCTATCAATGGTTCGAGACTGAAGGCCATATAGTCTTCCATCGCCAGATGTCCGCGGCCGTAGGCATCCATCAGTTCCTTGTCGCGCTGCATGAACGACTCGCCATCGACCCAGCCGAGGCGGACCATCTGCTCACTCCATAGCGAGGAGCAGTCGCCGTGGATCAACGTTTCGTCCAGATCAAAAATTGCCAAAGCCATCGGGTTCTCTCCGAGAACAGCTGCAAGCTACGAGCTAATAGCTGCAAGAATTAAAATCAGGTGCACCGCAGTCTACAACTTGAAGCTTGTAGCTCGAAGCTTGCAGCTGCTTTTAAGCTACTTCGCACAGGGCGGTCGGATCGATGGAAAGTGCCAGGCGCTGTCCGTCGGGATGCAGATCGGCGGCGGAGCGGTTGAGCACATCGACCACCAGTTCCACGCCGCGCGCTTCGACGCGATAGCGAATGACGTTGCCGAGCAGGCTGTGGTTGCGGATCTGCGCGTCGAGTTCGCCGTCAAGGCTCAGTTCGATGGCTTCCGGGCGGATGGCGATGCGGTGGTTGATCGTTCGTTGCAACAGCTTCGACGCAGCCTCGGCGTCGAGCAGGTTGTAGTTGCCGATGAAGCCGGCGGCGAACACATCGACCGGCGCGGTGTAGAGGGTTTCGGCGTCGCCGCTCTGGACGATCTTTCCCTGATTCATCAGGAAAATCCGGTCCGACATGGTCAGCGCTTCTTCCTGATCGTGGGTGACGAAGATCGTGGTCAGGCCGAGTTCGCGCTGGATCTGACGAATCTGTTCGCGCAGGTGTTTGCGAATTCGTGCGTCGAGCGCCGACAGCGGCTCATCCAGCAGCAACAAGCGCGGGCGGGTGACCAGCGATCGGGCGAGGGCGACACGCTGGCACTGACCACCGGACAGTTGATGCGGATAGCGGCTGGCGAAGTCGTGCAGTTCAACCAGTTTCAACACTTCAGAGACCCGCTTGTGGCTGTCATCGGCGTTGACCTTTTGCATGCGCAGGCCGAAGGCGACGTTCTGTTCGACGGTCATGTTGGGGAACAGCGCGTAGCTCTGAAAGACCATGCCGATACCGCGTTTCTGCGGACTCAACGGCACGATGTCGACGCCATCGAGCAAAATCTTGCCGCCATCCACCGGGGTCAGCCCGGCGATGCAACGCAGCAAAGTCGACTTGCCGCACCCGGACGGGCCGAGCAGGGTGACGAACTCGCCTTTGTTGATTTCGCAATCGATGTCGCTGAACACCGTGGTGCCGGCATAACTTTTCTGCAGGTGTTGGACGCTGACGTAGCTCATTCGCTTTTGTCCTTGTTCAAGATGTTGGCGATCCAGGTCAGGACCAGCACGAAAAAGAAATACGAAATGACCAGCGCACTGGTGAAGTGGCCGCTGCTGTTACGCATGTTGTTCAGGTACACCTGCAGAGTTTCGTAGCGGGTGCCGACGAGGATGTTGGCGAACACGAATTCACCGAAGAGGAACGAGAACGACAATAGCAGCGCCACCATCAGGCCTTTGCGCAGATTCGGCAGCACCACCAGAAACGCCGCTTGAAAAGTGCTGGCGCCAAGCAGTTGCGCGGCGTCCATCAGGTCGCGCAGGTTGATCGCTTGCAGGTTGTTGGTGATCGCGCGGTACATGAACGGCAGCGCCACGGTGAAGTAGCAGCCGATCAGAATCCACGGTGTGCCGACCATCGCCATCGGCCCGGAACCGTAGAGCTGCAACAGCCCCACCGAGGACACCACCGGCGGTACCGCGAAGGGCAGCAGGATGAGGATGTTCATCAGCGCATCGAGTTTCGGAAAGTAGTAATGCACGACGAACAGCAACGGCAGGATCAGCACCACCGACAGCACCAGCGCGCCGACACACACAATCAGCGACTGGCCGAATGCATGCAGAAAGCGCGGATCGCTCCACAGCTGGATGTACCACTTGAAGGTGAAACCGCTGGGCAGAATCGTTGCCGACCAACTGCTGGCGATCGAATAGACCAGCGTGCCCAGCAGCGGCAACAGCAGAATGGCGAACAGCAGATAAACCACGACGCGGTGGTAGAGGCCGGCCGGGCCGGATTCAGCGCGAGACATGGTAGCTCCTCTTCAACAGCAATTGATGCACGACGGTGACAATGGTCATCAGCGCCACGAGCACCACAGCCAGGGCGCTGGCCAGGTTCGGGTCCAGGGAAATGTCGCCGGAGACCATCGCCGCAATACGGATTGGCAGAACGTTGAAATTGCCGGTGGTCAGCGCATAAACCGTGGCGTAGGCGCCGAGGGCGTTGGCCAGCAGGATCACGAACGTGCCGAGCAACGCCGGGGTCAACACCGGCAGGCCGATGTGCCGCCAGAACTGCCAGCCGTTGGCGCCGAGCAGTGCGGCGGACTCGCGCCAGTCTTCACGCAGAGCGTCGAAAGCCGGGTAGAGCAGCAACACGCCGAGCGGGATCTGGAAGTAGGTGTAGAGGATGATCAGGCCGGTTTTCGAATACAGATTGAAGTCCTGAATGATCCCCGACTGTTTGAGCATGATGGTGATGCTGCCGTTGAAACCGAGCAGGATGATGAACGCGAACGCCAGCGGCACGCCGGCAAAATTGCTGGTCATGTTGGCGAAGGCATTGACGAAGTTGCGCAGCTTCGAATCGACCCGGCGCAGGGAGTACGCACCAAGCACGGCGATGATGATGCCGAATACGCTCGACCAGAAACTGATCTCCAGGCTGTACTGGATCGCCTGCCGATAGAACTTCGAACCGAAGATCTTGCTGAAGTTGGCCAGGCCCCAGCCGGACTCTTCCGATTGCAGGCTGTTGATCATCACCCAGACCAGCGGGGCGATTTCGAAGATGATGAAGAACAGCGCGAAGGGCACCAGGCACAGCGCCGCGAGCCATTTGCCGCGAGTCATGGCATTCACTTGAACAACTCCCGGCATACAGGTTTGTCATGGGGCACGCCGAGCAGTTCGCAGATCGTGCCGCACAGCTCGGTCTGCTTCGGTGTGACGTCAGGGTTCAGGCTGAAGACCTCGCCGAGGACGAACAGCGGCACCTGACGTTCTTCCGCCAGCAGGCCGTTGTGCGAGCGATCATTGTTCATGCCATGGTCGGCAGTCACCAGCACTTGATAGCCGGCGTCTAGCCAGTTTTGTAGATAGTCGGCAAGGATGATGTCGGCCGAACGCGCGCTGTTACGGTATTGCGAGCTGTCGAGGCCGTGCTTGTGCCCGGCGTCGTCGATGTTCATCGGGTGGACCAGGAGAAAGTTCGGCGCGTGGCGCAGGCGCAGGTCCTCGGCATCGGCGAACAGGTGCGAATCCGGATAATGATCGTTCCAGTAGAAGTGGCCGTACTGGATCGGCAGCGTCGGATCGTTGGTGTGGCGGTCGCGCGCCGCCACGAACGGTGAGCGGTTATATAACTCGCTGACCCAGTGATACGCCGCAGCGGCGGTTTTCAACCCGGCATCGCGGGCGTAGTGATAGATGCTGCGCTGGTTGGACAAGCGCGAGACATTGTTGTGGACGATGCCGCTGTCGATCGGCGGCACGCCGGTGAGAATACATTCGTAAAGCGGTCGGGACAGGGCCGGCAGTTCGCACTCCAGTTGATAGAGCGCCGCGCGTCCTGCGCCAACATAAGCCTGCAGATGCCCCATGGCGTGACACGCAACCTCGTAGTTGAGGCCGTCGAGCACGACAAGGATGACGTTGTGCTTCATAGGGGCAAGAACTCCGCGAAATTCAGTTATTCCGAAATCAACCCGATCCCCTGTGGGAGCGAGCCCGCTCGCGAATGCAATACATCATTCAACAGTGATGTCGACTGACGCGCCGCCGTCGCGAGCAGGCTCGCTCCCACATTCGGATCTTCAGCGGATCCCGAACAGGGGGATCACAGGATTACTTCATCTCGACGATGACTTCCTCGTTCCACTGCTGCGGCAGGGCTTTGGAGGTCTTTTCCCACGCCTCGGCGTCCTTAACCGGCGTGACCTTCTTGTACTGCTCGTTTGGCAGCAGTTTGGCTTTCACGTCTTCCGGCAGTTGCAGGTGTTCGGCGCGGATCGGCCGGGCGTTGCCACGGGCGAGGTTGGTCTGGCCGGCGTCGCTGAAGATGTATTCGCGGGTCAGCTTGGCGGCGTTGGGGTTTTTCGCGTACTTGTTGATGATCGTGGTGTAGCCGGAAATCACCGAGCCGTCGGATGGAATCAGCACTACGTAATCATCCGGGTTCGCCATTTTGGCTTTGTAGCTCAGACCATTGAAGTCCCAGACCACGCCGACTTCGATCTCGCCTTTTTCCATGGTGGCGATGGTCGGGTTGGCCATCGACAGACGACCTTGTTTGGCAAGGTCGGCGAACAGCAGCAGGGCAGGCTTGATGTTTTTCTCGTCACCGCCATTGGCCAGTGCGGCAGCGAGGACACCGTTGGCAGCCTGGGCAGCGGTGCTTACGTCGCCGATGGAGACTTTGTATTTACCGGTTTTCAGGTCAGCCCATTTGGTCGGTACGTCGGAGCCGTGCAGCAGCTTCTTGTTGACGATGAAGGCGATGGTGCCGGTGTAGGCCAGCGCCCAGTTGCCGTCCTTGTCCTTGGCCCAGTCCGGCACCTGATCCCAGGTGCTTGGTTTGTACGGTTGCACCACGCCTTGCTTGACCGCGATCGGGCCGAAGGCGGCACCGACGTCGCCGATATCAGCGGTGGCGTTGTCTTTTTCAGCAGCGAACTTGGCGATTTCCTGGGCCGAGCTCATGTCGGTGTCGATGTGTTTCAGGCCGTATTTCTTGGCCAGATCTTCCCAGGTGCCTTTCCAGTTGGCCCAGTCATCGGGCATGCCGACGCTGTTCACGGCGCCTTCCGCCTTCGCAGCGGCTTCGAGGGTTTTCAGATCGGTGTCGGCCGCCATGGCGGCGGTGCACATAGCGATGGTCGAGCCTAACAGTGTTGCCAGGAAAAGCTGTTTCATTCCGAAGCTCCTTGGTCGTGTTCAACGCTGCGATTGCGGTTGGTGTTGGTCTAGGTCAGCAATACCTGAGCCAATTTAGGTCGGCTGGATGACATTTTGATGTCGATGGCATCGTGGCTGATCTTTTATCAACCATTGTCAGGAAGGTGCCAGATCAGCGTAGACCATACCCAAAGGCCCGTAGGGAAGGGGACTTGGCCGATGTATTGCAAGCCGTGAAAGCGACCGTTCGGTAGTTTTGTCATCTGTCGGTCATCTGCACTGCCTAGGCTTGCAACATACGAAGGCGCTTTGATCGGCGTTCGGATTTGCCCCGAAACAGTGCTGGTCTAGTCCAGATAGGTAACGTTGATGCGCGATGAGGCAACGAAAGCGGTGACAGCGATTGGCCAGGTGCTGCTGGAGCAGATCGATCACGGTTTGCTGGCGGCCGGGAGCAAGTTGCCCGCTGAACGCAAGCTCAGCGAGCTGTTCGGGACGACGCGGATCACTGTGCGTGAAGCGCTGTTGCAGCTTGAGGCACAGGGGCAGATTTACCGTGAGGAGCGGCGCGGCTGGTTCGTGTCGCCGCCGCGTTTGGCTTATAACCTGATGCAGCGCAGTCACTTCCACGCCATGGTCAGTGCGCAGGGACGCGAACCTTCGACCGAGGTGATTTCGGCGCGGTTGCAACCGGCTTCCGCGGCGGTGTGTGCGTGGTTGCAACTGCCGGCTTTGTCGAGCGTGATTCAGATTTGCCGCTCGCGGCGCATTGATGGGCGACTGGTGTTGTATGTGGAGCACTATCTGAATCCGCGGTTTTTTCCGGGGATTCTTGATTTCGATTTGAATCAGTCGATCACCGAGTTGTATGCGCGGCATTTCGATTTGCACTATGGGCGGGTGCGGTTCGAGATCGTGCCTACGTCTTTATCTGTCGATGCGGCGGCGGCTTTACGGGTGTCGGTGGGGAGTCCGGGACTGAGGATTGCTCGGGTCAATTATGATCAGCATGGGCGGTTGATTGATTGTGATCTGGAGTTTTGGCGGCATGATGCGATTCACGTTGGGGTTGATGTGGTTTGATCCTTGGCGGCCTCTGGGCCGACCAGGTTCTGGTTGTTTTCGGGTGTTTATCCGTTGCTTCGGGTGGTGCTGATGGCGGTTTCGCCCTTACGGCGAGTCCCTTTTTCAAACGCCAAAAAGGAACCAAAAGGCTTTGCTCCTGCGTTCGCCCTCGCAGGCTCGGGGCCCTTCGCTCCGGGACCGATCCGGGCGCAGCGGCTACGGTTTGCTTCGCTGCACCTCCTTGCGCTGTGTCTGGCTGCGCCAGACGGTCGCTGCGCTCCCACGCCCGGATCGATCCCTCCACTCAGCCTTCCGATGTCGCTGGCTAGGCAAGATCAAGAGCACGCGAGCTAACGCTCATTGTTGAGTGGTTAGAAGCGGGTGGTTGGCTTGGGATTTGTGGTGGGGCTGCCCCTCACCCCAGCCCTCTCCCGAGGGAGAGGGAGCCGATCGTTGGGCTTTTCAGAATCTGAGTTCGACTCGGTATCTCAGTCGGCGTATCTCTCACATTCACCGCGGTCAGTCCCCTCTCCCTCTGGGAGAGGGCTAGGGTGAGGGGCTTTTACGTTGAGGGTGTCTTATTTGCCCACCTCGGCGTTCGCATGCAGATAATCCGTCGCCAACGAAGCCAATGTCCTCACCCCGACCACTAACGCCGACTCATCGACAAAGAACCCCGGATTATGATTCGGCGCAGCTTTGCTCATGTCCTGATCCCGCGGGGTCACGCCGAGAAACACAAACAACCCCGGCGCTTCTTTGGCGAAGAACGAGAAATCTTCCGCGCCGCCCACCAGCGGTCCCTGCACCACGTCATCCTTGGCGGCCCACTTCAACGTCGGCAGCATTTTCTCGGTCAGTGCCGGGTTGTTAATGGTCGGGTCGTATTTCTTGATGATGGTGACGTCGGCTTTGGCGCCGCCGCTTTCGGCGATTTTCTCGACTGTCTGGCGCACGTCGCTGTGCAGTTTCTGGCGGATGCCGTAGTCGTAGGAGCGGATGGTGCCGGTCATGTCGAGCGATTCGGGGATGATGTTGTAGCGGGTGCCGCCATTGATGGTGCCGATGCTGACCACCGACGGGTACGAGGAAATGTCGGTGCGGCGGCTGACCACGGTTTGCAGGCCGACGATGGTTTGCGCGCCGACGGTGATCGGGTCGATGCCGTCCCAGGGGCGGCCGGCGTGGGTTTGTTTGCCGTGGATCTTGATGCGCAGGTCGTCGGAGCTGGCCAGGGTCGGGCCGGGGCGGTAGGCGATCTGGCCGGCGGGGACGCCGGCCCAGACGTGCAGGCCGAACACCGCGTCGGGTTTCGGCGATTTCATCACGCCTTCCTCGACCATCATCTTCGCGCCCCAGGTATTTTTGCCGTCGGGAATGAAATCGCTCGGACCTTCCTCGGCGGGCTGGAAGTAGAACACTACGGTGCCGGGCAAGGTGTCGCGCATCCCTGTCAGAATTTTAGCTGCGCTGAGCAGGATCGCGGTGTGGGCGTCGTGGCCGCAGGCGTGCATGACGTCGACTTCCTTGTCGAGATACGTGCCTTTGGCTTTCGAAGCGAACGGCAAGTCGGAGACTTCCTTGACCGGCAGCGCGTCCATGTCGGCGCGCAGGGCCACGGTCGGGCCGGGCAGGGCGCCTTTCAGCACGGCTACTACGCCGGTGCGGGCGACGCCGGTTTTCACTTCCAGGCCCATGGCTTGCAGCTGTTTGGCGACCAGTTCAGCGGTGCGTTTTTCAGTGTTGCCAAGTTCTGGATGAGCGTGAAGGTCGCGGCGGGTTTCCAGCAGCTCCGGTTCGAGCTTCTGCGCCTGCTCGGCGATGCGCGTGCGGGCGCTGTCCATCGTCGCGGCGCTGGCGTGGCTGGCGACCACGGTGAGCAAAAGGGTCTGGGCAATGCGCGTCAGTTGCATGGGCTTCTCCTTGATTATTGTTGTTGGCTTCCTTGCCTGTGACAAAGGCTTTGCACGCAAGTGCGATCGGGTCCGGAAAACGCTATGCGCTCCGACAGATTTACGTTTGAGCATAAGTTATCAGCGAAAACTCCTACCGCATTATCAGTTCCGTCCGGCGTGACAGATAAAACGCGGGCGATAACCATGTACCGCACCGCACAACATCTATTTCCATAAATTTCTCCAGGTACCGGTCACGTTATTGGCTGTTTGAGGGTAATGGGTCAGTGCGACAAAACTATTGTCCATGGAGGACTTATAAATGCAGCGTAATGGAATAACGCTTCCGCCGATTGTTGTGCGTCCGGATAAACAAGATGAATATTTACATTATTTAGGTGCAGGGGACGGCTCGGGACCAGGCATTAACTTTGCGCCGTTGGGTGAAATACTCGATATGGAAAGTATCTACAAAGATACTTCCAGAAATATTGCTCAAGTCATCGAACATGAACTGGCAGAAGTGCGCGCAGCAGGCGACCAAAGTGTATTGCCGCCTTTGGATGCGCTGGCGCGGGAGATGCGATTCAGGGAGTCGCTGACGACACGAAAATTCAATGCGTTTTTCGTGGCGAGAGACGTTGCCATTCAACGTTTCAGTCATGCCCAAATTGAAACGTTTTTTAACGGTGGCCGGTTACCGCAGGTAAATCGGCGAGGCAGTAGTGTCAGCGTTCGGCAGGCCTATAGCGCCTTGTTCAATGCCAAGTTGTTGGTCGAAGGCATCAACTTGTTGAACAGCCAGTCGGCCACGGTCAAGGGCATGATTGCCGTGGTGCAAGCGCAGGAAGCCGAGCGGATCGCTCAGGAGCAGGCGCGGTTGGCGGCGGAACACGCCAGGCAGATTGCACAGGAACAGGCCCGCGTTGCTCAAGAGCAGGCGCGACGGCTGGCGGAAGAACTGGCGCGGCAGGCCGCCGCCAATGAACTCAGGCGGATCGAAGAAGAACAGGCCCGTTTGGCGGCTGAGGCACTGGAGCGCAAGCGTGCCGAGGAACAGGCGGCGCTTGAGGCTGAAGCCGAAGCACGCAGGGTGGCTGACGAAAAGCGCCGGCAGGACACCCCCGGTGGGCACAGTAGCCTTTTGCGCTTTCAGGGCAATACCAGCCACGCCCAACTGGTATTTGCGACGTCCGCTGGTGCGGTCGCAATTGCCGACAGCCTGATGGCGGGTCTTGCCGGTTCGATTCGCTCGGCGGTGGCAGGTTTATCGGGGCTGGCTGCTGGCACGGCGTCGGGTCTGATGGTGGGGGTAAGTGCGTTTGTCTACTCCCCGGTGTTGGGCAATGGGGAATTGCCTGAACGCTTTCTGCTCAGCCTCCCACTGGCAGATCTGCTGCCCGGTCAACTGCCTGATCTGGACAGGCTGGCAAGCGAAAGGGCACGACTGAATCTGCCGGTGCGTTTGAGCGCCCGGCCGCTGACGGGCTCTCTCGCCGAACTGCTTGTCGTTCCGGTAGCGGGGACAAAACGGCCTTCCGGCGTTCGCGTGGTTGCAGCTGGTTTCAACGCAGGGAACAACACTTACAGCGCGACCCTCACTGACATCCCGCCGACAACCGCGGTCTGGACTCCCGCAGTAACGCCGGCAGACAGTTCAACGCTGTTCCCCATCGAGAATCCGGCCCCACCGCGATATATCGGCGGCAACCTCGTGCCGATTGAAGGGCGGATCGACACTTATCCGGGTCGGGGCAACATCCGTTTCGACGACTTCATTCTGGTGTTCCCGTCGGAGTCGGGTGTGCCACCGCAGTACGTCATGTTCCGGGATCCGCGCAATGATCCGGGGGTGGCCAGCGGTTATGGGGAACCGGTTGCGGGTGGGTGGCTGGAGGCGGCTATGCAAGGTGAGGGGGCGGCAATTCCATCGAGAATTGCAGATCAGTTGCGAGGCAAGCAGTTCAACAGTTTCAGGGCTTTCAGGGAGACTTTCTGGAAGGCGGTGAGCGCTGACGTTGAGCTGGCGATGTGGTTTGATCCAAATAGTCTCAGTGCAATGAGCAAACGGCGGTCAGCGTTTGTGAGAGCGGGTGATCGAGTCGGTAAACGAGTGAAACTTGAGCTGCACCACGTCTCATCGTTATCGGACGGTGGGCAGTTGTACGATATTGATAACCTGCGTTTGCTAACTCCGAAGCAGCATTTGGCAGTTCATAAGGGAGTCGAGTAATGAAAAAGTTAATGATCAGTGATATGTCCGAAGAGCAGTTTTTGCATTTTGTACAAAAGATATGTCAATCGGATTACGCGACTGAAAAGGGGCATACCTCAGCTGTTATGGAGTTTGAACGACTGAGCGAGCATCCAGCCCGTTCCGATTTAATCTATTACCCGGAACCGGGCAAAGGTGGTCCGGAAAACATTGTGGCGGAAGTAAAAAGATGGCGGGCCGCCCACGGCAAACCTGGTTTCAAAGACCAGTAAGCGCTGCCCCCTATTGGCGCATCTGCCGATAGGGGGCTCAAGGGGACTCAATCGCTTTTCTTGACCTCCACCCCAGGCGTAATCACCTGCACACTCATCCGCGGCGTCGCCAGATCCAGCCCCGCCTCATCCAGTTGCCGCTTCAGCGACAAATTGAACGCCCGGGAAACCTCCCACTGTTTGATCGGCGCAGTTTTGAACCGTGCGCGGAGGATCGCGCTGCCGGACTCGAAACTTTCTACACCCTGAATCTCCAGCGGCGACCAGATGTTGCGGCGTTGAAGCGGATCGCTGCGCATCTTCTGGCCGACGTCGCGCATCAGTTTGATCGCGTCGTCGATTTCCATGTTGTACGGCACGGCGACGCGGAAGATCGCGTAGCCGAATTCCCGCGAGTAGTTCTTGATGCTCTTGATTTCGCTGAACGGGATCGTGTGGACGATGCCGTCGATGTCGCGCAGGCGCACGGTGCGGATGGTCAGGCCTTCGACGGTGCCGAGGTGACCACCGACGTCGACGTAGTCGTCGATGGCCAGGGAGTCTTCGATGATGATGAACAGGCCGGTGATCAGGTCGGCGACCAGCGACTGCGCGCCGAAACCGATGGCCAGACCGATCACACCGGCACCGGCCAGCAGCGGTGTGACGTTCATGCCCATATTCGCCAACGCGACGATCAGCGCGATGATAAATATCGCCACGAACAGCACGTTGCGGATCAGCGGCATCATCGTCTGCGCCCGGGCGTTGGCCAGGCCTTTGCGCGAGCGGGTGAGGGCGTGGTGCACGGCGGTGTCGGCGAGGATCCAGATCAGCCAGGAGAAAATCAGCGTGCCGATCAGGCTGAATAGTTTGACGCTGATGTCATGGCCATCGCCTTCGGCGAACGCGATCAGCGAATGGCCCCAGACGCGCAGGCCCAATTCGATGAAGATCAGCCACACCAGCAAATGCGTCAGGGTATAGAAGAAGTTTTTCAGGCGCTCCGAATACAGCGCATGGCGTTTCGGCCCGCGTTGCGGTTTCAGTGAATGGCGGCGCACCAGGCCGTTGATGACCATGCACAACACCAGCAGCACTGTGCAGATCAGCGACTGCCGCAGGGCGGTGCTGGTGTCGCCGGCGGAGACAAACGTGGCGAACAGCGAGATGCCGACCAGGACCAGTGCCGGCACGTACCAGAAGGTGCCGAGGATTTCGATGGTGTCGCTGAGGGCGCGGCGTGTCAGGCGCCGCGACAGCGGTTGGTTGCGGATCAGGTGCGCGATCGGTCGGCGGAATCGCAGAATGAACAGGCCGGTCGACAGCGCCGCCAGCACATTGGCAGTGGTCGCGGCGGTGTGCGCCAGATGCACGCCCAGGCTCTCGACCAGACGCGGATCACTCAGCGCTTCACCAAACGCGGCGAAGCTCCCGATCAGCCACAGCGGCCGAAACGCCTGATGACGCAGAATGTACAGCGCGCGATGGCGGTGCGGGCCATCGAGCAGGGAGAAGGCGATCACGCAGATCGCCGAAAAACAGGTGCCGACCACCAAGGCATAGGCCAGCACCATCGCCAGGCTTTTGCCCAGTGACGACGGCAGCACGTAGCTCATGTACACCGTTATCACCAATGCGATCAGCCACGGCCCGAGCTTGCGCAGGGCAAAGCGCAGCATGTCGAGGGCCTTGGGGTGTTGCGGCAGTTCTTCGGTGAGGCCGAAGCGCAGACGCACGCGGTGGCCAAGCCAGATCAGCGCGGCGGCGAGCAGGCTCCAGACCATCAGGATCACCGCGAAACCGAAGATGATCGGCAGCCATTCATTGGCCGGCAGCAGCTTGCTGGTCAGTTCGTCCTTGGCCAGATCGAATTCGTTGGACCAGCGGGTGATCGGGCTGTCGGCGCCGGAAAACTGTTTTTCGAAGTTGGCGAGGGTGCCGCCGATCAGGCCCAGCACGCCTTCTTCGGGGGTGGTCTGCGCTTTCTTCGTGGCGTCGCGCAGCTTCTTCAGATCACTGAGCAGCTGCGCGCGTTGCTTGTCGTTTTCCAGCGACTTGATCACTTCGTCCAGCGACTGGCCGAGGGGTTCTACGGCTTCAGGCTGCGGTTTTGAAGTGTTGAGCAGGCCGGGCAGACCGACTGCCTGGGCGGGCGCCAGCGGCAGCAGCGTCATCAGGCAGACAAGCAGCAGACCGGGCAAAGCAAAAAGACGAGCAAACACCAGAAGACAACCTCGCGATAGGCGGATGCGCTGGAGTGTACGAGGCCCCTTGGCGCAATGCGAGCCGGGCGCGGTCATTCGTTGAGTTTGGCGAGGATCTTGTAGACCACCGTGGCGAGGATCATCAGCATGCCGATCCACATGGCGAAAACCCCGGCGTTCTTGTCGCGGAAGTTGAAGCCGATGGCCAGCAGGATCATTCCGCTGAGGATGGGAATGAGCATGGCGTGGAAGGAGGACATCGAGATCATGAAGACTGCCTTGTCTGTAGAGGATTCTTGCAGTCTAGGCGGGTTTTCGAGGCAGGGTGTGATGTGGCTCAGGAATGCATCAGGCCGAGAGGATTCTGCTGTCTGCACAGGCGCTTTCGCGAGCAGGCTCGCTCCCACAGGTCGATTGGCATTCCAAGGGGAGGTGACTGGCTCCCACAATGAAATGCAGTTCAATTGTGGGAGCGAGCCTGCTCGCGAAGCTTGTCAGCCGTTACGGCAATTCACGGCTGGCATAAAACGCGCTGAGCACTTTGACCAGATGCGCCAGGTCATGGCTGCCGCACAGTTCGCGAATCGAGTGCATGGCAAAGGTCGGCAGGCCAATGTCGACGGTGCGCACACCCAGATGGCTGGCGGTGATCGGGCCAATGGTCGAACCGCAACCCATGTCGCTGCGCACCACGAAGCTTTGCACCGGGACTTCTTCGGCCATGCACAGATGGCGGAAGAAGCCGGCGGTTTCGCTATTGGTGGCGTAGCGCTGGTTGCTGTTGACCTTGATCACCGGGCCGGCGTTGAGTTTCGGGCCGTGGTTGGCATCGTGCTTGTCCGCGTAGTTGGGATGCACGCCGTGGGCGTTGTCGGCCGACACCAACAGGGATTTCTGGATGGTGCGGACGAACTCGTCACCTTCCGGCAACAGGCGGCGCAGGGTCTGTTCGAGCATCGGGCCGTCGGCGCCGCACGCCGAGCACGAGCCGACTTCTTCGTGGTCATTACAGACCAGCACGCAGGTTTCGTCGGTTTCGGCGGTGACCAATGCTTGCAGGCCGGCGTAGCACGACAGCAGATTGTCCAGACGCGCACCGGCAATGAAATCGCCGTTCAGACCGATCACCGCCGCGCTTTGCGTGTCGTAGAAACTCAGCTCGTAATCGAGGACGACGTCGGCATTCAAGCCGTGCTCGCGGGCCAGTTGATCAGTGAGCACGGCGCGGAAATCGACGCGCTCGTCACCAGCGAACTGGGCGAGGATCGGCGGCAGTTCGGTCTGCGCGTTGATCGCCCAGCCCTGGTTGGCTTCACGGTTGAGGTGAATGGCCAGGTTGGGAATGATCGCGATCGGTGCCTTGAAGTCGATCAACTGGCTCTCGACCTTGCCGTCACGGCGGAAGGTCACGCGGCCGGCCAGCGACAGATCACGGTCGAACCACGGCGCCAGCAGCGCGCCGCCGTAGACTTCGACGCCCAGTTGCCAGAAACCCTGACGCTGCAGTTCCGGTTGCGGCTTGACCCGCAGGCACGGGCTGTCGGTATGGGCGCCGACCAGACGGATACCGTCGTGCAGTGGCGAGTTGCGGCCCATTTTGATCGCGACGATCGAGGAGTCGTTACGGGTGACGTAATAGCGGCCGTTGGCCTCGGTGGACCATGGCTCGCGCTCGTCGAGACGCACATAGCCGGCGGCCTCCAGACGCTGAACGAGGCTGGCGGTGGCGTGGAACGGGGTAGGAGAGGCCTTGAGAAAGTCGATCAGGCCCTGGTTCAACTCTGCGCGCATAAGAAACTCCAGACAGCAATGGGCGGCAGTTTAACGCATCACTCGGCGCCATTGGGCAAGTGGTTTGCGCAAGCACGCTCAGGAGTGCTGATCGATGCGCTTGCGCAGGTAGGCGATGATGGCTTGTTGATCATCCTTTCTGGCGGGTTTCGGCAGGTGCTTCGGCCAGCCCTTGCCGCTGCCGAAGAAGGCCTTTTGTGCAACGCTGTCCCAACGCAGGATTTCCCGCGACGCCGATTCCCACCATTCGTGACGGCAGATCTCGTAATACGGGTGGGCAGGTGCAGCACTGCCGAACAGCAATGCCCGGCCGACTTTCTTCATGCCGCCGCGCTTTTTGCGCAGCTTCCACTTGATGCGCAGGCGCTGCCAGGTCGAGGGGACGGGCTTGCTGCGCGGAACCTCGGTGCACAGCGCTGGCAGTTCGGGGTGGAAGGCCTCGCCATGGCGGGCGAAAAAGTGTTTCTGCATGGCGTGGAAGAAGTTTTTGTCGGCGAAGTAGTGATAGACGAATTTCTTCGCTTCCTGGATCGGTTGGTCGCGCATGGCGAACGACAGTGCAATCTGTTCGATCGTATGGATGTCGAACGGGCCCTGCGTCCACTCTTCGATCAGCCGGATCGACTTGTCCAGCAGCGCTGAATCGCCATCGGTGACGCCGCACAAGCCACTGTTGTAGAGCTTGAAGCTGTTCGCCGACGAAATCCCGTGGACTTGCAGGCAGCGCGCGAGTTTTTTGTAGTCTGCCCGGTTACAGACGTAACTCCAGTCGTATTCGAAGCGGTCCATCACGTAACGCCCGGGCGTGATCATGCTGAACAGCCGGTGCGGCGAATCAAGAAACAGCGTGTCGGTATCGACGAACAGGGTTTTTTCGGCGAGTGTCAGGCCCAGCGCAATGGCGCACGCTTTGCGGCGGTGGTGGTAGCCGTTTTCACCCTGCCACTGGATCAGGGTCTGCTCGCTCAAAGTGACGGTATCGACCGGCCAGCCGGCATAGTCCTGCGGACGATCGGTCAGCACTCGGATGCACAGTGATTCACTTGGCTGCAGTTGTGCCAGGGCGGTGAGGATGCTGAATTTCGCCTCGCGCCGATAAACGTCTTTGTCACCATAGATCAGGTAGAGCAACTGGTGCGGTACTTTTTCCATGGGGGGGAAGGCTTCGCGCATAAGCGGCTCCATACGGCGGGGGCGCGAGTCTACCGTATTGCTCCGCTGATTTGCAGGCCGGGCACTTGCTTCAAAGTGTTGCCGGGGTGGGCGTCAACCGGTGATCAGTCTGCCACTGAGGAAGACTTCTCGGCGCTGCTTGCGACCGACGTATTCATGTTTGCTCAACTGATAGACTGCCTCGAACCTGTCTCTCGATAGACCGGGCAGCGCGCTGAGATATTGATCGACCAGGCGATCGTAGGCGGCTTCGGTAATGAACTTGTAGATATCCCGACGATAGAAGAAGCCGAGTTGAAAACCGAGTGTTTCACTTGCGTGCGCGGTCGGGCCGGCGAAGCAGTTTTCAAAGTCGATGGCTTTGAGTGGCCTTTGCGTTTGCTCGGGCACCATGATGTTGCCCACCCAGAAATCCATGTGAGTGATGTTCTTGCTGGCGAGCGAGCTGAGCAGTTGAAACGCGTCGAGGATAAAGGCTTCGATGTTTTCGGGATTGCGTCTGATGCATTCGGCGCCGTCGATATGGCCTTCGAGCAGGTGAGTCAGGAGGAAAAATTCCTCGGTCAGGCCGAGTCTGCTGCGGGTATAGCCATAGCCCTTCAGCGCAGGCATCTCCACGCCCCGGCGCTGAGCTTCGAGGGAATTCATCAGTTCTTCGAGCGGCCAGTCGAAGCGCCCGTTGCGTTGCGGTTTGTTCAGACTCACCCGCACCTTTGCCTTGAACGTGTCCAATGGCTGGACCTTGGCAAAGAGTGGTGTTTCACAGGACGATAACGGTGCGCTGGCTCGGGTCAGTTTGTGCGCGCGGCGTTTTTTAATGAGCTGCTCCAGGGCTTGGCGTGCCTGGATGCTGGGTGCTTCGCTCAGGTGCAGGGTGGTGTTACCGAATGCGCACACAATGGGGTATTCGGATTGAAGTGTTTTGCTGCAGAACACGGAAGAGGCCTCCTGCCTGATATCGAAGTGCCATGATTTTATATTTGATTACAATTTTATGACAGTTCTTTACGTCAATCTATTGCCGGTGGAATTCTGGCAGGACAAAAAAAGTCCTTCGCAAGGAAGGGCTTTCAAATTATTTACGCATTTCAGAATGGCGCCGGGCACTCGAAGCGCAGGCGTTCGCCGGTTTGCGGATGAGTGAAGCTGAGCATGCTCGCGTGCAGGCACAGACGTGGCCAGGCCGCCAGCGCTTGCTCGTGGGCGTAGAGTCCGTCACCGAGCAGCGGATGGCCGATCGACAACATGTGCACGCGCAATTGATGCGAGCGCCCGGTGATCGGTGTCAATTCGACCCGGCACCAGTCGCCGCAACGTTCCAGCACCTTCCAGAACGTCAGCGCGTGTTTGCCGAATTCGTAATCGACCACATGCCGTGGTTTGGTCGGTGGATCGTAGCGCAGGGGCAGGTCGATGCTGCCGCTGTCCAGTTCCGGCTGACCCCAGGCCAAAGCGGTGTAGGCCTTTTCGGTTTCGCGATCATGAAACTGCCGCGACAGCTCGCGATGGGTGTCGGCATCCCGGGCCAGCAGGATGATGCCCGAGGTTTCCCAGTCCAGACGATGGACGATGCGCGCTTCCGGGTAGCCGTTTTCCTGCAAGCGGGTAATCAGGCAGTCCTTGTTGTCGTCAGCGCGACCGGGCACCGAGAGCAGCAGGGTCGGTTTGTCGACCACCAGTACGGCGGCGTCCTGATGGATGATGCGGATGTTGGACAGCGGCATTAAAACAGCCTCGTAACAAATGCCAACGGCGGTTCAGGACCATTCCACTGGGGAATGGCCCTGAACCGCCGTCATACCTGCCGGATCGACTCAGCGATCGGGCAGGGTGATGTTGAGTTCCAGAATCGAGCAACTGCCCTGGCTTTCCAGTGCAACATGTACGTCGTCGTTGCCGATGTTGACGTACTTGCGGATCACGTCGACCAGTTCCTTCTGCAAGGCTGGCAGGTAATCCGGCGTGCTGCGCTGGCCGCGCTCATGCGCCACGATGATCTGTAGACGCTCTTTCGCTACCGAGGCGGTACTTGGCTTTTTGTTGGCACGAAAGAAGTCAAAAAGGTTCATTACCTACCTCCAAACAGGCGCTCGAAGAATCCCTTCTTCTCGACATCGAGGAATCGGTGGGCTTTTTCTTTGCCCAGCAGGCGGTCGACGGTATCGCTGTAAGCCTGACCGGCATCGCTCTGGTCGTCGAGAATCACCGGCACGCCCTGGTTGGAAGCCTTGAGCACCGCCTGGGATTCCGGGATGACGCCGAGCAGGGTCACCGAGAGGATTTCCTTGACGTCTTCAACGCCGAGCATCTCGCCCTTTTCAACGCGCTCCGGGTGGTAGCGGGTGATCAGCAGGTGTTCCTTGATCGGGTCTTCGCCACGTTCGGCGCGGCGCGATTTGCTTGCCAGCAGACCGAGCATGCGGTCCGAGTCACGTACCGAGGACACTTCCGGGTTGGTCACGACGATCGCTTCATCGGCGAAGTACATGGCCAGGTGCGCACCTTTCTCGATGCCCGCCGGGGAGTCGCAGACGACGAACTCGAATTGTTCCTTGAGCTCCATCAGGACTTTTTCCACGCCTTCGACGGTCAACGCGTCTTTGTCGCGGGTCTGGCTGGCCGCCAGTACGTAGAGGTTTTCCAGGCGCTTGTCTTTGATCAGTGCCTGTTGCAGGTTGGCTTCGCCGTTTACCACGTTGACGAAGTCATACACTACGCGGCGCTCGCAACCCATGATCAGGTCGAGGTTACGCAAGCCCACGTCGAAGTCGACGATCACTGTTTTGTGGCCGCGCAGAGCGAGACCGGTACCGATAGCGGCGCTGGTGGTGGTCTTACCCACACCACCCTTGCCGGATGTAACCACGAGAATCTTGGCCAAGGTGTTTCACCCCTAAGGAAGAAGGACTGTTCAGCCCCTGAAAAACATCTCTTGAAAACTACTGCAGTCGGACAGCCTTGGCTGGAATTTGGCTTTGGGCCTTTTTCCTACTTCGTTTGAGCCGTTTTCGCTACGTTTTAGAGATGCTTGGAAAATGCGGCAGTATCCGTTAAAGCCGAATGATGTTCAACACGTCGCCTGACAGGCTGACCTGGACGCCCGAGCCCCACATCGGATCGCGACGCAAATCCTCGGAGACCTTGTAATGACCGGCGATGGAGATCAGTTCAGCGCTCAATTGCTGACAGAAAATCCGTGCCTTGGTGTCACCTTTGACGCCGGCCAGCGCACGGCCGCGCATCGGGCCGTATACATGGATGTTGCCATCGGCAAGAAGTTCCGCCCCCGGACTGACCGATGAGACCACGACCAGATCGCCACCCTGGGCATATATCTGTTGGCCACCACGTACTGGCGTGGTGATCACGCGGGTCGGTTTGACGCTCGGCTCAGGTGGCTTTTCCGGCTTCTTTTTGACTTCGGCTTCCGGTGTTTCGAGCGGACGCTCGCGGGCGCCGGAGGGCGGCAGCACGGGGATGTCGATGGCGATGGCGGCGGCGATGTCTTCGATGCGGCTGGCGCGAATGGCCAGGGTACGCAGGCCGTGTTGACGGCAGACGCGCATCAGCCCCGGCAGGTCAACCGCGCCCTGATTCGGCGGCAGTTTGTCCAGCGCCAGGACCAGCGGTGCATTGCTGAAAAAATTCGGCGCCTGGGCGACTTTGGCGGCCAATTGCCGATCGAGGCTTTCGAGGTCGTTACGGGCCAGTTCCAGCACAGTGATGGCCAGCATGCTGCCCTTGAGCTGGAATACGGGATCTTGGTCTAACGGGTCGGTTTGGCTCATGTCGGCATACAACGGCTTGTCACTAAAAGTGCCGAGACTTATAACGAGAACGCCCGCGAGCCGCAAGCCGGGTCGAACGATGTAGAATGCGCGGCCACTGTATTTACGGAAGCTTTAATGGATCGCCCGCGTTTTCGAAAAGCATATCTTGCTCCGCGCTTCTGGCCGCTCTGGTGCGGCCTGGGGCTTTTGTGGCTGATCGTGCAGTTGCCGTATCCGGCGCTGCTGACCATCGGTCGAGTTTTAGGCGCGTTGATGTATCGCGTCGCCAGCGACCGGCGAACCATCGCCCGGCGCAATCTGGAATTGTGCTTCCCGGAAAAATCCGCCGCCGAGCGCAAACGCCTGCTCAAGGAAAACTTCGCCTCCACCGGCATCGCCTTCTTCGAAATGGCGATGAGCTGGTGGTGGTCGCGCGAGCGTCTGGCGAAACTGGCCCACGTCGAAGGCCTTGAACATTTGCAGAAGGCCCAGCGCGAAGGCAAAGGCGTGATCCTCATGGCCGCGCATTTCACCACGCTGGAAATCGGCGCGGCGCTGCTCGGCCAGCAGCACACCATCGACGGCATGTACCGCGAACACAAAAACCCCTTGTTCGACTTCGTCCAGCGCCGTGGCCGCGAGCGGCACAATCTCGATTCGCTGGCGGTGGAGCGCGATGACGTGCGCGGCATGCTCAAACTGCTGCGCTCGGGACGGGCGATCTGGTATGCGCCGGATCAGGATTACGGCGCCAAGCAGAGCATCTTCGTGCCGTTGTTCGGCATTCAGGCCGCCACCGTCACTGCGACGACCAAGTTTGCGCGGCTGGGCAAAGCGCTGGTGGTGCCGTTCACGCAGGAACGTCTGGCCGACGGCAGTGGTTATCGCCTGGTGATCCATCCGCCGCTGGAAAACTTCCCCGGCGAGAGCGAGGAGGCCGATTGCATCCGCATCAATCAGTGGGTCGAGAGCGCTTTGCGTGCCTGCCCCGAGCAATATCTATGGGCGCATCGGCGCTTCAAGAGTCGCCCGCCGGGTGAGCCAAAACTTTATCCCAAGCGTCGTTGATTAGCCGATCTGACAAGCACCGTGGAGTGTTGCGATGAGTCCTGCTGAACCGGTCACAGGTTTGATTCTTTCCGGCGGCGGGGCTCGGGCGGCTTATCAGGTCGGGGTGCTGGCGGCGATTGCCGAGTTGCTGCCGGTCGGCGCGGACAATCCGTTTCCGGTGATCGTCGGCACCTCGGCCGGGGCGATCAATGCGGTCAGCCTGGCCAGTGGCGCCACGGACTTTCGCGCCGCCATCGAACGCCTGACCCAGTTCTGGCAGGGCTTTCGCAGCCACCGCGTGTTGCGCAGCGACTGGCCGGGCGTGATCCATCAAGCCAGCCGCTTCGTCAGCCACAGCCTGCTCGGCCTCGGTCGACAGATGCCGGTGGCGCTGCTCAACAGTTCGCCGCTGCGCGAACTGCTCGAGGAAAAACTGCACCTGCCCGGCATCGCCGAATCCATCGCGCGCAAGCAATTGCATGCGGTGGCGGTGACCGCGTTCGGCTACGAATCGGGGCAAGCGGTGACGTTCTATCAGGGCGGCGGCACCATCGACGCCTGGCTGCGGCACCGCCGCATTGGCGTGCCGACGCAATTGTCGGTCGAACACCTGTTGGCCAGTTCGGCGATCCCGCTGTTGTTCGCGCCGGTGAAAATCGGCGAGGAGTATTTCGGTGACGGCGCAGTGCGCCAGTCGGCGCCGATCAGCCCGGCGCTGCATCTGGGTGCCAGTCGCGTGCTGGTGGTGGGCGTCAGCGGCAACCCGCGCGGCGTTGATCCGCAGCAGCCGCTGGAGCGCGCCTACAGCGGCCAGCAACCGACGCTCGCGCAGATCGGCGGGCACATGCTCAACAGCACGTTTATCGACAGTCTGGAGAGCGATATCGAGCTGCTGCAGCGTCTGAATCAGTTCAGTCATTTGCTCCCGGCCGGCACGCCGACCCGTGCGCTGGGTGTGGCGCCGGTGGAGGTGCTGGTGATTGCGCCGAGTCAGCCGATCGACGAAATCGCCGCGCGGCATCGCCAGGAGCTGCCAGCGGCGTTGCGCCTGTTTCTGCGCGGGCCGGGGGCGACGAAGACGAGTGGGGCGGGGGTGCTCAGTTACCTGCTGTTCGAGGCGGGGTATTGCAGCGAGTTGATCGAGTTGGGGCGGCGGGATGCGTTGGCCAAGCGCGAGGAGCTTTGCCGGTTTTTGCGGATATCTGAAGCGGTGGCTCCTGCCTGAAATCTGCGGTGAGGCCTTCGCGAGCAGGCTCGCTCCCACATTCGATCCAGTTCCAATGTGGGAGCGAAGCTTTTAGGGTCAGAAGTGGAACTTGACCAGGAAGCTTGTGGTGCTCTGATCGGTCTTGAAGTACTGGCTGTCCTTGATCCCGTACTTGTCCGACCAGTAGTCGTACTCGACACCGACATACAACTGCTTCTCGCCGAAATTCAGCGCCTTGCCCAGGTCGTATTTGACCTGCGGATTGAAGTGCAGGTTGGCGTGGTAGTCGCCTTTGGAGTTGGAGTCGTTGTCGACCACCCAGTCCATGAAGCCGTCGATGAGAATGTTCGATTTGCCCACCGGGATGGTGTAGGACCACACCGGGGTGATCTGCCAGACATTGTCACCGGCGCGCGCGCCCTGGGTGTGACGCTGATAGAAGTTCAGCTGGAAGTAGTCGAAGCCAGGAATCGCCAGGTCGAAGCCCGGACCGATCAGGTACGACTCGGTATCGCCTTCACCGAACTCGTAGGTCATGGCCAGCAACACGTCAGTCACCGGGCCGAAGGCCAGTTTCTGATCGAAGATCTTGCCGAACGACAGGCGCGGGCTGAGCTCGCCGTAGTAGGTGTTGGAGCCGACGCCGCCATCATCCTTGCCGTTGTAGAAAATCTTGTCGATGAACAGGAAGTTGTCCCCATACTTCCAGGCATCGGCGTGCTCGAAGGTCACGGTTTGCTGAATGCGCGGGTTGACCTGGAAGTCCTTGCCATACAGGTAGGTCAGGCTGTTGTTCTGCCACTGCAGCAGGCCTTCGGCCATCGCCTGGCCGCCGGCGAACATCGATCCGGCCAGCATCAGGCTGGTGCACATACGTTTCATTCGGTTGCTCCCAAAGTAGGTGTTCCACGTTATTTTTTTAAGTTCGGCGCTCTGATGTGGCGCCTTTTTTCGTACCGCAAATTTCATCCGATCGGTCAGCTTTCATTGCTGGTAGCAAAAGCTGCGCCAAGGCTTTTGAAAAACCAAAAAACGCCCGTTCGGCTGCTGAAAAACAGTCGACGAGCGTGTTTTCGGGATGCCTCAGGACTGACCGTAGCCGGGATAAGTTGGCTTTTCGGTCAGAAATTGAATTCAGGCTTTTTTTTAGAGCGAATTCGGAAGGCCGCGGAGAATACTGACTCCTCGGCCGGCGCTCAAGTGCCCCGCAACAGAGCACCGACGACAGGCATGGCGCACGGTTGCGGGCCATCTCAGAAGTGCACCTTCAGCAGCAGGCTGGCGGTGTTCTGGTTGGTATCGAACGCGTAGCTGTTTTCGATGCCGTATTTGTTCTTCCAGTAGCTGTACTCGGTGCCGACGTATACCTGTTTCTGGCTCCAGCCCATGGCTTTGCCGAGGTCATATTTGATCTGCGGATTGATGTGCAGGTTGGCGTGGTAGGTACCGCGCGAGTTTTCGTCATTGTCGACGACCCAGTCGAGGTAGCCGTCGATCAGCACATCGGAATTGCCCAGCGGAAAGCTGTAGGACCATGCGGGGGTGATTTGCCAGACACCATCGCCGGGCCGCGGGCCTTCGGTCTGGCGGCGGAAAATGTTCAGGGTGACGTAGTTGAAGCCGGGCACTTTCAGATCGAAGCCGGGACCGATCAGGTAGGCCTCGCTTTCGCCTTCGCCGTACTCGTAGGTCATCGCCAGCAGCACATCCTTGATCGGGCCGAACTCGATCTTGCGGTCGAGGATCTTGCCGAAGGACAGACGCGGGGTGAACTCGCCGTAGAAGGTGTGCGGACCTTTGTTCGGGTCCTCCTTGCCGTTGTAAAAGATCTTGTCGACGAACAGAAAGTTGTCGCCGTACTTCCACTTGTCGGCGTGCTCGAAGGTGACCGTCTGCTGATAGGACGGGTTGATCGCGAAGTTCTTGCCGTACAGATAGCTGAGGCTGTTGCTCTGCCACAGCAGCAGATCGCCGGCCATGGCCTGACTCGCGGCCAGCAGGCCGCCACTCAACAGAACGTTGCTTTGCGTGCGGATCATCTGTTGCTCCCTGTTGTTTTTATTGTTTGAGGCACAAGCAGTTGCGTAGTCCTGTGGGAGCGAGCCTGCTCGCGAAGCGGTTGTGTCAGTCGCCATCAATGTTGAATGACACAGCGCTTTCGCGAGCAGGCTCGCTCCCACAGGTGGTGTGGTGGTTTCAATCAGTGCGCATGGCAATCATTGATCGCCGCACGCTCCTTGCCGCCGAGGATGTTGAACAGCAGGTTCAGCGTCAGCGCGCTGAGGGTGGCCATGGCGATGCCGCTGTGGGTAATCGGGCTCATCCACAGCGGCAGGTGGGCGAAGAATTCCGGACGTACCACCGGGATCAGGCCCATACCGATGCTCACCGCGACCAGCAGCTGATTGCGGCGGTCACCGATGTCCGCCTCTTGGAGGATCTTGATACCCGTCGCGGCGACCATGCCGAACATCGCAATCGCCGCACCGCCCAGCACCGCCGGTGGAATCGATGCCACCAGAAATGCCGCTTTCGGCAACAGGCTGAGGACGATCAGCAGACCGCCGGCAACGATGGTCACCGAACGGCAGCGCACGCCGGTCATCTGCACCAGGCCGATGTTCTGCGCGAACGAGGAGTGGGTGAAGGTGTTGAAGAAACCGGCGAAAAACGACGCGCCGGCATCGCACAACAAGCCACGACGGAGCATGCGCGGGCAGACTTCCTGGCCGGTGATCTTGCCCAGCGCGAGGAACATCCCGGTGGACTCGACGAAGATGATCACCACTACCAGACACATCGACAGAATCGGTGCCAGCTCGAATTTCGGCATGCCGAAATGCAGCGGGGTGACGAACTGAATCCACGGTGCGCTGGCCATGCCGCTGAGGTCGACCATGCCGATCACGCCGCACAATACATAGCCCAGGCACATGCCGATCAGTACCGAAATATTGACCCAGAATCCGCGCATGAAGCGATGAACCAACAGAATGGTCGCCAGCACCAGCGCAGCGATGGCCAGATAAATCGGCGAACCGAATTGCGCGGCGTCGACCCCGCCACCGGCCCAGTTCACGGCCACGGGGAACAGCGATAAACCGATCGAGGTGATGACCGTGCCGGTCACCAGCGGCGGGAAGAAACGCACGACCTTGGACATGAACGGCGCGATCAGCATGCCGAAGAAACCGGCAGCGATCGTCGCACCAAAGATCCCTTGCAGACCGATGCCGGGCATGCCGGCCATGGCCACCATGCTGCCGACCGCAGCGAAACTGGCACCCATCATCACCGGCATGCGAATACCCATCGGGCCGATGCCGAGCGACTGCACGATAGTGGCGATGCCGGCGACGAGCAGGTCGGCGTTGATCAGGAAGGCGATTTCTTCACGACTCAGGCCAGCGGCCTGTCCGATGATCAGCGGCACCGCGATGGCACCGCCGTACATCAGCAGAACATGTTGCAGACCGACCAGGATCAGTTGCAAAAGGGGCAAACGCTGAATGGCGGGTGCGTCGGGGATGCGCGCTTTGGACAGCTCGGACATGCAACACCTCGGATCTTTTTTATTCTTGTGATTAACAGCTGCCGGGTTGCTTGCAGCTGTTTCTTTGCATCAGGGGAGACCGCGTTGCGGCGGCTATTCGCGAGCAGGCTCGCTCCCACAGGATCTCTGTAGGCGTGAGCCTGCTCGCGATGCTTTCAACGATTAATTGGTCTGCGCTCCCTGAGCGATCCATGCACCGATCAGGTCACGTTCCTGCTGGGTCATCTGGGTGATGTTGCCCAGTGGCATGATCTGCGTGGTGATGGCTTGCGCCTGGATGCGCGCCGCGTTCTGGCGAATCTGCTCGGGGGTGTCGAACATCACACCGGCCGGGGCTGCGCTGAACAACGGGCTGGTCGGCTTGGACGAGTGGCACACCGTGCAACGCTCTTGAATCACGTTGTGCACTTTGTCGAAACCGGGGCCGGCATTCGAGGCTTGCGCGGGTGCCGCCGCAGGGGCTGCGGGTGCCGCAGGTTGCGCCGCTTCGGCCGGTTTCGCGCCACCGCCCAGTGCCGTTTCCGGCAGCGGTTGGTACTCGATTTTCGCCGGTGCCTTGGCCACTTCAGGTGCAGTCGACATCGGCGTCGGGCCAGTGACGTAGGCCAGGCAGATCATGCCCACCGCTGCCACCGGCAGGGTCCAGGCAAACTTGTGGCTGTCGTGACGAGTGTTGAAGTAGTGACGCACCAATACCGCCAACACTGCGATCCCGGCGAGGATCAACCAGTTGTACTGGCTGCCGTAAGTGCTCGGGAAGTGGTTGCTGATCATGATGAACAGCACTGGCAGGGTGAAGTAGTTGTTGTGACGCGAACGCAGCAAGCCTTTGGCCGGCAGGGCCGGATCCGGCGTACGGTTCTCGGCAATCGCAGCAACCAGTGCCCGTTGCGCCGGCATGATGATGCGGAACACGTTGCCGACCATGATGGTGCCGATGATCGCGCCGACGTGCAGGTACGCACCACGACCGCTGAACACTTTGCTGAAGCCATAGGCGGCGGCAATGATCAGCACGAACAGGATGAAGCCGAGCAGGGCGGGTTTCTTGCCCAGGGCCGAATCGCAGAGGAAGTCGTAGACGAACCAGCCGACGATCAGCGAGCCGATACCGATGGCCACGCCTTCAGGACCGCTGAGGCCACTGCCGGGTGCCACGAGGTAGAGCACCGGATTGGAGTAGAACACCACGCACAGCAGCGCGATCCCCGACATCCAGGTGAAGTAGGCTTCCCACTTGAACCAGTGCAGATTGTCCGGCATGGACGGTGGGGCCAGTTTGTATTTTTCCAAGTGGTAGATGCCGCCGCCGTGGATCGCCCACAGATCACCGGCCAGACCGGTTTTCGGGTTGACGCGGTTGAGGTTGTTCTCCAGCCAGACGAAGTAGAACGACGCGCCGATCCAGGCCACGCCAGTGATCATGTGAACCCAGCGCACGCTCAGGTTCAGCCATTCCAACAGATGTGCTTCCACAGTCTTTACCTCTCGCCTGTCACTCTTGTTGTCGAGTGATCAGACCTTCTCTTATTGGTGGGGGGCGAGGATCAACCGCTCATCCTCTTTGAAAAAATGCTCATCGCAGTTATTGCCTGTGCCACTGCGATCAACCACCAGGAAGTCATCCCGCTTTTCGATCGTCAGCACCGGGTGGTGCCAGACGCCGCGATGGTAATTGATGCCCTGCCTGCCGTTGGTGACGAAGGCGCGGACCAAGCCTGATACAGGTGCATCGCCAACTGGCGCGACCACGATCAGAAAGGGGTTGCCGAGCAGCGGAATGAAAGCCTGGCTGCCCAGCGGATGGCGTTCCAGCATGCAAACGGTCAGCGGCATGTCCTGCGCGTCGGCGCGGAAAATACTGATGATCGCGTTGTCCTCAGGCTGAGCGGTTTCGACCGTCGCCAGTTTGTGGAAGCGCATGGTCGAACCGTTGTTGATCATGAAGTGATCGCTGCCGTCGGTTTCGATCACGTCACCGAAAGGGGCGAAGGCTTCTTTGGTCAGCGGTTCAATCGTCAATGTGCGCATGCTGTTCTTCTTATCCGGATTCTGTTTTGTTGGTTCTGACGCTTTCGCGAGCAGGCTCGCTCCCACCTTTGGAATGCTATCCCCTGTGGGAGCGAGCCTGCTCGCGAATGGGTTCAACCCTATTTAGCGACCTTGCCGAGTACACGCAGGCGACTCACGCCACCATCCGGGAACACGTTCAGGCGGATGTGGGTGATCGGGCCGAGTGCCTTGATCTGCTCGACGAAGGTGTGTTCGGCGTGCATTTCCAGCTTCTGGCTTGGCAGCAGTTCGCGCCAGAACAGCGACTGGGTTTCGATCTGGCTGTCGGTGCCGCCTTTCACGAACGCGCCCTGGATCGAGCAGGTGTCCGGGTAGTTGCCTTTGAAGTGCAGGGTGTCGACGACGATCTTTTCGATCTCGCCCGGATGACCCAGCGCGACGATCACCCAGTCATTGCCCGGCGTGCGACGACGCGCGGTTTCCCAGCCGTCGCCCATGTTGATGCCACGGCCCGGGTTGAGGATGTTGCTCATGCGGCCGAAGTGTTCGTCGGAGCAGGCGAGGGCGCGGCCACCGTTGAGGGCTGCTGCCAAGTCCACTTGCTCGTTGTCGCCCACAGCGGACCAGTCGCGGAACGGAATGCCGTATACGCGCAGACGGGCAACACCGCCGTCCGGGTAGATGTTGAAGCGCAGGTGGCTGAACGCTTTGTCGTTGCTGATTTCGTGGTAGTGGTGGCTGTTGCCCTGCAGCTCGACGGCCGACAGCACTTCGGTCCACTGGGTGTTTTCATCCGGTTCGCCCGAGGCCAGGAAGCACGCTTCCAGCGAGGCCGATGGCGGGTAGTTGCCGGTGAAGAATGAAGTGTCGATGTCCACGCCTTTGATCGAGCCCGGTACGCCCAGACGGATCACCGCGCTGTCGAAACCTTCGAAGCGCTTGCGGCGCGACTCCCAGCCGTCCATCCACTTGCCGTTGTCGTCGAACACGCCCTCCTTCCATACGGCCGGGGTCGGTTGGAACAGACGATTGGCGTCTGCGAACCAGTCATCGGTGACCGAAATGATCTTGGTGCCCAGACGGGCGTCGGCCAGGTTGACGTATTTTTCGAAAGGTACGGCGTAAGCTTTCATTCTTCTTGTCTGCCTTTAAATTAGTGGCTGGGGATGCTCGCAGGGCCCTGGGCGTTTGCGCGTTCATTCACGCTCGGGCCAGGCTTGCTAAAGAGTCAGTAAACGGAACAGGGCAATCTTGTTGATCTCCGCCAGCGCGCATTTGAACTCGGCTTCCACCGAATTGTTGATGCGCGTTTCGAACGCCGCGAGGATCTGATGCCGGTTGCTGCCTTTTACCGCCATGATGAAGGGAAACTTGAACTTGGCTTTGTAGGCGTCGTTCAGCTCGGTGAAGCGCTGGAACTCTTCGGCCGTGCATTGGTGAATACCGGCGCCAGCCTGTTCATTGGTGCTGGCTTCGGTGAGTTGGCCCTGGACGGCGGCTTTGCCGGCCAGGTCCGGGTGAGCGTTGATCAGGGCCAGTTGGCTGGCATGATCGGCGCTCAACAGGATATCGCTCATGCGCTGGTGCAAGGTTTCGATCTCGTCGATCGAAGCGTCCGCACCGAGGTCGTAGGCCTTTTCGGCCACCCATGGCGAATGTTCGTAGATGTCGGCGAAGGCTTTGACGAAAGCGTCGCGGCTCAGGGTCGACGGTTGCAGGGTTTGAAAGCGGCTCATTTTGCAGTCCCTTGGTACGGGTGGGTTTCTTGCCAGTGACGCGCGATGTCGACGCGACGGCTGAACCACACCTGTTCATGACTTTTGGCGTATTCGATAAAGCGCTTGAGCGAAGCGAGGCGACCAGGACGGCCGATCAGGCGGCAGTGCAGACCGATCGAAAGCATTTTCGGCGCTTCGGCACCTTCGGCGTAAAGCACGTCGAACGCGTCTTTGAGGTATTCGAAGAAATCGTCACCCTTGTTGAAACCCTGCACTTGCGTGAAGCGCATGTCGTTGGTGTCGAGGGTGTAGGGGATCACCAGATGCGGTTTGCCGGTCGGGTTGTTCGGTTCCCAGTAGGGCAGGTCGTCGTCGTAGGTGTCGCAGTCGTAGAGGAAACCGCCTTCTTCCATCACCAGCCGGCGGGTGTTCGGCCCGGTGCGGCCGGTGTACCAGCCCAGCGGACGTTCGCCGGTCAGTTCGGTGAGGATGCGGATCGCTTCGAGCATGTGCTCGCGTTCCTGCGCTTCATCCATGTACTGATAGTCGATCCAGCGGTAGCCATGGCTGCAGATTTCGTGGCCGGCCTCGACCATCGCACGGATCACGTCCGGGTGACGCTGGGCGGCCATGGCCACGGCGAAGATGGTCAGCGGAATGTCGAATTCCTTGAACAGCTTCAGAATCCGCCAGACGCCGGCACGGCTGCCATACTCGTAAAGCGATTCCATGCTCATGTTGCGCGCGCCTTGCAGCGGCTGAGCGGCGACCATTTCGGAGAGGAAGGCTTCGGATTCCTTGTCGCCGTGCAGAATGTTGCGCTCGCCACCTTCTTCGTAATTGAGCACGAAGGACAGGGCGATCCGGGCATTGCCCGGCCAGTGTGGGTGAGGAGGGTTACTGCCGTAACCGATCAGGTCGCGTGGGTAGTCAGCGCTCACTGCAGTCTTCCTTCTTGTACGTTGACAGATTGGTGTGGCGGCCTGGCAGGCTGGCGTCACAGCGATGGGCTGATTGTATACAACTTTATTTACATTTTGTAAGCCTGAATTTTCGCATTTTTCACCGGCCGTCATCTTTTGCTGCTAATGGTTCAAGCCTGCAAGAAACCTGCCTGACCAGTCAGCTAATGAATAGAAGGTTCAATGATCAGGCGCTTTGCTGGTTGATTGGCGATAAACGCCCGGATGGCGGGGGTGAGGCGAAAAATGTCGTTTTTATTGTGTACAATTTTTTTGGAAAGTGTCTTAATCAGTCGCTCGCCGCAGCGTTTCGTGCTCTGAAACGGTGCGGTCTCCTTTTCAACTGACTTCGGGAGGCGCGAAGTCTGACCGTTCGTTGCGGTCAGGCGCGCAGAATCAATGGGACGTTTGACAACACACGTTTTGGACGCTGCACACGGTTGCCCGGGCAGCTCGATCAAGGTCGAGCTGTACCGCGTTGAAGGATCGCACCTGGAATTGGTCGCCAGTGCGACAACCAACAGCGATGGCCGGGTCGATGCGCCGTTGCTGCAAGGCGACGATTATCGCACCGGGGTTTATCAGGTGCAGTTTCATGCCGGCGATTACTACCGCGCCCGTGGCGTACAACTGCCCGAGCCGGCGTTTCTCGATGTCGTCGTACTGCGTTTCGGCATTTCCGCCGAGCAGGAGCACTATCACGTGCCCCTGCTGATTTCGCCTTACAGCTATTCCACGTATCGGGGCAGCTGACCCCCAAGCAGCTGCCCCCACCGGGAAGCGACTGCGCATATAGCTTCTTTGGTCTTTCGCCCGCTCACACTGCGGGCTTTTTTTTGATCAACCGCAGCGTCGCCTTCAGCGCTCCCGGATAATGAATACCGAATCCGGAATGCCGTCGACTTTCAGCACACCGCCAATCAGCCACGTCACTTTGTGTTGCGCGGCAGCGACGGTCAGCGCCGCAAAAGCCTCGGCACCAATCCTGGCGGGCAGACTCGGTTCTGTCAGTTCATTGCCCGGTGTGTGAGACAGGCCAGCCTGATCGACACTGCCCAGTTTCAGAAAGAACACCCGATCATGGTTCGCGCGCTTGAACACCAGCGTCGGCACCCGATGCTCGTATGTCAGCGGAAACACTTCATAACCGCTGCGCACCAGCAATGCGCCGAGCAGGCGCCGCAGATTCAGCTCCGTCGGATAGGTTTTGTAGTGAGCCCATTCGACGGCAAAACGCTGCGGGTCGAACGTCAACCGCTGCAATTCGCTGTCGGCTTGCGAGGGCATGGGAATCAACCTCTTCCCCCTGACTTCGATATCGGGGGCCACGGCCAGCATGCTCACAGGGTCGGCAAATTCCGGCGCGGTGGAAAATGGTCGTTGTTTCCATTGATTCAGCGCGGTATGGATGTTCACCAACCCGGTACCAGTGATGGTCAAAGAGTGGTCGGCGAGCTCGAACAGGCGTCTGGCGACGGCCCGGGCAGTGTGGTCGGAAAAATCGGGAAACGCTTGGCCAACAGTTGTCGAAATCGGCGCTTCGAAAAAACGTTTGCCGGGATGAATTTCTCCTGGGTCGTTGCCGATTCGGAACGTGGCCACCGGTTGCAGCTGCGGTGCGGTCCGTAACATGTGCTCGAAAGAGTTGAAGTCTGTCGGGAAAAAATCCGGATGGAGAACGAAATACACTTTTGGTGCCGGATTGGAGCCCACGGGCACGATGGGGTAGTGCAGCCAGCCCAGTTGCACGGATGGCACGGCGGGAGGCGTATTCAAACGGCCCCAGGGCAACCAGAAATAAGGCGTCTGGTCGCTTTGTTCAGGAGACGGGCGAGCCAATGTCTGCGCTGGCTCGGCAAGCCGTGGCCGCTTGCTCGGGCCGGGTATTGCGTCGTCGGGCTCGGTAGGTCGAGGACGGCTGGCGAGCGCGGTCTCGGTCCATGCGAAGACAGCAGGTTTTCGCCGCCAGAATACCGTGCCGGCAATCTGTTCGAAGAAAATCGGCGGCGCGTCGTTTGTCGACGCGAAGGCTTGCTGATACTCGCCGGCCGTGTTTTTACGGACCATGACGGTGCCATCTACCGTGGTGACGAAAGTCTGCTTGAGCTTGTTGTAACGCAGCCCATCGGTGGCGAGCTCAGGTTTGGTCAGTGTGTTGGCGTCGGCGGCGGAAAGGTACGAAGGGCTTAGCGATGCAGCTGGCGTTATGCCGCGAACCGACGCGGATTGCCCGTCCGGACGCTGGATGCGCCAACTCGCCTGGCCTTCGATCCTCGTCAGCAGCGGACCGGCAATGCCGGGGGCAAAGCTCAACGGTAAGTAATAGTTGCCCTGCAGATTCTGTTCCACAGCAAATCGGCCTTCGCCACCGATTTGCGCATAGGTGCGTTGATCAGGCCCGGTAAAAAGCCCGCTGTTCTCGGCAATGGCGGTCAACTCGTTCCAGCGTTCCTGCGGCCAGGCGATCGCACCTCGAGCGGCGTCGTGGAAGGCGAGGGCGCTGTCCGGTATCCCGCTCAGAACAACAGCAGGCTGGCGAGCGATCGAGCTGGAGGATGTGCGCGGTGTTTGCAAGTGGGTGGCTGAATCGGTGCGAGGCAGTGAGCTGTCACCGCCAATATTTGGGCTGCGACCTGAAGTTGAGGAGGCAGGCTTGGGTGTGGCGGACGAATCAGTTGCAGTGATCGTGGCAATTTTCTTGGGCGGGTTGGCCATTTCAAAAAACTCATGTAGATAAGGCGCGAGGCGCCATCAAGCGCCCCGACGCGAGAGGTGAGCGCACTCATCCCCAGCGTGGGGAAAGGGGCTGCGAGAGGTGCGTATTGGGTTGGCGAGGGTCGACCGGTTTGCGGTCAGGCTGGCGGCACGGTGATCAAGGGTCGTGGTTTGAACAGGTAAGGCGATTGATGGACACACTGATTCAGAACGCGCAGCTCGGATGATTCAATGCGCGACTTGTCTCTGCTCAGCACCCAGCCGTGCGCAGGAAATTTGTAATTCACTGCTTGCCCGTCATATGCGGCGACGATATGTCGGCCGCGCATTTCTGCATTTGCCATGAGGAGCAATGCTTCGGGCAACCCTTTGGAGGCGTCAGGCTCGGTAAAAAAACGGCCATCAATGCCGTCCAGGTACACTCGGTCGAAAGACAGGTCGACGGTATGTACAACTCCGTGTTCGGTAATCACCCGGATCTGATCGATCAAGTCCTCGCTTTCATATACGGGTAGATGGATAACGCAGGTGCCGATACGCAACTGGCTGTTTTCCAGAGAAATATCGACCTTGCCGAGTTTCGTCGCGTCAAGTTCCCACAGGGAGGAATAAGGCAGCCTGATCTCTGCGTTGGCCAGCGCGCCGGGCGTCGAAAGGCGTATCGTCATGTCGGCCACCAAGTGGATCAGATAAGTGGAACCATTGCCTTCAAGGCTTTCCATTGCGATCTGGCGGGGCGATGAGAACAGTTCGGCGCATTCGTTGTGCGAGCTCATAGCGTGAGCTTCGTTCTCTGGTAACTCGAAGAAGTACTTGCCGCTGCGCATTTTCAACGGCAGGGGAGCTACATGGGTCCAGGTCGTAAGTTTGTGAAAACCATAGTTTTGAATTTCGGGGACTAAATAGTTCTCCTGAGAAATAGTGGCGTTTGCAGCGACTCCGTCGTTGAAAATGATGACGTATTTCTGTTGTACCGGGTAAGCGATAGTCCGCAGTATTTTTTCCATATTCATGGGGTCCGTACCGCCTCGGGCGAAAGCGAGTTGAAACAATGTCACTGTCTTGTTTCCAAAGTGGTAAACAAGGTCGCACTTCACCATGAGGTCCTTGGCAGTTTCCGATTGGCGGGCCGTATACTTTTCCTCGACTTTCGTCAGCTCGTCGCTGGCATAATCCAGGTAGATTCTGGTGACTGTGTCGGTTTTTTCCGTCGAATAGAAAACGTTGTTTTGGCGAGAACGCGGAATGAAGTAGCTCTCGTTTTCATGCAAACTGATGCGGCACTCTTCCTGATAGAGAATGCTTGGCGTCCTGGGATTGCCGTACTTGATTATGGAGTAATCGATAGCCACCGGTTCCTCGGGCTCGATCATTTCAGGCAAGACAGGTTTTAGATGGAAATCGTCCCGTGTCAGGAAAGTAAGGTTGTTGTTGCTGCGCTTGTATTTATTTTCCACTTTCTCGTAGACACCGTGAATTGTGACGACGTTTTGCCTGTCCGAATAATCGAAAGTTGAAGTTATCACCAATGATCCGTTACTTATCTTCCAGCTTTCTATCAGATCCTTTGCCCAGTTCAAGACAATATGACTCGGCTGCCGGCCATCCTCGATAATGGAAAAGTGACCAATCTGATGGTCGATGAAATATTCATCGCTCCCGGCTTCTCCGGATGCGATGGCACCGCAGTGCAACAGATAGATCTGGTCGTTGCCGCCGCCTGCGGTGATAGTGTCGAATCCGCGCGATTTGATGATGTTACGGTCAGAGGTGCCGACTACAGTGCTCGCTGCAGAGTCTACAGTTTCAACATTTTCGATACTTTCAATCAGACTGTGGAAAATGTACTTCTTCCCGTCCTCTTCGGCGGCATCCGGCATTACGGTGTGCAACGTACCTGCCGATAGGTCCACGTCGTAGCCGATGTCAGGTTTCACCGGCCTGTGCAGGACGCCGCCCAGCACCAGCGTGTCATTTCCCGCACCGCCCTTGAGCTTCGAATATTCTGCAACGTTCTCGCGCTGACGGATGTGGTCCGCAGCGCCGTCAAAGACGAAGCGGTCGTCCTTATCGCCTCCGGTCAGCTCCTTTCTACCGGATTTGTAATGAAAGGCGTTGGGTTTGGCTTCGACGCCCTGAATCGAGTCCCGGCCATCGCCGATAAGCCACAGAACACCTTTATTCCCGGCGGCGGTACCCAGCTCGGCGCCGGGGGTGTCCGTGGTGACGCCAGCGCGGGCATCAATTGTGTCGTCAGCGCCTTTTATCACCGGCACCTTGACCGTTTTCCACGAGTCCTGTTTGGTCCACCAGTTACGCGTCCAGACCTCGGTCGGCTCAAGGTGTACTTGCGTTTTGCCGTTGACGATGGCTTCGGTACTGCCCTTCAGCGCACCATCGAGCAGTTTTCTCGCGGTTTCCTTCGCTTGCCGTGTGTGCTGCAGCATGGCCTTTGCCTGCGAATAGCGATCCTGGACATCCTGATCGACGTCCATCATGCAGAACGAAAACCAGCCCGAGCGCCAGCGCTCTTCGACACTCAGCTCGATGTAATCATCGATGTCATCGACGATTCGCACTGCACCGTAAACCTGGGAGCCGATCGCCAGGATCGCTCCGGCCGCCAGACCTACAGGCCCTGCGAAGGCGAAACCGGCCATTGCGGCTGCGCCGAGTATGACCGTCATGGCCGCGCTCGCGATGCTCAGTCCGGCGCTGACGTAATGGTCCATGGCTTCCTTGCCCGTCGCGTTTTCAGCGGCGTTCAACGACCTGACTGCGGTGAAGATGTCGAAGGGCAAGGTCAGCACGCCGCCGATCAGTCCACCGGAGCGACCGAGCCTGACGGCGAATCGGGTTTTGGCGAAATCCTTGTAGGCGTTCTGTCCCGCGGTGAGCATTTGCGTGGCGATCTTGTTCACCGCGACGTCAGTGGCAATGGAGGCGACTTCTGTTCCGATACCGGCGCTGTTTATTACAACTTCCGTTGTATTGTTGGTTTTAATGGCATCGACAACACCGCGCAAGCCCATGAAGATACCGAATCCCTGAATGCCGATACTCGAGCCCAGGGCCGCGTAACTCTTGGCGGCCGCCGCCCAGCGTGAATTATTCCTGGGCATGCGGGCATGACCTAGATCGAGCTTCTGCGCAGAATCAAGGAGTTGTGCCAGTTTGCCGCGGTAAGGGTGCAAATCAACATCGCTTGCCGTTGGTTCGCGAATCAGAGCAGGGGCGGTCAATGGGCGTTGGCTGGCCAATTCAAATAACAGCGTCGATAGCAGATAACCATCTCGCCCGGTAGAGGTCGTTATAAGACTTTCAATTTTCTCGGCACTAAACTGCAATGAGTTGATAAGTGAACGTCGGGGGCGGCGGAAAAATGTGTTCTGACCGTTTAGCGGTTGACCGTCAATAGTTGCGCCCAGAGCGTCCAGCGAAACTCGCGTAATCGACACTTCCCCAAGTTGTAATGGGCCAAATAGAGTGTCCACATGTTTCAGTTGGTTCGCTTTGCTGTGCGCAATGCTCAGCGTCGATTCGTTATGCTCGTTGGTTTTAAGCAGCATGTCAGTGATGACAACGCTGTCGGCGGGTTTTTTATCGTTTTTCAACGAGTCGGTAGAAATCGACGGCTCGATAAGAGTGGCCATTTGAACTTCCTTGTTCTGGCAGGTTGTTGTTTAAGCGTGGCGGGGATCTTACGGCCAGGTTTCGCAATCTGTACATCGCCGGGTTGTTGCGGTGTATTGCGCCTTGATCATTCAGCTAATCACGCTGAAGTTGATACATGACAAGCCATCGACTTTCGAATCCATTCGATAGGGATGGCTTGATAAGTTGCAATCGGTCTGGATTCGATTAGTGACTACTGAGCAAAGAAGCCGCGCCGGCGCCCCCGAAAAGGCCTGCGCTGATGCGGTTGAACCAGCTCTGGCCCTTGCCGCTGCGCAGATAGCGTGCAGCGCCATGCGCGCCCAGTCCGTAAGCCAGTTTGCAACACAGATCAAGCACCACCCACGTCGCGATCATGATCAGCAACTGCGGCAGAAACCGCTGTTGCGCACTGAGAAATTGCGGCAGAAACGCGGCGAAGAACAGGATGTCTTTCGGATTGCTCGCGCCCAACACAAAAGCGCGCCCGAACAGTGTGCGAAAGCGCGGCGCCGGTGCAGCCAGGGGCACTTCAGCGCCGACCGACGGCTGGCGCGATTGCTGCCAGCTCTGCCAGGCGAGGTAGAACAGGTAGAGTGCGCCAACGATTTTCAGCGCACTGAACAACTGTTCGGAGGCCAGCAGCAGTGCGCCGAGCCCTAGTGCCGAAGCGCTCAACAGGCAGATCGAGGCAATCACTCCGCCGAGAAATGCCGGATAGGACCGGCGCAAGCCGTAATTCAGACTGTTGCTGATCATCAGCAACGACAGCGGCCCCGGGATCAGGATCACTACCAATGCAGCGCCACTGAACAGCAGCCAGGTTTCCAGACTCATCGCTTTGCTCCTTTGTTGTTATCGAAATGCACAAAAGCCCCACCCGCGAGGGTGAGGCTGAATTGAAGCGTGAACCGCGCAGCGCTTACAGGAAGATGAACTTGGCGATGAAGATCGCGCAGAGCACCCACAGGCTGACGGAGATTTCCTTGTATTTGCCGGTGCCGGCCTTCAATGCCACATACGTGATGAAGCCCAGAGCGATGCCGTCGGCAACCGAAAAGGTCAGCGGCATCATGATCGCCGTGACGATCGCCGGAATCGCGTCAGTCGCTTCGTCCCATTCAATGTGGGCCATGCCGCCCATCATCAGCATGGCTACGTAGATCAGTGCACCTGCTGTGGCATAAGCGGGAATCATGCCAGCCAGCGGTGCGAAAAACATTGCCGCTATAAATAGCACACCCACAGTGACCGCGGTAAGACCAGTCCGACCGCCAGCGGCCACTCCAGCGGCACTTTCCACATAGCTGGTTACTGGAGGGACACCGACCACCGCGCCGAATACGCTGGACGCGCTGTCGGCTTTCATCGCCCGCGAGAGGTTTTCGATGCGCCCGTCAGCCGCGACGAGGTTGGCGCGCAGGGCAACGCCCATCAGGGTGCCGGCGGTGTCAAACATGTGCACGAAGAGGAAGGCCAGCACCACGCTGATCATGCTGACGTTGAACACGCCTGCAACGTTCATCGCCATCCAGGTCGGCGCCAGGCTCGGCGGCGCAGACATGATGCCCTCGTAGTGCACCAGGCCCAGGCCCCAGCCGGCAAGGGTGACGGTGATGATGCTGATCAGAATCGCACCGAATACGCGGTGGTAACTGAGGATCGCGATCATCAGAAAGCAGATCGCGGCGAGCAGCGGGCCGGGTTCACGCAGCGAGCCGAGTTTGATCAGCGTCGCTGGGCTGTCGACGACAATACCGGCGGTTTTAAGCCCGATCAGGCCGAGAAACAGGCCAACACCAGCGCCCATCGCAAAACGCAGACTGACCGGAATGCTGTTGAGCAGCCATTCGCGAATCCGCGAAAAGGTCAGGAACATGAACAGCACGCCCGAGACGAACACCGCGCCGAGGGCGGTTTCCCAGTTGTAGCCCATGGTGCCGACCACGGTGTAAGTGAAGAACGCATTGAGGCCCATGCCCGGTGCGAGGCCGACCGGCCAGTTGGCGTAGAGCCCCATCAACAGGCAGCCCAATGCGGCAGCGATACAGGTGGCGACGAAAGCCGCACCGTGATCGATGCCGGCATCGGCCATGATGTTCGGGTTGACGAAAATGATGTAAGCCATGGTGATGAAGGTTGTCAGACCGGCAATCAGCTCGGTCTTCACCGTGGTGCCATGCAAGCTGAGTTTGAACAGACGCTCCAGCAGGCCATTGCGTAATGGCGGCGTGAGCTCGAGCGGCGGTGCTTCGGATTTGCGGCTTTCCACAGCGAGTACTCCTCAAGAGTTTTATTGTTATTTCCAGGGCCGGACCCATGAGGGGTGGCAGCGGCCCTTTGAGGCATACGCGAATTTGTTGACCGTGTAGTCAGGAACTCGCACGCAGTGGATTATGCTTTTGTGTACAAATAAAGCAAATATTGTTTTGGGTTTTGTCGACGATTTTTTTGCTGATAGGGATATATGGCCATCCAGGATAGGTTCGCGAGCAGGCTCGCTCCCACCTTTGTAAAGCGTTCCCATGTGTTGGAGCGAGCCTGCTCGCGAAGAGGGCGGTCCTGTCATTCGAGATGTGTCTGACTGCCCCCTAACGCCAGATTCACCGCCAACCAACCATTCACCGCCGCTTCCCCTGCTTCTGCAAATACCCGCTCGAGCAATTTCACCTGCTCACGCCGCAGCGCCTGTTCGAACTTCGCACCTTCCGATGTCAGCTCCAGCAGCCGCTTACGCTTGTCCGTCTGTGAAGCGACGCTGTCGACCAGATGCATTTCCTGCAACTGGCGCAGGGGCATGTTCAACGCCTGCTTGCTCACGCCCAGCAGGGCTAGCAACTCTTTTACGCTGAGGTTCGGATAGCGCGCGATGAAAAACACGATGCGCTGATGTACCCGCGAGAGTCCGCGGCGCTCGAGCATTTCATCCGCCTTGGCCGTAAACGCCTGATAGCCGAAGAAGAACGCTTCCATGGCCTGTTGCTGACTAGTGGGGTTTTTAAGGTCAAGCATGTTGACGTACTCGCTTAAGCTGTCGTAGTTTCAGTCAACCAGTTTGACTCATTTTTTACCTGCCTCGCTACGGTGACCTCCATGGCTTTTTCCGAACGTGTCTCGCGCCTGAAAAGTTCTTTGATCCGAGAAATCCTCGCCGCCGCCCAGCGTCCAGAGGTGATGTCGTTTGCCGGCGGTTTGCCCGCTGAGACGATGTTGCCGAAGGTGGAGTGGGACGAGATGCCGCTGTCGCTGGGGCAGTACGGCATGAGCGAAGGCGAGCCGGCCTTGCGCGAGGCGCTGGCGGCAGAGGCGAGGGCGCTGGGCCTTGAATGCGAGGCGAGTCAGGTGCTGGTGGTCAGCGGCTCGCAGCAAACCCTGGATCTGGCGGCCAAGCTGTACATCGACAAGGGGACGGAAATTCTGTTGGAGGCGCCGACTTATCTGGCCGCGCTGCAAATCTTCCAGCTGTTCGGCGCCGATTGCCTGACTGTGGCGCAGGAAGCCGACGGACCTAACCTGGCGCAACTGCGCAGTCGTCTGGAACAGCACCGCCCGGCGTTTATCTACCTGATTCCGACGTTTCAGAATCCTTCCGCCGTGCGCTACAGCGAGGCCAAGCGCTCAGCGGTCGCCGCGTTGCTTGATGAATTCGGCGTCACGCTCATTGAGGACGAGCCATACCGCGAACTGACTTTCGATGGTGGCAGTGCCAAACCTATTGCGGCGCGCCTGAAAAAAGCCAGTTGGATCTACACCGGTACCGTGTCGAAAACCTTGCTGCCGGGTTTGCGTGTCGGTTATCTGATTGCCAGTCCAGACCTGTTTCCGCACCTGCTCAAGCTCAAGCAATCGGCGGACCTGCACACCAATCGCATCGGCCAATGGCAGGCCCTGCAATGGATCGGCACCGAAAAATATCAACAGCATTTAAGCGAGTTGCGTGATTTCTATCGGCAGCGGCGCGATGCGTTTCAGTTGGCGCTGGAGGAGCATTTTGCCGATCTGGCTGAGTGGAACATGCCCCAGGGCGGGCTGTTTTTTTGGCTGACGTTGAAGCAACCGCTGGATACCCGGTCATTGCTCAATGAGGCGTTGGCCAATGATGTGGCATTCATGCCCGGTGAGCCGTTCTTTCCCGAACCGGACAAGCATCACGGGCATTTGCGCTTGAACTTCAGTCACATCGATCCGTCGCGGCTGGATGAAGGGCTGAAGCGGTTGACGGCGGTGGTGCGGCGGGCGCAGATGGGAAGGGCGGCCTAGCAAAAACGCCGGCTCAAGGGCTGGCGTTGTCAGTGTGGGCCTCATCGTGAGCAGGCTCGCTCCCACAGGGCGGGATGCGTTTCAAGGGTGGGAGCGAGCCTGCTCGCGAAGGCGGCTAGCGCTCCAACCCATTAACATCAGACCGCCGCAAACCGCTTATCCAGATAATCGATAATCACCTTGGATTCATACATCCAAGTGGTTTGCCCGTTCTCTTCGATACGCAGGCAAGGCACTTTGATTCGGCCACCCTGTTCCAGCAGGGTCTGGCGATCCTGCTCGTTGTTCTTCGCGTCTTTCAGTGCCACCGGCACATTCAGACGATGCAGGGCGCGGCGGGTTTTCACGCAGAACGGGCAGGCGTGGAATTGATACAGCGCCAGATCTTTCGCCGCAGCGTCGACTTGCGCCTGAGCAGCAGCGGGGCGCTTTTTCTTGCCCGGGCGGGTAATGAAGTCGATGAAGATAACCAGTTGGCCGAGGCCGACACGAAGCGCTTTGACGAACACGTTGAAAGCCTCACGGTGCAAATGAAGAAAGGCGCGCAGCTTACCCGATTTTTCACGGGCGAAAAAAAACCGGCGATCAACGCCGGTTCTTTTCTGTTGCGAATTACTTGATGAGGCTGAGGAATTCGCTACGGGTTGCCGCGTTTTCACGGAATTCACCGAGCATCACCGACGTGATCATCGACGAATTCTGCTTTTCGACGCCGCGCATCATCATGCACATGTGCTTGGCTTCAATCACCACGGCCACGCCCAGCGCACCGGTGACTTGCATTACCGCATCGGCGATCTGGCGGCTGAGGTTTTCCTGAATCTGCAGGCGGCGCGCGTACATATCGACGATGCGCGCAACCTTCGACAGGCCCAGCACTTTGCCGCTCGGGATATAGGCGACATGCGCCTTGCCGATGAACGGCAGCAGGTGGTGTTCGCACAACGAATACAGCTCGATGTCCTTGACCAGCACCATTTCGCTGTTGTCGGAGCTGAACAGGGCACCGTTGGTGACCTCTTCGAGCGTCTGTGCATAACCGCGGCAGAGGTACTGCATGGCTTTGGCGGCACGCTTTGGCGTGTCGAGCAGGCCCTCGCGGGACACGTCCTCGCCCAATTGGCCGAGAATCGCGGTGTAATTCTGTTCCAGGGACATGAAACTACCTGTGGGGATTTTCGCAAAGGGCAAGGGTACGGTGGCGGACACAACCCTGCAAGTTCGGTGTGACGGCTTTATTCGTCGCGGCCTTCCATCATCGTCCGTTTCAGCATCACATAAACCGCGCCAGCGCCGCCGTGGCGGGCCTGGCAGGAGCAGAAACCGAGCACTTGCGCATGCTGGCGCAGCCAGGTGTTGACATGACTTTTGATCATCGGGCGCTTGCCATCCAGGCGCACGGCTTTGCCGTGCGTCACGCGCACGCAGCGGATTTCGAATTTGGTTGCCTCGGCGAGAAAGGCCCAAAGTGTCTCCCGGGCCTTTTCCACGCTCATGCCGTGCAGGTCGAGGCTGCCTTCGAACGGGATCTGCCCGACCTTGAGCTTGCGCATCTGGCTTTCCTGCACGCCATCGCGAGACCACATCAGCTCGTCTTCCGGGCCTACGTCGATCACGAACTGGTCGGACAAGCCGTCAATGATAGTGGTGTCGCTGCGCACGGTGGCGGACTGACGCAGCTTGGCGATCTGCGCGCGGTCAGCCTTGGGTTTGCCGGTGTCGGCGCGGTCGTGCTTGATCGGCTTGACGCCCTGGATCGCACTTTTGAACAGAGAAAAATCGTCGTCTTGCATGTCAGCCTCCGCGAAGGGCGGCCAGTTTAACCAAGTCGACAGAAAACGGCCCGGCAAAAAGCCAGACCGTTGGGTCAGTCGTGTTTTTTCATCAGATGCGGGGACATGTTCAGTTCCCGCGATTGCCGTGCGCGACGACGGCAGCGGCGCCACAGGGCAACGCCGAAATACAGAAACAGCAGACCGACGGCAAGCATGATTGCCGAGCCCAGCGGTGATGCGTTCAGGTCACCCAGCGCCGGCGGGCGGCCGAGCAGGCTGGCGGCGCCGGCCATCGCCAGCAGCACGCCGAACGTCGCCAGAATGGCCGAGATCGCCGCGCCAAATCGAAAACGCCAGTTGCTTTGGCCTTTGGGCCGCAAACGGCGTGCGTCAAATCCATCGGATAACTTCATTCCGACCTTCCTCAATGGTATCGGCCCTTCGACCGGGAGTTGACCGGGTTGTTCCTGAGGCTATGGCATTTGCGGCAAATCAGCGGATATAGCGGATGAGCGGCGCCGTGCACCGCTCACAAGGGCAGGATCAGATCAGGTCCTGAGTCTTGGCCAGCGTGGCGAAGTTGTCAGCCATGATCGCCATTTCCGCTTCCTGCACGCGTTCGGCGCTGAGCACGCCGCCCTTGAACGGCAGATCGCGGGTCGCGCAGGCGTCTTCGACCAGGGTGCAGCGGAAACCGAGGTTCTTCGCCGCGCGCACGGTGGTGCTGACGCTGGAGTGACTCATGAAACCGCAAACGATCAGGTCCAGCGAGCCGAGGTTCTGCAGGCGCTCGAGCAGTTCGGTGCCATGGAACGCGCTCGGCAGCAGTTTGCCGATAATGGTTTCATCGCCTTGCGGTTCCAGACCGGGGATGAATTCGCCACGTTCGCCCTGCGGGTCGAACAGGCCACCAACGGTGCCGAGATGACGCACGTGCACGATCGGCCGACCGGCGGCACGGGCTGCGGCAACCACTTGTTTGATGTTCGCGACGGCCGCGTCCATGCCGCTCAGGGCCAGCGGGCCACTGAGGTATTCCTTCTGGGCATCGATGATGACCACGGTGGCATGGCTCAGGGTGGCCGCTGCGTAACCGCGACCGCTGAGTTGAAACATCGTTTTTGGAACGGACATTCTGGGGCTCCTCGGGGTGGGGCTTTTGCGACATTGTCCTCTGGCTGAGCGGTTCTGTGAATCGCTACCATCGTAGGCGCCGTCGTTCTTGGCCTGCAGCCTTGTCAAGTTACACGTTCCGTTCAATGCCTGATGCAAAAAAAAGAAATCTCCTACCGGAACCGCACGGTTTTTCCTGCGTCGTCGTCGCGCGTTTTGGCTGCTAGAATCGCCAGTCGTTTTTTCTGGAGTTCTACGCCGTGATCACTTCCCGACTTCGTACCCTGCGCGACCACATCCGTTGGGCCGTCAGCCGCTTCCATGGGGAGGATCTGTTTTTCGGTCATGGCACCGACAACGCCTGGGACGAGGCGCGCCAGTTGGTGCTGGGCGCTTTGCACCTGCCATGGGAAATCGCCGACAGCTATCTTGATTGCGCGCTGGAAGATGACGAACTGGTCAATCTGCAGCGCTTGCTCAAGCGTCGTATCGAAGAACGTATTCCTACCGCCTATCTGCTTGGTGAAGCGTGGTTCTGCGGCATGTCGTTCATCGTCGACCAGCGTGTGCTGATTCCGCGTTCGCCGATCGGTGAGCTGATCGAAAACCGCTTTGCGCCGTGGATCGGCAGCGAGCCGGCACGAATTCTCGACCTGTGCGCGGGTTCCGGCTGCATCGGCATTGCCTGCGCTTACGAATTCCAGAATGCCGAAGTGGTGCTCGCGGACCTGTCGTTCGAAGCGCTGGAAGTGGCCAATCAGAACATTGAGCGCCATGGTGTCGATGAGCGCGTCTATACGGTGCAGGGTGATGGCTTCGATGGTTTGCCGGGTCAGCGTTTCGATCTGATCGTGTCGAACCCGCCCTACGTCGACGCCGAAGATTTCGCCGACATGCCGGACGAATATCAACATGAGCCGGAACTCGGTCTGGCCTGCGGCGATGATGGTCTGAATCTGGTCCGGCGCATGCTCGCCGAAGCGGCGGATCACCTGACCGAGAAGGGTTTGTTGATTGTCGAAGTGGGCAACAGCCAGGTGCACGTCGAGGCGTTGTACCCGGAAGTCGATTTCGCCTGGCTGGAATTCCAGCGCGGCGGGCATGGCGTGTTCATGCTGACAGCCGAGCAGTGCCGCGCGCATCAGGCCCTGTTCGCCTCCCGCGTCTAAGGTTGTGGCAGATCGTTCCCACGCAGAGCATGGGAACGATCAGTACGCGCTCAAGCCCTCAGCGGTGCGTAGCAATCCAGATCAACAACCCCGCCTGAAACACCGCAAACGCCACTAGACACGTAATGGTGAAGCGCAGCCCGGCGTCTTCGCGCTTGAACTTGCTGACTTTCTCTTCCTGCTTCTTCAGCTTCACTTCCTGCTCGGCCAGGTTCTGTTCGGCCTGCTGCAGCATCTGCGCGGCTTCAAGAATCTCGACGATCTGCAGTTTCTCGCTGTTCCAATCACCCAGCAGATCACCGACCTGAACCGCCTTGATGCTGCCTTTCAAATGCTGGGCATCGGCGTAAGCCACATCGAAACCGTGCACGCGCAGGAAATGGTCGCGGCGCAAGCGAGTGTCTTCGTTTAGCGCGTCCTTGTTGTTCAGGTCCATGCCGTCGACGGTGTAGCCGGGCCAGCGTTTTTTCGCCCAGTTGATGCCTTGCGCGGCCATGAAGCGGCCGATACCGCGATTCAGCGGTTCGATCTGCAAGCCACTGTCGGGACCGAAACTCACACGTTTGCTCGCGTGGTCGACCCAAACATCGAGATGATTTTGTTCTTTGCGCACGCGCTGATTGGGCAGTTTGATCGCCATGCGCATCAGGCTGCGTTCTTTGCTGTTGCGCTCGGCGTAACCGAATTCGACAAAGCGCAACGGCCGGCCGCCGGTGTTGCGGTCGGTCTGTAGCGGCGCCAGGCGGAGCATCTTGTGGTGCTCGGCCTGAACATCCGCCCACGGCAGTTCGACCGCTGGCGGTGCGTCTTTTTCAGCGCTGGTGTCGGGTGAAGTCTGGGTTTCAGTCATAACGGCGAGATCCTGTCCAAGCCCTGCTTGCCGCCAGACGTTGCGCTGGCGACAAAGGCTTATCGGCCGTTTTCTGTGAGGCTGGAGGGTAAAACGCAGTTAACTTGCACGAATTCCGTCAATAAATTCGATGACGGCAGCGCCCAGTTCGGCGGCCAGGGGCAAATTCGGGTCCTTGTAGGAGGCCAATTGCCGCTTCATGTCGTTGTGGACGATGCGCAGCACATGGTTCATGCCTTCGATCACCGTCAGTTGCGCGTCCGGTTTCGCCGCCTTGAGCAGCTTCGCGTCTTCGGTGCCGACCTGAATGTCGTTGCTGCCCTGGACGATCAGTGCCGGCATTTTCAGCTGGGCAAAGGCTTGCGCCGGGTCCTGACGGAACAGCGAAATCAGGTATGGCTGCACGCTCGGGCGAAAGATCACCTGCAACGGTTGCGGCACGTTGTCATCGGTGTGGCCGGCCTTGAGGCTGTCGAGCAGTTCGTTGCTGCGCAGCATCAGTGGCGGCGGCAGGCTGCGCGCCAACTGTTCGCGGATTACCTGATCGACCGGCCGCGCGCTGCCGGACAGCGAAATCACCGCCGCTGCGTCCAGCTTCGGCGCAGCGAGGCTGGCAATCAGCGCGCCTTCGCTGTGGCCGAGCAGAATCAGTTTACCGAAACGCGGATCGGCCTTGAGCTTCTGCCCCCACGCCACGGCGTCCGCCGCATAGCCCTCTACTGACAGCTCACGTTCATCGGGAGCGGCCGCCAGACTCGCCGCGACGCCGCGCTTGTCGTAGCGCACACTGGCGATGTTGTGTTTGGCCAGCACCCAGGCCAAGCGCTTGAGGCTGTCATTGCGCCCGCCGTCGGGGTTGTTTCCGTCGCGATCTGTAGGACCCGAGCCAGAAATCATCAGAACAATCGGCACCGGGCTGTCGGACTTGGGCAGCAACAGCGAGCCGAAAAGTTCGCCGCTGCCGGTGTCCAGAGTGACCGGGCGCTGTAGGACTGTCGCTTGGGCAAAGCCGGTAAAGAGGGTAAGACTCAAGATCAGAACTCGCAGCATCATCACGCCATCATTGGTCAAGGTGCCGGTTGGACTCGCCAGCACCACTAAGGTTCGAGGATGAACTACTCGGTTAGCCTGCGTATACTGGCGCGCATCAAGAATTCGGGTTTGATTTCACGGAGCGTCCTGCATGTCCGGCAATACCTACGGCAAGTTGTTCACTGTCACCACCGCTGGCGAAAGCCATGGTCCGGCGTTGGTCGCCATTGTCGACGGCTGCCCGCCGGGTCTGGAGATTTCCCTGGAAGATCTGCAGCGCGACCTCGATCGCCGCAAGCCTGGCACCAGCCGCCACACCACCCAGCGCCAGGAAGCCGATGAAGTCGAAATCCTTTCCGGCGTGTTCGAGGGCCGCACCACCGGTTGCTCGATCGGCCTGCTGATTCGCAATACCGACCAGAAGTCCAAGGACTACTCGGCGATCAAGGACCTGTTCCGCCCGGCCCACGCCGACTACACCTATCACCACAAATACGGCGAGCGCGATTATCGCGGCGGTGGCCGCAGTTCCGCGCGGGAAACCGCCATGCGCGTAGCGGCCGGTGCGATCGCCAAGAAGTATCTGGCCAGTCAGGGCATCGTCATCCGCGGTTACATGAGCCAGCTCGGCCCGATCGAAATACCGTTCAAGACCTGGGATTCGGTCGAAGAAAACGCTTTCTTCAGCCCTGACCCGGACAAGGTCCCGGAGCTGGAAGCCTACATGGACCAGTTGCGCCGCGATCAGGACTCGGTCGGGGCGAAGATTACCGTGGTCGCCGAAGGCGTGATGCCGGGTCTTGGCGAACCGATTTTCGACCGCCTCGACGCCGAACTGGCCCATGCGCTAATGAGCATCAACGCGGTCAAAGGCGTGGAGATCGGCGCCGGTTTCGCCTGTGTCGCCCAGCGCGGCACCGAACACCGCGATGAACTGACGCCGGAAGGATTCCTCAGCAACAACGCCGGCGGCATCCTCGGTGGCATCTCGTCCGGCCAGCCAATCGTTGCGCATCTGGCATTGAAACCGACCTCGAGCATTACGACGCCGGGCCGTTCGATCGACGTGAATGGCAACCCGGTCGACGTGATCACCAAGGGTCGTCACGACCCATGCGTCGGCATCCGCGCGACGCCGATCGCCGAAGCGATGATGGCCATCGTGCTGATGGATCACCTGCTGCGCCACCGTGGGCAGAACGCCGATGTGCGCGTGAGCACGCCGGTGCTGGGCCAGCTCTGATGGCTGCGCTCAAAGCCGTCGCGGCATAACCGGCGTGGCGGCGCTTCCTTACTGGCGGCTGTCCAGTTTCTATCTGTTCTATTTCGCCTTGCTCGGTTCGACAGCGCCGTTTCTGGCGCTGTACTTCGATCACCTCGGCTTCAGCGCCGCACGCATCGGCGAGCTGGTGGCGATTCCGATGCTGATGCGCTGCGTGGCGCCGAACATCTGGGGCTGGCTCGGCGATTACACCGGCAGGCGTCTGGCCATCGTGCGCTTTGGCGCGGTGTGCACGTTGCTGACCTTTTCGCTGATTTTCGTCAGCCAGACCTACGCCTGGCTGGCCATGGTCATGGCTCTGCATGCGTTCTTCTGGCACGCGGTGCTGCCGCAGTTCGAAGTCATCACCCTCGCGCATCTGCAAGGGCAAACATCGCGCTACAGCCAGATTCGCCTGTGGGGCTCGATCGGTTTCATCATCACTGTGGTAGTGCTGGGGCGGCTTTTCGAATGGCTAAGCCTGGACATCTACCCGGCGGCGCTGGTGCTGATCATGGCCGGTATCGTCCTGAGTAGCCTGTGGGTGCCGAATGCACAGCCGGCGCAAGGCAATCGACCGCCGGGCGAGGGCTTTCTCAAGCAATTGCGCCATCCCGGCGTGTTGGCGTTTTATGCCTGCGTCGCGCTGATGCAGGTCAGCCACGGGCCGTATTACACCTTTCTGACGTTGCACCTTGAGCGCCTCGGTTACAGCCGTGGCGTCATCGGCCTGCTCTGGGCCGTGGGAGTGGTGGCGGAAGTGCTGATGTTCATGGCCATGAGCCGCATTCTGGCGCGCTTTTCCCTGCGTCGGGTGCTGCTGGCGAGTTTCCTGCTGGCGGCGTTGCGCTGGGTGCTTCTCGGATCATTCGCTGAATTTCTCTGGGTGCTGTTGTTCGCCCAAGTGCTGCACGCAGCGACTTTCGGCAGCTTTCATGCGGCTGCCATCGCTTTCGTGCAACGTAGTTTCGGCGCCCGCCAGCAAGGCCAGGGCCAAGCGCTGTATGCGGCACTGGCCGGCACCGGCGGGGCGCTCGGTGCGCTGTATTCCGGTTACAGCTGGAATGCCCTCGGCGCGACAATGACCTTTAGTATTGCCAGTCTCGCAGCGCTTGCCGCTGCCGTTATCATTGCCACACGTATGCAAGAGGACAGGCCATGAGCCTTAGCCGTGAACAGCTCGCCCAGCAGATCGTCGATGCCGGGCGTTTTCTATATGGCCGGGGCTGGTCGCCAGCCACCAGCAGCAACTATTCGACACGCCTGTCGCCGAGCGAAGCGCTGTTGACCGTATCGGGCAAGCACAAGGGCCAGTTGGGTGTGGATGACGTGCTCGCTACCGATCTGTCCGGCAATAGCCTGGAACCGGGCAAGAAACCCTCCGCCGAAACCTTGTTGCACACCCAGCTCTACCGCTGGCGCGCGGAGATCGGTGCGGTGCTGCACACTCATTCGGTGAATGCCACGGTGCTGTCGCGCCTGACTCCGCAAGACTTCATCGAGTTCGAAGACTACGAATTGCAGAAAGCCTTCAGCGGCATCTCGACTCATGAATCGCGGGTGCGTGTGCCGATTTTCGACAACGATCAGGACATTGCGCGCCTCGCCGCCAAGGTGCAGCCTTGGCTCGACGCCCATCCCGATTGCGTCGGTTATCTGATTCGCGGCCATGGCCTCTACACTTGGGGCGCGCAGATGAGCGACGCGCTGCGGCAGATCGAGGCTTTTGAATTCCTGTTTGAATGCGAGTTGAAAACCCGCAGCGTCATGAACCGCCAAGGCTGAGTTCACCAGAAACAGCCCGTTTGCCTGATGCCACGCGGCGCCCGACCGGTCTGCAAGAGCCGGACGGCGCCGCCGCTACCGAGGAATTGCCCATGAGCAGCCTGTCCGTTTATCACATTTCCAGCCCTGAGATTCCCAACAAGGTGCTGACCCATTTCGAAGACATCGCCTCGACGCTGGCCGAGCAGGGCGTGCGTTTCGACCGCTGGCAGGCCGCCGCGAAGATTCAGCCTGGCGCCAGTCAGGAAGAGGTCATCAGCGCTTATAAAGAGCAGATCGACAAACTGATGACCGAGCGCGGCTACATCACCGTCGATGTGATCAGCCTCAACAGCGATCACCCGCAAAAAGCCGAGCTGCGCGCCAAGTTCCTCGAAGAGCACCGCCATGGCGAAGACGAAGTGCGATTTTTCGTTGCCGGTCGTGGCTTGTTTACCCTGCACATCGACGATTACGTCTATGCCGTTCTCTGTGAGAAGAACGACCTGATCTCGGTTCCGGCCGGCACCAAGCACTGGTTCGACATGGGCGAACATCCGCACTTTGTGGCGATCCGTCTGTTCAACAACCCGGAAGGCTGGGTTGCCAATTTCACCGGCGAAGACATCGCCGGTCGCTTCCCGCGTCTGGAGGACTGAAACCGTGTCGATCAAAGCCATCCTCACCGACATTGAAGGCACCACCAGCGCGGTGAGTTTCGTCTTCGACGTGCTGTTTCCCTACGCCGCCGAACATTTGCCCGAATTTGTGCGGCAGAACGCTTCGCGTGCTGATGTCGCCGAACAGCTCGACGCCGTGCGTCGCGAGAGCTTTGAGCCGCAGGCCGATGTTGAACGGGTTGTTGAAATCCTCTTGAGCTGGATCGCCGAAGACCGCAAGGCCACGCCGCTCAAGGCATTGCAAGGCATGGTCTGGGCGCAGGGCTATCAGGCCGGGCAGTTGAAAGGGCATGTTTATCCGGATGCCGTTGAAGCGCTGCAACGTTGGCATGCGGCCGGTTATCAACTGTTTGTTTACTCGTCCGGCTCGATCCAGGCGCAGAAGCTGATCTTCGGTTGCTCGGAGGCGGGGGATCTGACACCGCTGTTCAGCGGCTATTTCGACACCACATCAGGGCCGAAGCGTGAAGCGCAGTCCTACCGCAACATTCAGCAGGCGGTAGGTGTTGAAGCCGATGAAATCCTGTTCCTCTCGGACATCGTCGAAGAACTCGACGCTGCCCAGTCGGCCGGCATGAAAACCTGCGGTCTGGCGCGTGAAGGCGGGGAGTTGGCAGGGCACGTGACGGTGGACAGCTTTACTGGAATCGAACCGGAAGCGTTTTGACCATTGCACACATCCCTGTAGGAGCTGTCGAGTGAAACGAGGCTGCGATCTTTCGATTTAGGCCTGAAATCAAGATCAAAAGATCGCAGCGTGCCGCAGCTCCTACAAAAATCCTGAGCACATAAAAACAGGCCGTGAAGCACATGCTCCACGGCCTGTTTTTGTTTAAAGCAAATTACAGCGAGTGATACGTCGGCAGAGCAAAACGCTGCTGGCTCTGCAGCATTGCAATTTGCGGCAGCTCGCTGGCTTGTTCGGCCAGGTCGCGGCGGATCGCGCTGATCGCCCACGACAGTTGGTCACCGGCATGCAGTTGCTGATACGAAAGGGCGCGTTTGAAGACTTTGCCGTCGCTGCTACGCAGAGTGAGCAGGATGCCACCGTCAGGACGTGGGGCAGTGCTGACTTCGTAGTTGGAGAACAGCGATGTAAATTTTTCTTGAATAAGGCTCATGTCATCAGCTCCGTATGTACTTGAATGGCAAGCATGCGGAGGTAGTTGCAGCGTTTGTGCCAGTATTGATGCGAATAAAATCCCTTTAAAATCAATAAGTTGAAGGCATTGCATTTTGCAGGCGTCGTGCAATCTGCATGAATGGCCATCGTGCATCCTGCATTTTGCGTGATTTTTCTCCGTACAACGGAACCAAACGTCCGTACCAGAATCCGCTCTTCCCCGGAGGCGCGACGGGATACAAATCATTGCAAAAACCGCGTGTACAGCCCCGCGATCACTGACGTACTTTCCTTCTCGACCCACGGCGTAAACGCGTCGGTCGCAGTCATTACCCGATAACAAGAACAGCGGTCTGCACGTCAAGATCGAACGGGGAGCTTTCATGCGTCACGCACCAAGCGACACGATTACCTGGGGCATGATGCTCCGCAAACTGCCGATGATCGCCAAGGCCATCCCCCGGGTGGTCAAAGGCATGAAGGTGGCCAACGTCACGGATCCGACCCAAACGTGCGGCCTGGGCTGGACGTTCGAGCAGGCGACGCTGCGCAATCCCGATGGTGTGGCGTTGTTGCAGGGCGACGTGGCGTTGACCTATACACAGGTCAATCAGTGGGCCAATCGCATTGCGCATTACCTGAGCGAGCAAGGCATCGGCAAGGGCGATGTGGTCGCGGTGTTTATCGAGAACCGTGCGGAATTACTGGTGACAATCCTGGCGCTGGCCAAGCTCGGCGCGGTGAGTGCGCTGCTCAATACCTCGTTGATGCGCGACACGCTTGTTCACAGCATCAATCTGGTTGCGCCGGTGGCTATTGTGGTTGGCGAAGAACTGACCGCTGCCTATGCCGGCGTGCGTGATCAGGTTGCGATCGCAGCGCCGCGCACCTGGTTCGTCGCCGATCAGGACACCTACAGCCATCCGGGCATCGCGCCCGAGGGTTACGTCAATCTGATCAGCACCAGTGCTGACGCCAGCAGCGATAACCCGCCGAGCAGCGCGCAAGTATTCTTCGACGATCCGTGTTTCTACATCTACACCTCCGGCACCACCGGCCTGCCCAAGGCCGGAGTGTTCAAGCATGGACGCTGGATGCGCAGTTCGGCGAGCTTCGGCATGATCGCCCTCGATATGCGCCCGGATGATGTCGTTTACTGCACCTTGCCGCTGTATCACGCCACGGGCCTGTGCGTGTGCTGGGGATCGGCGATCAACGGCGCCTCGGGTTTCGCCATCCGCCGCAAGTTCAGCGCCAGCCAGTTCTGGACTGACGTGCGCCGCTATCGCGCAACCACCATCGGCTATGTTGGTGAGCTGTGTCGCTACCTGGTCGAGCAACCGGTCAGCGCCGATGACAGCCGCCACGACGTGCGCAAGATGATTGGCAATGGTTTGCGTCCTGGTGCCTGGGCCGAGTTCAAGACGCGTTTTGCCGTCGAGCACATTTGTGAGCTGTACGCGGCGAGCGACGGCAACATCGGTTTCACCAACATCCTCAATTTCGACAACACCGTCGGGTTTTCGCTGATGGCGTGGGAACTGGTCGCTTACGACCATGACAGTGGCGAGCCATTGCGCGGCGATGATGGTTTCATGCGCAAGGTCGGCAAGGGCGAGCAGGGCCTGCTGCTGGCGCGGATCGACGACAAGGCGCCGCTGGACGGTTACACCGACCCGCAGAAAACCGCCCGCGTCGTCCTCCACGATGTGTTCAACAAGGGCGATCGCTTTTTCAACACCGGCGACCTGCTGCGCAATATCGGTTTCGGCCATGCGCAGTTCGTTGATCGCCTCGGCGATACCTATCGCTGGAAGGGTGAAAACGTGTCGACCACCGAAGTCGAAAACCTGTTGCTGCAACATCCGCTGATCGCTGAAGCCGTGGCCTACGGTGTGGAAATCCCAAACACCAACGGGCGTGCGGGGATGGCTGCAATCACTCCCGCCGAATCCTTGGCCACGCTGGATTTTGCCGAACTGCTGAGCTTCGTCCGGCAACGCATGCCGGCTTATGCCGTGCCGTTGTTCTTGCGGGTGAAAGTGAAAATGGAAACCACCGGGACCTTCAAATATCAGAAGACACGCTTGAAAACAGAAGGCTTTGACCCCGGGCTCACCGGCGATGACCCGATCTTCGCCTGGCTGCCGGGCAGCGAAACCTATGTGCATGTCAGTGAGCAAATCCTCGCTGAAATTCAACATGGCAAACATCGATATTGAGTGTGGCTATCGGGACGCTCGGAAAAAACCGAGTGACAGCCACCGTCGCGCTCGGGAAACTGTCGGCTTTCCGATAGACCGAAATGGAGTGCCCCATGTCCGACCAAAGCCGCCAGATGACCCCTGAAGAAGCTGCCGAATTCACCGAGCAGGTTTTCAACAAGGCGCGCGACGGTGATGCCGAGATGCTTGATCGCCTGGTCAGCGCCGGGCTGCCGGTGAACCTGAAAAACAGCAAGGGCGACACCTTGTTGATGCTCGCCAGCTATTACGGCCATGTCGATGCGGTGAAGGTCCTGCTTAAACACAAGGCCGATCCGGAAATGCGCAATGGCAACGGCCAGAGCCCGATTGCCGGCGCTGCGTTCAAGGGCGATCTGGCGGTGGTCAAGGCGCTGGTCGAGGCGGGCGCCGAAATCGAAGGTTCTTCCTTCGACGGCCGTACCGCGCTGATGATGGCGGCGATGTTCAACCGCGTTGAAATCGTCGATTACCTGATCGGCCAAGGCGCTGACGCGAAAGCCAAGGACGCTAACGGCGTGACCGCGCTGGATGCGGCGCGGACCATGGGCGCGGTCGACACCACCGCGCAGCTGGAAAAGTTGCTGGCGTAAAGTCCACGGACTGTGGCGAAGGGCAGAATGCGCTATCCTTCGCGCCCTGAAAATTCACCTCCGCCACAGGATCCGCCCTCATGAAAGCCGCACTCGTCGAACTCATCAGCAAAATCAGCTCCGGCTGCATGGGCGAGGACGAGATCCTGAAGGTGGCCGACGAAGCCGCTCAGGCCTACGCCGATGCCGAGGCTTTTCTGGCCGCCAATCCGGACATCAACTACGACGACACTTTCCCGATCCCGCTGGGTGAGTGGGTAGTGGTCGGCAGCCTGCCGGAAACCGTGCTGTTTCAGGCCGATACCTACGTCGATCTGTTCGCACAAATCGTTGCTTCGTTTGGCCCGGGCGTGGATTTCAATCTCAAGCCCAAACAACTGGCCAAGACCGAAGCACTGACCGCACTCAACCGTATTCAGGTGCAGATGAGCAGCCTGAACAAGGAGAACGGCGGTTACACGTTGATGAACTTCAGCCAGTTGCTCGACGATGAATTGCAAATGGTCCTGGTCTACGGCAACGATGTGCCCCGCGTGCTGGAGTTATGCGCCGAGGTTGGCATCGCCGCCGCGCCAGCGCTGGAAGCCTTGAAGGTCGCCGTTCACGTCTGAACGCAATAAAAGGGAACCCTGCGCGCGACCGTCTATCCTAAAAGTGCATGCCACTATTCTGGAGCGACACCATGGGTTCCACGTTCAACGGTCTGATTGGCCTGATCATCCTTGCCCTCGACATCTGGGCCATCATCAACGTGCTGAAAAGCGGCGCCTCCACCGGAATGAAAATCGTCTGGGTGTTGCTGATCATCCTCCTGCCGGTGCTGGGCCTGATCATCTGGGCGATTGCCGGGCCGCGGGGCAACGTCCGGATCTGAGCTGATTTTCGATCACACGGTCATCCCTGTGGGAGCGAGCCTGCTCGCGAAGACGTTGGGTCAGTCGCCATCACCGGCAACTGATGCTGCGCTTTCGCGAGCAGGCTTGCTCCCACATTGGTTTGCGCTGGTAAAAATTAAGCTGAGGTTCGACCTGTCATCTTCGGCAACGTAGAATGCGCGCCTTTCCCGGGCAATCGTCCCCACGATGGCGCCCGCGCATTTATCGGAGCACTTGACCATGACCGTCACCAAGACCAGCGAGTACCTGGAAACCCTCTACGAAGGCTACGGCCAGCGTTTTCGCATGGAAAAACTGCTGCACGAAGTGCGCACCGAACACCAGCACCTGGTGATCTTCCAGAACCCGCGCATGGGCCGGGTGATGGCGCTGGACGGCGTGATCCAGACCACCGAAGCTGACGAATTCATCTACCACGAGATGCTCACCCACGTGCCGATCCTCGCCCATGGCACTGCCAAGCGCGTGCTGATCATCGGCGGTGGTGACGGCGGTATGCTGCGCGAAGTGACCAAGCACGCCGGCGTCGAGCACATCACCATGGTTGAAATCGACGGCACCGTGGTCGACATGTGCAAGGAATTCCTGCCGAACCATTCCGCCGGTGCCTACGACGATCCGCGCCTGAACCTGGTGATCGATGACGGCATGCGTTTCGTCGCCACCACCACTGAAAAATTCGACGTGATCATCTCCGACTCCACCGACCCGATCGGCCCGGGCGAAGTGCTGTTCTCGGAGAACTTCTACCAGGCATGCCACCGCTGCCTGAACGAAGGTGGCATCCTCGTCACTCAGAACGGCACGCCGTTCATGCAGATCGACGAAGTCAAAACCACCGCCGGTCGCCTGCGCAGCCTGTTCCCGGACTGGCATTTCTATCAGGCCGCCGTGCCGACCTACATCGGCGGTTCGATGACCTTCGCCTGGGGCTCGACCAACCCGGCGTACCGCAAGCTCAGCCGTGAAACCCTGCAACAGCGCTTCATCGGCAGCGGCATCGTCACCCGTTACTACAACCCGGAAATCCACATCGGCGCGTTCGCCTTGCCGCAATACGTGCTGCAAGCGGTCAACAAGCCGAGCAACGACTGATCACGCTGACGTCGCTCTGCAAGGGAGCCTTTGTGGCGAGGGGATTTATCCCCGTTGGGATGCGCAGCATCCCTGAACCGGCCTGCGCGGTGATCCGTTTAGCCGCATTGGGCGGTATTACGATTGCTGCGCATCCGGACGGGGATAAATCCCCTCGCCACAGAGTTCGCCCTATCGATAGGATGGTTATTTTCACCGTTGTCGGCTGTAATCCTTTTGAACCAACTATCGCGGAAAAAAGTCGAGATAGAGGTAAGCCCATTTACGGGTTGATCGAGGAGGCACTGATGCAAAAGTGGAAAGTCACTTTCGTGGATGATCACGGTGAAATTGTCGATGAAATCTTCGAACGTGAGGAATGCCCGTCCGATGATGAAGCCGCACGGCTCGTCAAAGAGCGGCTTCTTCCGGTCGCCGCCCAGCTGGATCTCAACGATCTGGAAGGGCGCACCGCCGATGCCGGGGTGAAAAACCTCAAGACCCAGAACGGCATCGAAATCCGCAGCATCACCCCTGCCTGAACACTTCCTGTCATCTCGTAAACCAGGCCTTGGCAGCGGCGCTCTCTTGGGGCTACTCTGCAAGCGAGATCAGCGAATGGATCGCTAAGGTCTGGTCTTGTCAGCTACATGCTTGTTTCCCGCGCGCAACCACGTTGCCTTAGTACTTAGGCCAAAAGGCCCGGGGCGGGAATACGGAAAGTCTATCCATCAATCGAGGGGGACGATTCATGAGCACAGCCTATCAAGAAGACATCAGCAGCAACGTTCTGCGCCGCATGAAAGAAGGCGGTTTCGATTTTTCCCGGTTCCATCCCATCGAGTTCTACGCGATTTTCCCGGACGAGGAGCGGGCGCGCAGGGCAGCAGGCAAATTTCGTGGTGAATCCATCAATGCCCAGGTCAGTGCGCGCGACGACGGCGCTTGGTCGCTGGAATTGAGCAAAGTGATGTACGCAACCTATGACGACATCGGCGATTTCGAGCAAGGCTTTTCAGCCGTGGTCGAACCGCTGGGCGGCATTATCGAGGGTTGGGGCGTGAAGCAGGAGGTGCGCAATCGTTACCGGTTGAATTGATATTGCGCATTGTCTGTCGGGCAACGGCTGACCTTCGGGTCGGCCGTTGTCGTTTCTGGCTTCTGCATATCGCAGTGGCAAAACCCTGAAACAAGAATCCCGGGCAAAAAAAAGCCACCGGAGAGGGTGGCTAAAAGGGAAGACGGGTATGCAATAAAGTCCTGTCGGGACGGGGCTGCCAAGGCAGTTCAGATCATTTGAGCTGTCTACTTCGCGGCGGCGTGCCGGGGAAGTTTTGCAGCGAATGCGCGGATTATCCGCGGTCGCGGCCGGGCAGTGAAATCAACTCTGACTATGCTGGTGATAGGCGATGCAGTGCGTCGCAATGAAGCGGGGGCAATCGGGCCGGGGCATTTGCCGCACAGGAATGGTGCGCAGCCTTCGGCGTGGATCTACAACCGATTGAAATCAAAGCGTTTATGCCGATGGCACGGGCCTTGCGAAGGCCTGTATGTCCGGAGTGACAAGGAGTACGGCATGATCCGCACCTATTTTGACGAGATGTACGATGCCGGCGGCCTGGTCCGCCCGCATTACCGGGAATTTGCCCGCTGGCTGGCCGAGACGCCCGACGAGCTGCTCGCGCAGCGCCGCCGCGAGGCCGATCTGTTGTTTCACCGGGCCGGGATCACCTTCACGCTCTATGGCGACGAGCAGGGCACCGAGCGCCTGATTCCGTTCGATACCATTCCCCGCAGCATTCCGGCCAGTGAATGGCGGATTGTCGAGCGCGGCTGCATCCAGCGGGTCAAGGCGTTGAACATGTTTCTCGCCGACCTCTACCACGAGCAGCGCATCATCAAGGCCGGGATCATTCCCGCCGAACAGGTGCTGGCCAACGAGCAATACCAGTTGGCAATGCAGGGCCTGGATCTGCACCGCGACATCTACTCGCATATCTCCGGCGTCGATCTGGTGCGCGATGGCGATGGCACTTATTACGTTCTCGAAGACAACCTGCGCACACCCAGCGGCGTCAGCTACATGCTCGAGGACCGCAAGATGATGATGCGCCTGTTCCCCGAACTGTTCTCCGCCCAGCGCATCGCCCCGATCGATCACTATCCCAATCTGCTGCTCGACACCCTGAAAAGCTCAAGCCCGATCGACAATCCGAGCGTGGTGGTGTTGACGCCGGGACGCTTCAACAGCGCGTTCTTCGAACATGCGTTTCTGGCGCGGGAAATGGGCGTGGAACTGGTCGAAGGTGCGGATCTGTTCGTGCGTGACGACAAAGTCTTCATGCGCACCACTGACGGCCCGAAAGCGGTCGACGTGATCTACCGCCGGCTCGACGACGCCTTCCTCGATCCGCTGGCATTCAACCCGGACTCGATGCTCGGCGTGCCGGGGCTGTTGTCGTCCTATCGTTCCGGCAACGTGGTGCTGGCCAACGCCATCGGCACCGGCGTGGCGGACGATAAATCGGTGTACCCGTTTGTCACCGACATGATCCGTTTCTACCTCGACGAAGAGCCGATTCTGAAAAACGTCCCGACCTGGCAGTGCCGCAACCCGTCCGAGCTGTCCCACGTGCTGGCCAATCTTCCGGAACTGGTGGTCAAGGAAACCCAAGGTTCCGGCGGTTACGGGATGCTGGTCGGGCCGGCCGCGACGACGGCGGAAATCGATGCCTTTCGTGAGCGCATCAAAGCCAAACCCCATGCCTACATCGCGCAGCCGACGCTGTCGCTGTCGACCTGTCCGACCTTTGTCGAGAACGGCATTGCACCGCGCCATATCGATTTGCGTCCGTTTGTGTTGTCCGGTCGCGAAACCCGTGTGGTGCCTGGCGGTTTGACCCGTGTCGCGTTGCGTGAAGGCTCCCTGGTGGTGAATTCCTCCCAGGGCGGCGGCACCAAGGACACCTGGGTAGTCGAGGATTGAAGGAAGCTTGCCATGTTAAGTAGAACTGCCTCGGATCTGTACTGGATGTCGCGTTACCTGGAGCGTGCAGAGAACCTCGCGCGCATGCTCGACATCAGTTATTCGCTGTCGCTGATGCCGCAGGACGGTCGCGGCGACGGTCTGCACGAACTCGCCATGCCGTTGCTGATCACCGGCACCCTGGACGATTATCTTGAACGCCACGGCGACCTGCACGCAGAGCGCCTGCTGCATTTCTTTGCGCTCGATGCGGCCAATCCGGCGAGCATTTACAGCTGCCTCGGCTCGGCGCGGGCCAGTGCCCATGCGGTGCGCGGCCGAATCACCGCCGACATGTGGGAAAACATCAACGCGACCTGGCTGGAGATTCGCGGCATCGCCGAACAAGGCCTGAGCCGCTACGGCATGAGCCGCTTCTGCGAATGGATCAAGGAGCGGTCGCACCTGTTTCGCGGCGCGTCCTACGGCACGATCATGCGCAACGACGCGTTTCGCTTTATTCGTCTGGGCACGTTTATCGAGCGCGCGGACAACACGCTGCGCCTGCTCGATGCCCGTTACGAAATGGCCGGTGATCAGGCCGAAGCAGTCAGCGACGGCACGGCGCACGCCTATTACCAATGGAGTGCGCTGCTGCGCGCCTTGTCCTCATTCGAGGCCTACACCGAAATCTACCGCGACGCGCCCGGCGCCCGGCATGTCGCCGAACTGCTGCTATTGCGCGCCGATGTGCCGCGTTCGCTGCGTGCCTGTACCGAAGAGATCGACCAGATCCTCGCGCAACTGCCCGGCGCCAACGGCCGCCCGGCACAACGCCTGGCGGCGGAAATGGACGCGCGCCTGCGCTACACCGGCATCAACGAAATCCTCGAAGAAGGCCTGCACGCCTGGCTGACCGAATTCATCCCGCTGGTGCGCCAGTTGGGCAACGCCATTCACAGTTCCTACCTGGAGGCTGCATGAGACTTTCCATAAGCCACGAGACCACCTATCACTACGAAGATCAGGTGCGCGCGAGCATCCAGTACCTGCGCCTTACGCCCCACGACAGCGAGCGCCAGCATGTCCTCAGTTGGCAACTCGACCTGCCGCGTCCGGTGCGTGCGCAGCTCGATCCGTTCGGCAACATCCTGCATGTGCTGACCATGGACGAGCCGCACGAAGCGATCATCATCGGCGCCCGTGGTCAGGTCGATATTGACGAATTGCGCGAGGCCGAACATGAGAGCCAGTCGGCGCTGCCGTTCCTGCGCTTCACGCGCCTGACCGAAGCCGATGAAGCCTTGCGCGAATTTGCCGCGAAGAACTGCAAGCAACGGCGTGATCGCACCGCGCTGATCGACTTGATGCACGGTCTGAATCAGCACATGACCTACACGCCGGGCTCCACCGAAGTCGACACCAGCGCCGCCGAAGCTTTCGCCGGTCGCGCCGGGGTTTGTCAGGATCATACCCATGCGTTTCTCGCCTGCGCGCGCAGCCTCGGGGTGCCGTCGCGTTACGTGTCGGGTTATCTGTACAGCGAAGATTGCGAGCATCTGGCCAGTCATGCCTGGGCAGAAGCGTGGCTGGATGACGCGTGGTACAGCTTCGACGTGACCAACCAACTGGCGCGCCCGGAGCGACACTTGAAGCTGGCGGTGGGCCTGGATTATCTCGATGCCTGCCCGGTCCGCGGCATGCGCCGGGGCGGCGGCTGTGAGCAGATGCACGCCAAGGTATTCGTCTCGCCGACGCCGGTTATTTCCGTGCAGCAACAATAGATTCGGGATACCGCTATCGCTGGCAAGCCAGCTCCCACAGGATGACCGGTGATTCGAACTCTGCGCATACCCTGTGGGAGCTGGCTTGCCAGCGAAGAGGCCAGTAATAACACCCTAAGGCTTACGGCTTGGCTTTGCGGCCGGCCATGTGCTTGAGATAGCCCACCAGCATTTCAAGGTCTCCATCCGGCAACACCTGCGCGGAAAACCCCGGCATCTTCGCCTGCGGCCACTGACGCAAACTCTGCGGATCGCGGATGTAGCGCTTCAAGAAATCCGCCCCAAAATACTCGGTCGGGCTATACGGAATATTCAGATCCGGACCGAACTGCGCGTCTCCGGCACCATTCAGCCGGTGGCAGGCCAGGCAGTTTTTCTGAAACAGGGCAAAACCCTTGTTCACCGGATCATCGGCCTTCAAGGCAGGATCGGGCAGCAGGGCAGGGAATCGTTGGGCCACCGGCGCCATCAGCTTGATGCTGGCGACTTCGAACGGCCACTGTTCGGGGCTGATATTACCTGCCTGCGGATCGGTCCAGACCAGATAGAACGGCCCGGCGCTGTGCTTGCCGGCAGACAGCGGTGGCCACGGCCGCGCCGGGTCCTCGATTGCCAGCCATGCGCGTGCGCCGTCCTTGTTCAGCAAGGGCGCGGCGGCCAACTCTGCGGCAAAGCCGTCCAGCGCCACCGCTTGCAAGTGATCCTCCGGCTTGACCCCCTTCAGCAATGCGGCCAGAGGCACAGCCTGATAGGTCATGTCCTTCTTGTAGGAAACATCATTGTTGATCGTGAGAGTTTGCAGCTGAGGATGTTTGAGCAGCTCTTCGGTCTGCCAGGTGCGGCTGTTTGCCCCCAACTGCAAATCCAGTTGTGCGGCAGACAAGGGCAAGCTCAGCAACAAGGCACCGAGCGCAATGAGCGTTTTCAAATGATCGCCGTCCATGTCGTGGAAGTGCGCAAAGGTTGGCACAACCACGCTGGCCCGGGTAGCGGGCCAGTCACATTTTCAGTGGCGATATACAGCACGCGACGTTTGAATCAGCCGATGACCTTGGTCAGATTCGGCAAGATCAACAACAGCGTCGTGGCGAAAAGAATGAGTCCTGCTTGACGTACTTTCGGTTGTTTGAACATGGCTTGACCGCCTTTATTGTTATTTCCTGATGCATGCCTGACTGCATATCCCTGACGGCACGCGTTGCACTTCCTGTTGAAGGACGCCCGTCTCGGCAAAACCCGACGACGATGGCGTACATCTTCACCTTAGAGCCCGCCTCTGCCTTCGCTTAGATCCATTTCATATGGAGTTCTTGGCAAAAGCTCTTAAAACGGCATGAGGCGTATTGCCAGCTTCTTTGCCGCCCGCTGGCTAGACAACTCGGCGACCTGAACCGGTTCACCTCATGCCGGATGACCGTCCGTCTGAGCGTGTGCGTCAAGCGCTTTGAGCAAAGTGGTCATTGCTTGCCAGCCGGCACAGGGCGAAAGTGAAGTGCCAATAAATCAGGTTCGAGGACGTCATGACTGAAGCTTTGATTTTCGATGCGTTGCGCACCCCGCGTGGCAAAGGCAAGGCCGATGGCGCGCTGCACAGCGTGAAGCCGGTCAACCTGGTGGCCGGTTTGCTGAACGCCTTGCAGGTGCGCACGGCGCTGGATACCAGTCAGGTCGATGATGTGGTTCTCGGCTGCGTCACGCCGATCGGCGATCAAGGTTCCGACATCGCCAAGACGGCGGTGCAAGTAGCCGATTGGGATGTCAGCGTCGCCGGCGTACAGATCAACCGTTTCTGCGCTTCGGGTCTGGAAGCCGTGAATCTTGGCGCTATGAAAGTGCGCTCAGGCTTCGAGGATCTGGTGGTGGTTGGCGGCGTCGAATCGATGTCGAGGGTGCCGATGGGTAGCGATGGCGGCGCCTGGGCGCTGGACCCGCAGACCAACCTGCACAGCCATTTCACCCCGCAAGGGGTCGGCGCCGATCTGATCGCCACCCTCGAAGGCTTCAGCCGCCAGGACGTCGATGCCTACGCGCTGCACTCGCAGCAAAAAGCCGCACGAGCGCGGGCCGATGGCTCCTTCAACAAGTCGCTGGTGCCGGTGCAGGATCAGAACGGCATCGTCCTGCTTGATCACGATGAGTTCATCCGCGCCGAATCGACCCTCGAAGGCCTGGGCAAGCTCAAGCCAAGTTTCGAAATGATCGGGCAGATGGGCTTTGATGCCACGGCGTTGCGGGTCTACAGCCATGTCGAGCGGATCAACCATGTGCACACGCCGGGCAACAGTTCCGGAATTGTCGACGGTGCGGCGCTGATGCTCATCGGCTCCGAAGCCAAGGGCCGCGCGCTGGGGCTGCAGCCACGCGCGCGCATCGTCGCCACGGCCGTCACCAGCACAGATCCGACCATCATGCTCACTGGCCCGGCGCCGGCGACTCGCAAAGCGCTGGCCAAGGCCGGACTGCGCGTGGAGGACATCGATCTGTTCGAGGTCAACGAAGCGTTCGCTTCGGTGGTGTTGAAATTCATCAAGGACATGGCCGTCGATCCCGGCAAGGTCAACGTCAACGGCGGCTCGATCGCCATGGGCCACCCGCTGGGCGCCACCGGTTGCGCGATCCTCGGCACCCTGCTTGATGAACTGGAAGCGCGGCATCTGCGCTACGGCCTGGCGACGCTGTGTGTCGGCGGCGGCATGGGCATTGCCACCATCATCGAACGCCTCTGAGCCCCGACTTCAAGGAACCTTGTTATGAGCGAAGCCATTCGTTACGAAAAAGGCCAGGACGGTATCGTCGTGCTGACCATGGATATGCCGGGCCAGAGCGCCAACACCATGAACGCCGTGTACCGCGAGGCCATGGCCGCTTGCGTCGCCCGCTTGCTGGCTGAGAAAGACAGCATTGCCGGAGTGATCATCACCTCGGCGAAGAAAACCTTTTTTGCCGGCGGCGACCTCAATGAACTGATCAAGGTCGGCAAGCCCGAAGCCAAAGCTTTCTACGACATGGTGCTGACCCTCAAGGCGCAATTGCGCAGCCTGGAAACCCTCGGCAAACCGGTGGTCGCGGCGATCAACGGCGCTGCGCTGGGCGGCGGCTGGGAAATCTGCCTGGCCTGTCACCACCGCATTGCTGTTGATGACGCCTCGGTGCAACTCGGTCTACCGGAAGTGACCTTGGGCCTGCTGCCGGGAGGCGGCGGGGTGGTGCGCATGGTGCGCATGCTCGGCATCGAAAAAGCCCTGCCGTACTTGCTTGAAGGCAAGAAGGTGCGCCCGCAACAGGCGTTGCAGGCCGGGCTGATTGATGAATTGGCAGCGGATCCAGATGAATTGCTGGCCAAGGCGCGTGCTTGGATTTTGGCCAATCCGGCGGCAGTGCAGCGCTGGGACGTCAAGGGTTACCAGATTCCCGGCGGCACGCCATCGAACCCGAAAGTGGCGCAGATGCTGGCGATTGCGCCGTCGATCCTGCGCGCGAAAACCCAGGGCACTCTGCCGGCGCCGGAGAAGATTCTGTGCGCGGCGGTGGAGGGCGCTCAGGTCGATTTCGACACGGCGCACCTGATCGAAACCCGCTACTTCACCGAGCTGACGACCGGGCAAATCTCGAAAAACCTGATCGGTACGTTCTGGTTCCAGTTGAACGAGATCAACGCCGGCGGTTCCAGACCGCAAGGTTTTGCGCCCTATAAAACCCGCAAAGTCGGTGTGCTCGGCGCCGGAATGATGGGCGCAGGCATCGCGTTCGTCAGCGCCTCGGCCGGTATCGACGTCGTGCTCAAGGACATCAACCTCGCCGCTGCCGAGAAAGGCAAAGCGCATTCCGCTGCGCTGCTGGACAAGAAAGTTGCCCGTGGCCAAATGACCGCCGAACAGCGCGAAGCGGTGCTGGCGCGAATCGTTGCGAGCGAAAGCGATGCCGATCTGGCCGGTTGCGATCTGATCATCGAAGCGGTGTTCGAGGATCGCCAACTCAAAGCCAGGGTGTCCGCCGCCGCGCAACAGGTCGTGGGCGGCGAAGCGGTCATTGCTTCCAATACGTCGACGCTACCGATCACCGGTCTGGCGACGGCGGTGGCCGATCAAAGCAAATTCATCGGCCTGCATTTCTTCAGTCCGGTAGAAAAAATGCCGCTGGTGGAAATCATCAAAGGTGCGCAGACCAGCGCCGAAACTCTCGCTCGCGGTTTCGATTTCGTGCTGCAAATCAAGAAAACTCCGATCGTGGTCAACGACAGTCGCGGCTTCTTTACCTCGCGGGTGTTCGGCACATTCACCAACGAAGGCATTGCCATGCTCGGCGAGGGCGTCAGTGCGCCGATGATCGAGACCGAAGCGCGCAAGGCCGGGATGCCGGTCGGGCCTCTGGCAATCTCCGACGAAGTTTCCCTCAGCCTGATGAGCCATATCCGTCAACAGACGGCCAAGGACCTACAGGCTGAAGGGAAACCGCTGATTGAGCACCCGGCCTTTGCCGTGATTGACTTGATGCTCAATGAATTCAAGCGACCGGGTAAAGCTGCCGGAGGCGGTTTTTATGAGTATCCAGCCGGTGCCCAGAAGCATTTATGGCCGGAGCTGAAAACGCGCTTCGAGAAGGCAGACGGACAGATCTCTGCGAAGGATGTGCGTGATCGGCTGTTGTTTGTGCAGGCCATCGAAACCGTGCGCTGTGTGGAGGAGGGCGTGCTGACCTCGACGGCGGACGCCAACGTCGGCTCGATCTTCGGTATCGGTTTCGCCGCATGGACCGGCGGTGCGCTGCAGTTCATCAACCAGTATGGCCTGAAGGACTTCATCGCCCGCGCGCAGTATCTGGCCGAGCAATACGGCGAGCGCTTTACCCCGCCAGCGCTGTTGCTGGACAAAGCGGCGAAGGGTGAAATGTTCTAGGGCCAGCGAGCATTTCGGGGCTTGCCTTGGCCACGTGTTTCAAGGCAGGCTCTGGGGTGTTCATTATTCCCATCACGTGTCAGGTATTTTTTATGTCGCTGCGCATCTGCATTCTCGAAACCGACATCCTGCGGCCCGAATTGATTGACCAATATCAGGGCTATGGGCAGATGTTCCAGCGCCTGTTCTCGCAACAACCGATTGCTGCTGAGTTCACTGTCTATAACGTGGTGAAGGGTGAGTATCCAAGTGACGATGAGACTTTCGATGCGTACCTGGTCACTGGCAGCAAGGCCGATTCGTTCGGCACGGATCCGTGGATCCAGACCCTCAAGACCTATCTTCTGAATCGCTACGAACGCGGCGACAAATTGCTCGGCGTGTGCTTTGGCCATCAATTGCTGGCGCTGCTGCTTGGTGGCAAGAGCGAGCGGGCCTCCCAGGGTTGGGGAGTCGGCACTCACAGCTATCAGCTGGCAGCCAAGGCGCCGTGGATGAGCCCGGTGCGCGAAGAGCTGACACTGCTGATCAGCCACCAGGATCAGGTCACCGAACTACCGGAAAACGCGACAGTCATCGCCTCCAGCGATTTCTGCCCGTTCGCGGCTTATCACATCAACGACCAGGTGCTGTGCTTCCAGGGCCACCCGGAATTCATTCACGATTACTCGCGCGCGCTGCTCGATCTGCGCCAGGAAGCGCTGGGTTCGCAGATCTACAGCAAGGGTGTCGCGAGCCTTGAGCAGGAGCATCATGGCGCGACCGTTGCGGAGTGGATGATGCGCTTTGTGGCGCACAAACCAGAAACGGCTCAACGCTAAAAGGGCCTGCTCCCACAATCCCTGTGGGAGCGAGCCTGCTCGCGAATCGCCGGGGCAACGCGGTCCCGGCTACAACCACCCCGACCGCTTGAAACTAGCCCACAAACTCACACACCCCACCGCAATAAACCCCAGCACCGCAAAATAGCCGTAGTGCCAGGTCAACTCGGGCATGTTCTGGAAATTCATCCCGTAAATCCCCGCCACCGCTGTGGGGAACGCCAGAATCGCCGCCCACGCCGCAAACTTGCGCTGCACCACGCTCTGCCGTGATGCCTCGAGCAACACGCCAATCTCGATGGTCTGGCTGGCAATGTCCGCCAGCGTACTGAGGTCTTCCATCTGCCGTGTCACGTGAATCTGCACATCGCGAAAGTACGGGCGCATGTTCTTGTCGATGAACGGGAAACTGAGCTTTTGCAGCTCTTCGCCGATTTCCACCATCGGCGCCGCATATCGGCGCAAGCGCACCACGTCACGGCGCAAACCGTGCAGCTTCTGGATGTCTCGCTCGTTGAGGGCGCTGCACAGCACGTTGCGTTCCAGCTCATCAATCTCGGCGTGAATCGCTTCGCCCACCGGCTGATAATTCTCGATGACGAAATCGAGCAGCGCATACAGGACAAAATCTTCCCCGTGCTCGAGCAGCAGCGGACGCGCCTCACAGCGTTGGCGCACCTGGGCGTAGGACGCAGAGTGGCCGTTGCGCGCGGTGATGATGTAGCCTTTGCCGGCGAAGATATGCGTCTCGATGAATTGCAAAACGCCGTGTTCGCGAACGGGCGAGTAGGTGACGATAAACAGAGCGTCACCAAAGGTTTCCAGTTTTGGCCGGCTGTGTTTTTCCAGCGCATCTTCGATGGCCAGCTCGTGCAGATTGAACTGGCGTTGCAGGTTGAACAGCTCCTGTGCGTCCGGCTCTTCCAGGCCGATCCAGACGAAATGGCCGGGTCTGGCGGCCCAGGCGGCGCCTTCATCAAGCGTGATATTGGTGACTTTCTTGCCTTCGCTGTACACCGCAGCAGCAACAACTCGACCCATGGTGGTGGTTCACTTCTTCTTGGCAGATGGCAGGGGTTACAAGGCTTCAGCTTAGCCGTGTCGATGCTTGAGAGTCAGTGAAACTTGTACAGTTCACCCGGCAAAAGAAAACCCGCACAGGGCGGGTTTGTTTTTTAAGCGGCTTGCAATTGCAGATCCATCGACTCAATGCACTCACGCATCTGCTCGCGGCATCGCTCGATGAGCATGGGCATGTCATCCATGCTTAAACCGGCTGTAGGAATTGCTGGCAAGGAACGTATGAGAACGTTGCCGCTGCGCCAGCGATTCAGGCGCATGTGTTTGATGTAGCTGCTCACGCACACCGGAACGATTGGCACGCCGGCGGCAATTGCCATCTGGAATGCGCCTTTCTTGAACGGCAGCAAATCTTCACCGAGGTTGCGGGTGCCTTCCGGGAATACCCAGATCGAGGTGTCTTCGTTCTGCAAGGTGTGGGTCGTCGTCAGCATCGACTGCCGCGCCTTGTGCGCATTGCCACGGTCGATCAACACATTGCCGGCCAGCCAGAACAACTGGCCGAACAACGGCACCCACTTCAGGCTTTTTTTGCCGATACACACGGTACGGCGCGGGACGACATTGCCGAACACGAACAGATCGTAGTTGGACTGATGGTTGGCAATGATCACGCAACTGTCGGGCTTGTTCATCAAGCCGTTGACCTCGGACCTGACCCGCAAACGCAAGATACACATCGCCGGTAAAGCGTAGAGGCGGGCGCAGAGTCGGCTGTTGTCCGGGTTGAACGGGCGGCACAGTCCAAGGATCACGCCGAGCACGCCGGCCAGAATAAAATGCAGGCCCATCAACAACATACGAAACACAAACAGCATTTTTGCAGGCCCACCGGGACAAAAGGTGGCGCAGTGTACGGATGTGCACTGTTTTCGGCAATTGCCGCTATAGAGTCCGGAGATGGCCGATGTTTAAGCGCATGTTTCAGTCTTGCCTGTCAGGCGCGTCCTAGAGCTTTCCGCGAATCTTCGACGTGTGACGTAAGAAAAAGCCCGACACGAGGGTCGGGCTATTCACTTACCGGCAGATCCTGGACGAGTCACCCCAGATGTTGCTGATCCTGCAGGATGGCGTCGTCAAGAGTTTCCAGCAGTTGCTTGCGCACTTTCAGCTTGGTGTTCTTGTGCGCGAGCATGTTGATCTTCTTCAACTGCCGCGCGGCAGCCAGCGCGGCGCCCTGCAATTCTTCGGCTGTGACGACTTTGTCGAGGAAGCCTGCATCAACGGCACTTTGCGGATCGAACATCTCGCCATTGATCACCGAGCGATGGAAAGCCGAACGCCGCAAGCGATCACGCGCCAGCTCGATACCGGCGTGGTGCATGGTCATGCCGATTTGCACTTCGTTCAGACCGATGTTGAACGGGCCATCGACACCGATGCGGTAATCGGCGGACAACAGCAGGAAAGCACCCTTGGCCACAGCGTGTCCCGGGCAAGCGACGATCACCGGGAACGGGTGAGAGAGCAGGCGGCGGGCCAGCGTCGAACCGGCTGTCACCAGCGCAACGGCTTCTTTCGGGCCGGCGGTCATCACCTTGAGGTCATAACCACCGGAGAGAATCCCCGGCTGCCCGGTAATGATCACCACCGCGCGATCCGCCACCGCCTGATCCAGCGCCGCGTTAAACGCCGCAATCACATCCGGAGAAATCGCGTTGACCTTGCCATTGTTCAGGGTCAGGGTCGCGATACCGTCTTCGAGGTGGTAGGCAATCAACTCGCTCATGACGCTATTCCTTATTAGAAAGATGGGCAGACGTTACCCACCGCCGCAGGCCAGGTAAAGCGCCGTGACTGACCTGTCAGTCACCGTTTTGCGCTTCGGCCAGCGCGCCACGCGTGTTGCCCCCTATAAGGAAGCGCGTCGATAACCTGAGATTGGCGGGTTTGCCATCGCTCCTCTCGGATGAAAGCATCGCGCTCTCTTAAGCGCATGAAAATTCTGAAAAAAAGTTTGCCATCGGAAAAGCTTTCGACTACATTAGCGCGCCTCGACAGACAGAACATGTCTGCAGAGATACGGTGAAGTGTCCGAGTGGCTTAAGGAGCACGCCTGGAAAGTGTGTATACAGGAAACTGTATCGAGAGTTCGAATCTCTCCTTCACCGCCAAATTTGAAACGACAAAACCCCTGAAAACGTTAAAGTTTTCAGGGGTTTTGTGTTTCTGGAAGCCAAAAAACGACTAATAAAACGAACCCGACTCAGTGTCGGTTTTTTTGTGTCTTGGATGGTGCGCCAAGAGCACAGCTCCCTCACCTTTTTCTCGCCAAAATATCTGTGCTATATCGCGGTTCCCCAATTCTGGTACTCGGAAAAGAACTCTGCCTGTCGGAAACGGAAAAGTCGCTCTTCCTCACACAACTCCGAGAATTTGCCTACAACCGCGCATTGAGTCTCTCGTTATCCTGATGCCGTACCAGTCTGCAGCGACTTCATCAGGAAATACGTTTCTCGCAGAAAGCAGGCTTTCTCCTCGTAATTGCGGTTTGCCCCAGTTGCCCTACCATCGCGGTATCATGATCTAATACCATGAACAACAAACAGCGCGGCACGCTCAAAGCTATTTTTTCAAGGCCGGTCCCGAATAACTTGGAGTGGGTGCGTATGGAATCGCTCTTCGGCGCAGTGGGCGCCCAGACCATTGAAGGCAATGGTTCAAGAGTGCGCTTTGAATTGAACGGTGTGGTGGTGACTTTTCACCGGCCCCACCCAGACAAAGAAGCAAAGCCCTATCAGGTGCGCGACGCTCGGGCTTTTCTTGAGCAAGCAGGAGTCATCCCGTGAACGTAATGAACTACAACGGCTATGCCGCCCGTATTGAATACAGTGACGAAGACGGCCTCTTCGTCGGCCATATCGCCGGTATCAAGGACGTCGTCGGATTCCATGGTGAGTCGGTCGCAGAGCTGCGGAACGCGTTCCAGGAGGCCGTGACTGATTATCTCGATACCTGCGCCAGGCTCGGTCGCGCACCGCAGAAACCCTATTCGGGGAATCTCAGCCTGCGCTTGGCGCCAGCGCTGCATGCGACGGTCGCTGTGAAGGCGCAGCTAGCCCATAAGAGCATCAATCAATGGGTTGCAGACGTGCTCGATCGTGAGGTCCACGCGTAGTGGCGAAATCTGACTCTCAGTAGAAGTTGTACAAAACCCTGTCACCCGTCGAAATCTCCTACACGCCTCATTGACCCCCCGAACCGTCCCGAGTTTACTGTATGTGCATACAGTAAATTCACTATCAGGTTCGTATCATGAGTGTCACCATCCTCGGCCCTTTGTCAGGCGCGGGCGAAAAGCTTGCGCTGTATTCGTTTCGGATTCCCGCCGGTTTTCCTTCGCCGGCGGCTGATCACATTGAAAAGCACATCTCTCTGGACGAGGTTTTTGATATTCGTGCACCGCACGTTTATCTGGCGAAGATCGAAGGCGAGAGCATGCAGGACGCGGGGATATTTTGCGGTGATCTGGTGATCGTCGATCGCAGCCTGAATGCCGAGCACGGCGATATTGTCATCGCCGGTCTCAACTCCGAACCCATCTGCAAGCGTCTGCACATGCGCGACAACACCATCATCCTTCTTTCGGCCAACAGCAAATATCCGCCTCGCTACGTGATGGAAGGGGATGAGTTGGTGATCTGGGGTGTGGTCACTTACAGCGTGCGCGACCATGGCAAATCGTGAGCAGGTGTTCGCGCTGATCGATTGCAACAGCTTCTATGCCAGCTGTGAGCGAGTGTTCCGGCCCGATCTGGCGAAGACGCCGATTGTCGTGCTGAGCAATAACGATGGCTGCGTGATTGCGCGCAGTTATGACGCCAAGCCCTTTGTGAAAATGGGCGCGCCGTACTTTCAGATTCGTGATGATCTGCGCCGCCACGGCATTCAGGTGTTCAGCAGTAATTACGCCTTGTACGGCGACATGAGCGAACGGGTGATGACGATCATCGAATCCATGGTGCCGGCCGTCGAGGTGTACAGCATTGATGAGGCGTTCGCCGATCTCAGCGGCATCCCTGGGGACCTGACCGCGTTTGGCCGCACCATCCGCTCTGCTGTTTATAAGCGCACCGGCATCCCTGTGGGCGTCGGCATCGCCCCCACGAAAACGCTGGCCAAGCTCGCCAACCACACTGCCAAACGCTTGCAAGCGCATACCGGCGGCGTGGTCGACATCTGCGATCCGTCCAAACGCGACTGGGTGCTGCGCAATACCGATGTCGGTGAAGTGTGGGGCGTCGGGCGGCGGATGAAAGCTCATCTGGAAAGCATGCAGATCAGAAGCGCGATGGACCTGGCGAAGGCCGATCCGTGGACACTGCGGCGCAAGTTCAGCGTGGTGATCGAGAAGACCGCGCGCGAACTGGGTGGCACATCCTGTCTGGAACTGTCGGAAACAGAACCGCCGAAGCAGGAAATTTGCAGCAGCCGCATGTTTGGCAACCGTTTGACTACCATCGAACCGATCAAGGAAGCCGTGGCGACTTATGTGCATCGAGCGGCGGAAAAGCTGCGTGCGCAGAATTCGCTGTGCAAGAAAATCCGCGTGAGTATCCGCACCGGCATGTTTAATCCCGAGGAGGCCAAGTACGCCAACGGCGCGCTGATCGAGCTGCCTTATCCGACCAATGATGTGCGATTGCTGAGCAAGGTCGCGAGCGAAGCGATCGATCGATTATTCCGGCCGGGGTTCAAGTACAGCAAGGCTGAGGTGCTGTTGATGGATCTGCGACAGCCCGGAGAATTTACCGAAGACCTGTTTGCTCAAACGCAACCCCAAGCGGCGGAGAGGGTGATGGTCGTGCTGGACCAGATCAATCAGCGCTGGGGGCATGGAACGTTGCGAGCGGGGAGCGTGCCGGCGGATCCTGCCTGGGGCATGCGGCGGGAGATGATGAGTTCGAGTTTTACAACGAAACTGGATCAATTGTGGGTGGTTAAATCTAATTGAGGCACGGGTGCCAGGCCTGGTGCCGCGTTACAATCGCCGCCTTCACTTTTGCAGTAAAAGGACGACTTTCATGATCATTTCCACCACTCATTCCGTCGAGGGGCGGCAGATCACGGCCTATCTGGACATTGTCAGCGCCGAGTCTGTGCAAGGGGTCAACGTGATCCGCGATATGTTCGCCGGCATGCGCGACTTTTTTGGCGGGCGCTCGCAGACGTTGGAGCGGGCTCTTAAAGAAGCACGCATTCAGGCAACCGACGAACTGAAAGATCGAGCGCGGGCATTGCAGGCTGACGCGGTGGTCGGCGTGGATTTTGAGATCAGCATGCCGGCAGGCAAGGGTGGCATGGTCGTGGTGTTTGTCACCGGAACGGCGGTGAAGCTGCGTTGATCATTGCTATGAAGACAAAGCCCACTCGCACGAGGAATGGGCTTTTTTCGCGTCAATCAGCCTTGAGGCTTGAGCAACACAGCGCCTCTTGAGTCATAGGTCAGCGGTGTATCGATGGCAACGAGGGGCGGTGTCCCGTCAGGCTGCGCCGATGGTGCGGGCTCGCTGGGATGGTAGACGACGCCCGGCTGCAGAAGCGGTTTGTCCGGGTATTTGATGGTGATTTCACCCGAGGCGATCTTTTCCTTGAGTTTTTCCGCACCGGCCTTGCCGGCAGCGATCTGCTCGTCCGTGAGTTTTACGACTGGCATGTTCGGGAATCCATTGATCTGCATGATCTCTCCTTGAGATTCATTGGTAGGAATAAGGGCAGCGGCCGTTCGATGGAAATCTTTAGCGAATGATCGCTCGCGACACTTTTTTCCATTCGTCGGTGATCAGCCTTTCTGGACGGCAAGTCCAGTAGTGACCAGCTAGTCTCAAAAACGCTGAGGGACGATATTTTCCAGGCAAAACTGTTTTGCCGGTGTCGGCCCGGTTGCGTAGGGGAGAGTCTATGTCAGGTCCATTTATCGAAGATGATGGCGCTGAGTTTTCATTCAACAACTGTGTGCGCTGCGGTCAGTCGGAGTATCAGTCGGGGTTTGGCGAGGATCCGGTCAGCATCGGAAAAATCAAATCTACAGCCCCGAAAGGGCCGAAAGCGAAATTCCTGCCCAAGGTCACGGCAAGGACCAGAAAGTGATTTCATCCAGTACCCCGTCACTGAACGGGGTTTTTTATGGGCGCAAGAATGAGGGGGCGGGCGTTGACATTAATGTCGGTTTTTTTTCACAAACTTTTCACGTTGGCCAACGTAGTGTGAAGCCATCCGTTAGAAAGCAAGTCTCCAGCCCGTCTCCCCAGCGGGCTTTTTTTTGCCCGGCATAAAACCTTTTCCCTGATCGCGGTCCAATCGACGCTGCCGCCGGCGTCTGGACTTTCCTGCGCCGAGGGCATTAAATCCCGCTCCTTTTCGTCATCCCGTTTATTTGAGGTTTTCGTCATGCGTTTAACACTGCCTGCTCTGGTTCTTGGCCTTCTGGTTGCTCAAGGTGCGATGGCTGCCGGTGATGGCACCGCGGCGCTGGGCGGTGGCCTGGGTGGCGCGCTGGGTAACGTGGTCGGTCAGAAAATGGGCGGCAGCACCGGTGCCGCCATTGGCGCTGGCGTCGCGGGCGCAGCGGGCAGCGCAGTCGCCGCACGCAAGGGCAGCCGCACCAAAGCGGCGATCGGCGGCGGTGTCGGTGCAGCCGGTGGCTCGGTGATCGGCAACAGCCTGGGCGGCCGCAACGGCGCCACCATCGGTGCAGGTCTGGGCGGCGCGGCCGGCGGTGCCGTCGGCAGCAACCTGGGCAAAGGTCACAAGCGCCACTGAGGCTGATGGCATGTCAGAAAAAGCCCGACTCGATGTCGGGCTTTTTCATGGCTGAACGTTTCGTGCGAAATCATCTCCAATCTGCATACGCCCCGCTTGGGCGGATTGTCCCGTTTCGGGAACTGCGAGGTTCATATGCGATTGTCATTATCTGCACTGTTTTTTGGCTTGGTCGTGGCGCAGGGCGCGATGGCGGCCGGAGATGGCACCGCTGCCGTAGGCGGTGGTCTCGGCGGTGCGCTGGGTAATGTGGTTGGCGGACAACTCGGCGGCAGCACGGGCGCAGCGGTCGGCGCAGGTGTTGGCGGCGCGGCGGGCAGTGCCGTCGGCGCGAACAAACGCAACCGCACCGAAGCCGCGATCGGCGGCGGTCTTGGCGCGGCAGGCGGCTCGGTCGTCGGCAACAGCCTCGGCGGCTCCACCGGCTCCGCCATCGGCGCGGGCCTGGGCGGTGCAGCAGGCGGCGCGGTAGGTAACAATCTTGGCGACGACGACGGCGGATCTCATTCCGGCGGCCACAAGCACAAGAACAAACACAAAAATAAACATCGCTGATTGATCAACGACAACCCGGCCTGGCGCCGGGTTTTTTGTGTCTGGCCGTCAGGCAGCGGAACGATTGGCGATAGGGCTTTTCGAACGTCATATATCCCACACGAGCAAGAGGTGCGCCATGACTCCTGAAACCGAAGGCAAAGAAGAGAAGGGCCCGAGTGGATTGCCATTTATCAATGATCCGGGGAATGAAGATCCCGGGTCGCTGATGGATGATGCGACGGTGCCGTTGAATGATGCGGATGAGGCGGATATGGAGTATGAGGAGGATGGGGATGAGCAGTGAGGGGAGTAGGGTGGATTGAAAGTTTCGATTTGGTTTTGAGGGCCTGAGTGAGCAGGCCCTTTTTGTGGTGAGGTCTAATCGATTTCTTTTGAGTCGGCTAATACATATAGGTTACTTATGGCTGACAATTTTTTTATTTTTTTTAGATTTATATATTCTTCTAACTCTTTTTCGATAATTTTTTTGTCGCAATATTTTTTATATTTTGATGGTCTCTCGCGAGCGAAGTTGTATAGCCGCCAAACATCAAATCCATTGATTTCACCATTGGGGCCATAGTTAAAATCTACACTTCCGGTCGATAAGTTGATTCGGCAGCCAATGCCATGCAATTCATATTTAACGCCTCGAGTGACCCTCCCGCATCGCTTTATTGCCTTGGTGCGCCAAAGCCTTCGAATATCTCGAGTGCCAAATTTTCTCTCAAATACCAGAGTGCTGGACTCAACCATAGCGATAAAATCATTTATCAGGATCTCCAAAGTTTCACTTTGTTCACTCATCTTCTTCTGCGATGCTCCAATCTGTCTAAACCTACGTTGTTTGCTGACTCTAGTACATCTTCAATGCTGTTTAGAGTTCTGTCGTATTTTATGAGATCGGTTATGAGTCTGATTGTCACATTGGTCGAAGTTTGCCGTGCAGCTGCTGCGCGATGGTGTCCGTCCAGAATGTATAAATTCCCGTCATGTTCTATGACGTCGATAGGTTCCACTGAGTCGTATCCGTTACGCATTTGGCTTTTATAGTCCTCGACTGTCTTGGTTGAGGTCTTTCCCTCGATTGTATGTACTCTCTTCAAAGTTTGTGGATCTATATCGTGAGCAATGGCCGGTAGGTCCGGCTCCCCCTCATCAACTTTAACCCCATCACTCGCCCCCGGCACCTCACACCCAGGCTTCTTCGGCGGCGGGCAATTGGACGTCAATCCCAACGGATCCACCCACCCCGTCGGATTCGGCACGTACTGGTACTGATTCAACCCACCCGCAAGCTTCACCGGATCCGGGGTCAGATACCGCCCTAGCCTCGGGTCGTAATACCGATGGCGGTTGTAATGCAGCCCACTTTCAACATCGAAGTACTGCCCCTGAAAACGCAACGGTTGGTCGAGGTAGTCTTCGCCGGCCAAGGTCACAGCAGCGACTTTGCCGTAGGCGTCGTATTGCGCGGACCAGACGATTTCGCCGCTGTAGTCGGTGAGTTCCTGCGGGGTGCCGAGGTGGTCGAGTTGGTAGTAGAACGGGCAGGCTTTTTTCGGGCCTTTGCCATCGAGCATCGCCAACGGGCGGAAGGTGCCGGGTTCGTAGAGGAAGCTGCGGTATTGCGTGGCGCTGCTTTCGGCGACGAGGTGTTCGCCTTGCCAGAAGAATTCAGTGACGGCGCCGTCGACGGTTTTGCGGATGCGCCGGCCGAAGGCGTCGTATTGATAAGTGGCGGTCTGGCCGTCGGGGCGGGTCAGGCCGATCAGGCGGTGCTGGCAGTCGTAGCGGTACTCGGTGACCAGGGTCTGGCCGTGGCCACGGCGTTCGCGGATCAGGTTGCCGAAGGCGTCGTAGTCGTAATGACGGTCACCCTGCATCAGCAGGCGATTGCCCTTGATCTGCGCAGGGCCGGGGCGGTCCTGCATCAGCAGGTTGCCGGCCGGGTCGTGGGCGAAGGATTCGGGCAGTTCGTCGCGTGAGTGACGTACGCGGATCAACCGGTCGAGGGCGTCGTAGCCATAGGTGCGCTGGCCGTGGCGGCTGTCGGCGATGTGCTCGAGATTGCCGTTGGCGCTGTAGGCATAATCGCGGCGGTACAGCGAAGCGTGGCGATGACCTACAGCGTGGGCAAGCAAGCGGCCCTGATCGTCGTAGGAGTATTCGCTGAGCAGCAGACCTTGCTGGCGTTGCTGCTCGCGACCGGACTGATACACATGCCGGGTCAGCGGCGTGCCATTAAGGTCGATGGCCGACAGCGCACCGCCCTTGGCGTAGTGATAATCGAGCTTGCTGTTGTCCGGCAGGCGCAGGCGTTTGAGCTGGCCGCACGCGTCATAGGCGTAGCGCAAGGTGCCCCAGCCCTGATGCTCGGTGATCAAGCGATCCTGACGGTCATACTCGAAGGCCAGCGGATGGTTCTGGCCGTCGTCAACGGCAACTAACCGGCCAAGGCGATCATAGTCATAACGTACCTTGATCCCATCGGGCAGGGTTTTGACCAGCAAACGCCCGGCCTTGTCGCGCTCGTACCGGGTGACCAGCGATAAACCCTGCTCGCCGAACTCGGTCTTCTCCAGCAGATGCCCGTTGGGGTCGTAGGCATAAGCCGTGCGCCGCCCATCAAACCCGATTTCCTGTCGGATCAATCCGGTCGGCGTGTAATCCAGTCGGTATTTTTCGCCCGATTCGTTTTCAATCTCGGTCAGCAACAGCCGCGCATGGTCATAGCGATACTGCACGCGGGTGCCGTCAGGATTGATCCGCCGCGAGACCAGGTGCAGGTCGTCGTCATATTCGTAGCGGGTGATGCGCCCGAGCTCGTCGCGCTCAGCGGTGATCTGGCCGTAGGCGCCGTAGCTGTAGGCGCGCGTGCTGCCCGTAGGAGAAGTCGTCAGGATCAGTCGGCCGGCCGCGTCCCACTGCTGACGACTGACAACACCAAATTCGTCCTGGGTGGTAATCCGCCGTCCCAGCGCATCGTAGGAAAAGCGCCGCACGCCGCCATCGGGCAGGGTTTCTTCGATGAGCTGACCCAGCTCGTTCCACACCCAGCGGTGGCGGCTGCTGTCCGGATAACGCAGCGACAGCAACTGCCCGCGCAGGTTGTAGTAGTAATGGGTGACCTGGCCGTCGGGATCGACTGCTTCAGTAACGGCGCCTTCAGCGTTGCGCCGGTAGATCCACACCGCATCACCACGGCAACGCTTGTAGAGAAAACCGTTGCGGTACTCGTAGGACGTTGGTGCATCGTCCGGTGGAATCAGCGCGATCAGCCGTCCGAGTTCGTCGTAGCGGTATTCGGTAACCGCGCCCAACGCATCCTGCTCAGCGATCAACCGGCCCTGCTGGTCATAGGCCTTGAGCTGCTCACCGCCATCGGCCGCGACCTGCCGCACCAGCCGCGCGCGCTCGTCGTGGACGTAGACTTCTTCGGTACCGTCGACGTAATGCACGGTCACGCTGGCGTCGTCATCGTTCCAGACGTAACGGGTGTTCATCTGCGAGAACGAAGCCCAGTGCCTCACGCAGCGGGCGGCTTTGCCCTCGCGCTGCCACTCCCAGAAGAAGCTCGCGCCGCCAGTCAACTGGCGCTGGAGGATGACGTGGTGGTCGTCATAGTCGTAGCGCTCGCTGTCGCCGACCGCGTTGGTCGCGACCAGCAGGCGTTGCCGCGCATCGAAGCTGTAGGTGGCAAGGTTTTGTTCGGTGGTCCACTCGCCCTGGACGAACACCTGATAATCGACCGCCACCAGTTGCGCGCGGTCATAGCGCAACAGCAGCGCGCGCCCGGCGCCGTTGTCCAGACGCTGTATGCGGTCGGAGCGATCGCGTTGCAGGGTCAGACGATTACCGTAGACATCGCTGATCGCGGTCAGTCGGCCGGCGCGAAAGTGATAGAACCGTGCGCTGTCACCGGCCAGGGCGAGGATCAGTTCTTCCGGCTCATCGCCGAGAAAGATCGCCGCCCGCGACAGGCTGTTGTGAATCGCTGGGCGCGTGACGTTGGGCAGGGGAAAGCGGGTGCGGCGGTTTTCGTGGTCGATCCAGATCACGCCATCGCCGTCGAAGGACAGGCGATGCGCGAGCGTATGGCTCCAGCCGAACCCCAGGCCGATGTCGATCTCGACCGCGCTGCTGCGGTACAAGCGGGTGAATTCGAAGGGCAACACGCCATCGAGCACGGCGTCGGTCAGGGTCAGCAGTTCTTCGCCGGTGACCATCGACACCGGGCAGCCGTTTTTGCAGGTATTGGGGACGCAGTCGGCGGCATCGCCGTTGGGGTTCTTTGCTTGGTCGGGGACGTCGTCGTGGGGCTCGTGGCGCTCAAGCCGTGCCATGCCTTGGGATTTTTCCCGCGCGAGTGGTGCCGGATTCGGCACGCTCAATACCACCGCGTCGGCCTGGCGAATGTTCAGCGGAATCGACGGCGTCGGCTTCAGCTCAACCTCGCGCGCATGAAACATCAGCGGCTTCAGTGTGCTGGCGTGCTGCGTGAGTTCCGGCGTTGAGGTCAGTTCCGCCAAGCGTAAAGCAGAAGCTGCCAGCCACTCCCGCGCCCGTGGCGACTTGACTTTCGCCAGGACATTGCTGCTCAAACGCAGCGATACGCCGGCACCGCCCGCCACGCGCATCAACAGGAAGCTGATCAGCAACTCGGTGCGAACTTCGGCCACCACCTCGGCGAGGTATTGCGGCGGCAGCATCTTCAGCCAACTGGTGAACGCGGCCAGATGAATGAACAGCAACGGCTCGTCGCTGAGCATCAACAAGGCGTTGGCGATCGCTTCGTTTGAAGCGGCAAGCAGCGCCTCGAGTTCGACTTCGCTCAGATATTCGAGGAGCTTTGCGCTGTGCTCCTGCAGGTCGGCGAGGAGGGCAAACAGCTGTTGAATGTCATCCCAGACGCCATTCAGGGCTTTTTCCAGACCGCGCCAATCGGCCCGTTGCAACTGCCCGTAACGATCAAGAAAACCGGCGCTGGAAAACTCCGTCCATTGCGGTTGGAAGCCTGTCCATTCGCTGCGCAGCCAACCTTCAAGACCGGCAATCACGCCTTCATATGAGGCATACAGGGTGCGGACATGGTCGGTAGAAACATCGGGAAAGAAGGTGACGCGATAGCGCTGGCCGCGCATGCAATCGGTCACCTCGAGGATCCCGCTCGGGCCAATGGTGTAGCGCTTTGGTTCGCCGAAGGTCTGTACGCCGTCGACGTCGCTGAGTAGCGGTTCGAGGGTCACCGGGGTGTCGCCGATCGGCACGAAACGCGCGGTTTCGAACAGATGCACCAGGGTCAGCGGCCCGTTGGCCGAACACATGACCACCGATGAACTGACAGGTGCGCGCGAGGTGATCGGCGCGCTCAGTTGTACGTCATTGCCAACCTTGAACACCTGCTCGATGTCCAGCGCGGTCCCGGTCCAGAACTGCTCGGCCCAGGCGTCGTAGTTATTCAGGCACAGGCGGAACTCATCGATCAGCGCTTCGAAATCGGGCTGCTGGGGATTCAGGGCGGCCACAACCAGCAGTCCGATGCTGTTGTTCAGGGCCAGGAGCTGATCGGGTTGAAACATTCGCAGTCGCTCGCGCATATGAAGAAACGGGAGCGCGGACTTTGCGGGGGATCAAAAAGGAAAGAAGTCGGGGAAGTAGGCAGTGTCTGTAGGAGTTTTCGCTAAATGCGAAAAGGCGTCGATGGCATTGCCCGTTGCTCAATGTCCACCGGCCTCGCTATGCTGCTGAACCCATTAATCAGATCCGCGTTGCGGCACGTAGCCTGTCGCCCGGGATGTCTTTGTTAACGGATCCGATGATGAATGCACCGCTGAAGACGTTCGGCCCGATCAAGGCCGTGATTTTCGATATGGACGGTTTGCTGCTCGACACCGAGGGCATTTACACCGAGGTCACCTCGCTGATTGCCGGGCGCTACGGGAAAACCTTCGACTGGAGCGTCAAGCAGAACATCATTGGTCGCGGTGCCAATGATCTGGCCAACTACGTGGTGCAGGCGCTGGAGTTACCGATCACTCCGGAAGAATTTCTGCAGATCCGCGAGCCGCTGATGCGCGAGCGTTTCCCCATAGCGCAGGCGATGCCGGGGGCCGAAGCGCTGGTGCGTCACCTCAAGGCGCACAACATCCCGATCGCGGTGGGCACCAGTTCGTCGCGCCAGTCGTTCGGGCAGAAAACCACTTTGCATCGCGACTGGTTTGCGCTGTTCGATTTCATCGTCACGGCGGACGATCCGGAAGTCGGCGCGGCCAAACCGGCGCCGGATATTTTCCTCACCGCTGCCAGGCGTTTGGGCGTCGCGCCCGGGGATTGTCTGGTGTTCGAGGATTCGCCCTTCGGCGTCACCGCCGCGAAAGCGGCAGGCATGACCGCAATCGCCATCCCCGACGCGGCGATGGCCGATGAGAAATATGCTCACGCTGACGGCATTATTCGTTCGCTGAAAGCATTTATGCCCAGCGCCTTTGGCTTGCCGACGCTGGAGCTGGCTTGACCGTTCACGCGAAAACGCCGCCCTTGCTATAAAGAAGGGCGGCGTTTTTTCTTGCCGGTCTGTCAGGCGCCGAAACCACCGTCGATGGTCAGGCTGGCACCGGTGATGTAACCGGCTTCCGGCCCGGCCAGGTAGGCGACGAAGCTGGCGATTTCTTCGGCGGTGCCGTAACGACCGACGGCCATCAGCGGGATCAGGCTGTCGGCGAATTCGCCGTGGGCCGGGTTCATGTCGGTGTCGACCGGGCCAGGTTGCACGTTGTTGATGGTGATGCCCCGTGGGCCGAGATCGCGGGCCAGGCCTTTGGTCAGGCCGACCAGTGCCGATTTGCTCATCGCGTACACGCCGCCACCGCCGAAGGGCATGCGGTCGGCGTTGGTGCTGCCGATGTTGATGATCCGCGAGCCTTCGCCCATGTGTTTCGCCGCTTCCTGCGAAGCAATGAACACGCTGCGCACGTTGATGGCCAAAGTCTGATCGAAGTCTTCCAGTTTGAAATCTTCCAGCGGCGCGATGGCCAGTACGCCGGCGTTGTTGACCAGAATGTCCAGCCGGCCAAACGCTTCGACGGTGGCGCTGACGGCGTGGCGAATCGCGCTGGCATCGGCGCTGTCAGCCTTGATCGCCAAGGCTTTGCCGCCGTTGCCGGTGATGCTGTTCTGCAGTTCTTCGGCTTTGGCGGCGGAGCTGACGTAAGTGAAAGCGACGGCGGCGCCTTCAGCGGCCAGGCGTTTGACGATGGCTGCGCCGATGCCGCGCGAACCGCCTTGAATCAGAGCGACTTTGCCGCTGAGGTGTTGAGTGGTCATGTTCGATCTCCAAGTGTTCAAGGCGGAATGCCTTGGTGTTGGTGCCGAGTATCGGCGTGGCATCGACAACCGGGTAGACCATGATTGCTATAGTCTGTGTAAACCAGAAGTTTATAGTGGCGACCATGGAAACATTCAGCAGTATCGAATGCTTTGTGCGCAGCGCCGAAGTCGGCAGCTTTGCCGAAGCCGCGCGACGCTTGAGCCTGACCCCGGCGGCGGTCGGCAAGAGCGTGGCGAAACTGGAGGCGCGGCTTGGCGTGCGGCTGTTCCAGCGTAGTACACGCAGCCTGACCCTGACCGAAGCGGGGCAGCTGTTTTTGAGTGAAGTCAGCGCCAGCCTGACCACCATCCAGAATGCCGTGGCCAATCTGGCCAGTGCCGGCGGGCAACCGGCTGGCACGCTGAAAGTCAGCATGGGTACGGTGTTCGGCCGTCTGTATATCGTGCCGCTGCTCGGTGAGTTTCTGCAGCGTTATCCAGCGATCAACCCGGACTGGCATTTCGATAACCGTCAGGTCGACCTGATCGGGCAGGGCTTCGACGCGGCGATTGGTGGCGGCTTTGAACTGCCACAAGGCGTGGTTGCGCGCAAGCTGACGCCGGCACATCGAGTGTTGGTGGCATCGGAGGACTATCTGCAAAAACATGCGCCGATCAGCCACCCCGATGACCTCAGGCAACACGACGGCATTCTGATTCGCTCACCGCAGACCGGGCGCGTGCGTTCCTGGCAACTGACTCACCGCGATCAGCAACACAGTCCGCTGACGTTGCGGGCGCGGATGACCATGAGTGATTCCGAGGCTGCCTGTGCAACGGCGATGCAAGGTTTGGGCATTGCGCTGGTGAGCATGCCGTTTGCGGTCGCGTATCTCCAGGCAGGGACGTTGCAGCGGGTGCTGCCGGACTGGTTTGTCGATGACGGCAACATTTCGATTTATTACGCCGAGCACAAATTATTGCCGGGGAAGACCCGGGCGTTTGTGGATTTCGTGATTGAACAGTTTGCTGAGCAGGGACTGGGGCGGCGGTTTAGTGCCATCTAAGTAAGGCTTGGGACCGAGTCGTTTGCATTCGCGAGCAGGCTCGCTCCCACAGGGAGACGCGGTGCAAATGTAGGAGCGAGCCTGCTCGCGAAAAGGGCAACTCGGTTTCGAATGGATAACTCAGCGAGCAAACCGCCCCGGCCAGCCAACAATATTCTTCGGCCGTGGCGTCGCATAAGTGCGCACCTTCGACGTCGATAACTTCAAGCGCACCAGCGATTCGGCAATTGTCACCGCCGCTGTCACGCCATCCACCACCGGCACGCCGGTGCGCCGACGGATCTGTTCATCCAGCCCGGCCATGCCGCCGCAGCCCAGGCAAATCACCTCGGCCTTGTCCTGGGTCACCGCCAGTTCGGCCTGCTGCACGATCGCTTCCAGTGCGCGCTGCGGTTCGTGTTCCAGCTCCAGAACCGCCAGACCGCTGGCGCGCACCGAGGCACAGCGATCCCACAGGCCGGACAATTTCAGCCGATCCTCGATCAGCGGCACGGTGCGATCCAGCGTGGTCACCACCGAGTAGGCATGGCCGAGAAACATCGCGGTGCTGGCCGCCGCATCGGTGATGTCCACCACCGGCACGTTGAGCAATTCCTGCAAGCCTTCGCGGCCATGTTCGCCGTAGCCGGCCTGAATCACGGCGTCGAAGGGTTGGTCGTAAGCCATCACCCGATCCATAACGGCGATGGCGGCCAGGTAACTTTCGAAATTGCCTTCAATCGATTCGGCGCCGAAGTACGGGGTCAGGCCGACGATTTCGGTACCGGGTGAAGCGACGGCCTGCGCCGAGCGGGCGATGGCGTCGGTGATGGATTCGGTGGTGTTGACGTTGACCACGAGAATACGCATGGAAAATCCTTATTGCGGGCAGTGGTGCGGCCCGAAAACCGGGCCGCGAAGGGATCAGTGGCTGACGTTATCCACAGCGATGCATTCGCCGCTGACTTCGGCGTAATGCGTCTGGCGTTTGGCGATGATCAGGTAAAGCATGCCGGCGATACCGGCACCGATCAGCCAGGAGAACGGCGAAACACTGTGGAAACCAGGTACCAGGGCCAGGACGATGGCGATCAGCGCTGCAGGAATAAACGCCGCCACCGCGCGGAAATTGATGCCACGGCTGTAGTAATAAGCGCCGTTGGGATCTTCGCTGTAGAGCTGCGGCACGTTGATCCGGCCTTTGCGGATCAGCCAGTAGTCGACCATGATCACCCCGTACAGCGGGCCGAGCAGGGCGCCGAGGCCCGACAGGAAATACACGATCACCAGCGGGCTGTTGTAGAGGTTCCACGGCAGAATCAGTACAGCGATGGTCGCGCTGATCAACCCGGCGCGGCGGAAGGTCAGGTACTTCGGCGCCAGGTTGCTGAGGACGAACGCCGGGGCGACGAAGTTGGCCATGATGTTCACCGCGACGGTGACGATCAGAAAAGCCAGGCAGCCGAGCACCAGAAAGAATGTGTTGGGGATCGAGGCGATGATTTCGGTCGGGCTTTCGATGATCCGCCCGTTGATCTGGAACTGCGCGCCACAGAGCAGCACGGTAATCGCGGCGAATACCAGAATATTCACCGGCAAACCCCAGAAATTTCCCACCTTGATGGTTTTGCGGCACGGCGAAGAACGGGCGAAATCGCAGAAGTTGAGGATCAGCGTGCCGTAGATCGCCAGCCACAACGCGCCGCCGGCGAAGATGTTGCGCCACATCTCGCCACCGGTCAGCGGCTCGCGGATCGACCAGGCAATGGTCGCGTTGGCCTGGAAGTACATCCACCCGGCGAGGGCAGCAACGGTCAGCAGAATCACCGGCCCGGCAAACGCCTCGTAACGGCGCACCATCTCCATGCCGTAGGCGAGGATCGCCAGTTGCACCAGCCAGATGGCAACGAAGCACACCCAGCCCAGAGTCGACAGGCCGAGAATCGAGTTGTGATCGTATTCGGCAAAGCCCGGATGCACGGCGGTCAGCAGGACGCGGAATACCACCGAGGCGAGGTACGTCTGAATACCGAACCAGGCGATGGCGATCACCGCCCTGATCAATGCAGGAATTTGCGCACCGTGAATGCCGAAACTGATCCGGCTGATCACCGGAAAAGGCACCCCGGTTTTCTGCCCCATGTACCCGGACAGGTTCATGAGGAAGTACACCAGCGCCGCGCCAATCCCCAGCGACAACAGAATCTGCCAGCCGCCCAGGCCCAACGCATACAGGCCGATGGCGAACGAGTAGTTGGCGATGTTGTGCACATCATTCGTCCACAGGGCGAAGATGCTGTACTGGCCCCAGCGTCGCCCTTCGGCTTTGGTCGGCGCCAGATCGCTGTTGTGCAGGCGCGGGCTTAGTTGCAGCGGCTCGCTCAGCCCGTCATCGGGCAGCGGTTGATCGAGCGTGGAGGAGGGCAGATTCAGCGCGATGTTATTCGAAAGACTTGTACGCATTCCGGCAGGCTCCTGACGTTCGCCACCGCGATGACTGTGCATGAGCGCTCAGGCTCGACAAATCTTCGTCGCGGCGGTGAAAACATCACTGGTTACGGGGCATCTGCAGCCTGTACGGGATAGGGCGCTTCAGGCTTGCGGATCGAAAGTGTGCATGTTTTGCAGTTTTGTATACAAAACATGTATGCGATAAAGCCAGATTTGTGCCAGTTGCCAATCTATATGCGGCAGGGCTCATTTCGAATAGTTATCAATGCGGCATAAGTGGCTGAAAAACAGGCGATATAAATTGATCGATTGGACAGGAATTTTTTTCAGGGGAGGGAATTTGCAGAGGGGCAAGCAGATGGGGATTCTGCTGGGGAGTGTAACTTTTTAGGGCGGCAGAACTGAAAGTGCACACATAAATGGCACCGATGGTGACAACCTTGTGTACACCTTTTGAGTGCCTGGCACATATCAATGTGGGAGCGAGCCTGCTCGCGAAAGCGGCGGATCAGGCAACTGAAACGTTGACTGGAACTGCGCTTTCGCGAGCAGGCTCGCTCCCACAGGTCTTTCTATAAATGGGGGATCAAACCTTGCTCTTGCTGATGATATTCCCGGCATGCAGTCCGCATTCTTTCTGCGTGGCTTCTTCCCACCACCAGCGGCCTTCGCGCTCGTGCTGGTTCGGCAGCACCGGGCGGGTGCAGGGTTCGCAGCCGATGCTGATGAAACCGCGCTCGTGCAGGCTGTTGTACGGCAGTTCGAGCATGCGGATGTAGCCCCAGATCTCCTCGCTGGTCATCTGCGCCAGCGGGTTGAACTTGTACAGGGTGCGTTCCGGTGTCGAGAAGGCTGTGTCGATTTCCAGCACCGCCACAGCGCTGCGGGTGCCCGGGCTCTGGTCGCGGCGCTGGCCGGTGGCCCAGGCTTTGACGTCGGACAGCTTGCGCCGCAGCGGCTCGATCTTGCGGATGCCGCAGCATTCGCCGTGGCCATCTTTATAGAAGCTGAACAGGCCTTTTTCCTTCACGAACGGCTCGAGTTTCGTGTAGTCCGGCGAGACAATTTCAATATCGATCTGGTAATGCTCGCGCACCTGCTCGATGAAGCGGTAGGTCTCCGGATGCAGGCGGCCGGTGTCGAGGCTGAACACTTTGACGTTCTTGTTCAGCTTCCACGCCATGTCCACCAGCACCACGTCCTCGGCGCCGCTGAAAGATATCCACAAGTCATCGCCGAACTCGGCGAAGGCGAGCTTGAGGATGTCCTGGGCGGATTTGTTGGCATAGGTCGTGGCGAGTTCCACGACGTCGAACGTTGGGCTCATCAGGGCGGCTTCCTACAGGTCAATGGCGCTCGGGCGCTCTATAGGGGGCCGATGGTAACAAAAAGCTGCCGCGCCCGGGGCGTCCTCTGCGTTGCGCGCCTCGGGTGCAAACGCTAGAGTTCGGCCTCGCTCGACTCAATAATCACTACAAACGGGAGTGTCTTGTGGAAATTGCTTGCCTGGATCTTGAAGGGGTACTGGTACCGGAAATCTGGATCGCCTTCGCCGAAAAAACCGGAATCGACTCCCTCAAGGCCACCACCCGGGACATTCCCGATTACGACGTATTGATGAAGCAGCGTTTGCGCATCCTCGATGAGCACGGCCTCAAGCTCTCGGACATTCAGGAAGTCATCGCCACACTGAAACCGCTGGATGGCGCGGTGGAGTTCGTCAACTGGCTGCGCGAGCGCTTTCAGGTGGTGATTCTCTCGGACACTTTTTATGAATTCTCGCAGCCGCTGATGCGCCAGCTGGGCTTCCCGACCTTGCTCTGCCATCGCTTGATCACTGACGAAAACGGTCGGGTGACGGGCTATCAACTGCGCCAGAAAGATCCCAAGCGTCAGTCGGTGCTGGCGTTCAAGAGCCTGTACTACCGGGTAATCGCGGCGGGGGATTCATACAACGACACGACCATGCTCGGCGAGGCGGACGCAGGGATTCTGTTCCATGCGCCGGACAACGTGATTCGCGAGTTTCCGCAGTTTCCGGCGGTGCATACCTTTGAAGAGCTGAAACAGGAATTTCTCAAGGCCTCTAATAGAGAGTTGAGTTTGTAGTCTGGAAGGACGTCTTCGCGAGCAGGCTCGCTCCCACATGATGATCGTTCCCACGCTCCGCGTGGGAATGCCTCAACGGACGCTCCGCGTTCGGCTTTGGATGGGACGCGGAGCGTCCCGGGCTGCATTCCCACGCAGGAGCGTGGGAACGATCGGTGTGGGAGGCTGCTCGCGATGCTTCAGAGGTTTTGCAGGGTATCGAGCAGGATCCGCACTTTGGTCATCGACTCCTGATACTCCGCCTGCCAGTCCGAATCGGCGACGATCCCGCCGCCGCCCCAGCAGCACACCTGACCATCCTTGACCAGCAGACTGCGAATGGCGATGGAGCTGTCCATCTCGCCGCGCACGTCCAGATACAGCAACGAGCCGCAATACAGACCGCGCCGGGTCGGCTCCAGCTCGTCGATGATCTGCATCGCCCGAATCTTTGGTGCGCCGGTGATCGAGCCGCCGGGGAAGCTGCCAGCGATCAGGTCCAGCGCATCACGATCCGCCGCCAGTTCACCGGTCACGCTGCTGACCAGGTGATGCACGTTCGGATAGCTCTCCAGACTGAACAACTCCGGCACCCGCACCGAGCCGATGCGGCAGGTGCGCCCGAGATCGTTGCGCAGCAGGTCGACGATCATCAGGTTTTCCGCGCGATCCTTGGGGCTGGCCAGCAGTTCGGCGGCGTTGGCCGCGTCCTCGGCTGGGGTGACGCCACGGGGGCGAGTGCCCTTGATCGGACGGGTTTCGACTTGGCGCTGGCTGACTCTGACGAAACGTTCCGGTGACAGGCTCAGCACTGCGCCGCCGTCGGGCAGGCTCTGGAACCCGGAGAACGGCGTCGGGCAGGCCTGACGCAAAGCGCAGTAAGCCAGCCACGGATCGCCCTCGCATTCAGCACGAAAGCGTTGCGCGAAGTTGACCTGATAGCAGTCGCCAGCCTGGATGTAGTCCTGAATGCGTACGAACGCCTGATGGTAATCGTCGGCCGAGAGGTCAGCGGCCATCGCGGCGTTCAGTTTGAATGGCGCCAGCGCGTCAACTTGAGGCTGAGTGAACAGCGCGACCAGTCGCTGCCGTTCACTGTCGACAAGCGATGGATGAAAGACCAATTGGCTGGTTTGCCCGTGGTGATCACTGATCAGCGCCCAGTCGTACAGGCCAAAACGCGCATCGGGCAGTTGCAGGTCATCCAGTGCCTGACTCGGCAGGTTTTCCAGATGCCGGCCGAAGTCGTAGCTCAAATAGCCGATCAATCCGCCGGCAAACGGCAATCCATACCCGGCAGGCAACTGCGCTTCGCCCAAGCGGCTGAGGTGGTCACGCAGGCGCTGCAGAAAGTGCGCACCGCTTTCCTCCGGCAACACCGCCAGTTGTTCCAGCGGCCAGGCGCTGAGCAAGTCATAACGGCCGCGTTCGGCGCTCGGCCGGCCGCTGTCGAGCAGTACGGCGCCGGGGGCATTGCGGATGGCCGCGAAGTAGTCGGCGGGATTGGCACGGTAGGGCAGTGGGTGTACGGAGCAGGTCAGCATGGGCGGGGCAGATCGGCCGTTGAGGCGGGGTGGGGATTGTAGTCCTCTGCGCTGCCAGATCAAAGTCAAAAGCCTACCCCCTCACCCCAGCCCTCTCCCCCAAGGGGGCGAGGGGGAAAGGGAGCCGATCTTCATGCTTTTGCAAGATCCGAGTTCCGCTCGTTATTTCGGGATAGGGAGCCGATTTTCATGCATTTCAAGGCCTGAGTTCGACCAGGTATTTCAGGTCGGCGTAGCTCTGGCATCCAACACGGTCAGTCCCCTCTCCCTCTGGGAGAGGGCTAGGGTGAGGGGCTTTTCAGCTTTTAGCCCTCAACCGCAGGAATATGCCCAAACATCTCCTGGGTAAACGCCACCCGCTCTTCTACCGATTCCTTAACGCCCCGCGCCTTCAGCTCTTCCAGCCGCGCTTCAACCGCGTGAGTGCGCAAGGTCAGGCCGCAATCGTTGGCGATCTGAATGTTCAGCCCCGGCCGCGCATTCAGTTCGAGAATCAACGGACCCTTTTCCTGATCGAGCACCATGTCCACGCCGATATAACCCAGCCCGCACAGCTCATAGCAGCCGGCGGCGAGTTTCATGAAACCGTCCCAATAGGGCAGTTGCACGCCGTCCACCGCGTTGGTGGTGTCGGGGTGTTTGGTGATGATGTTGTTCAGCCAAGTGCCGCGCAGCGTAAGGCCGGTCGCCAGATCGACGCCAACGCCAATGGCGCCCTGGTGCAGGTTGGCCTTGCCGCCTGACTGACGGGTCGGCAGACGCAACATTGCCATCACCGGGTAACCCATCAGCACGATGATGCGGATGTCCGGCACGCCTTCGTAGCTGATGCTTTTGAAGATCTGGTCCGGGGTTACGCGGTATTCGATCAGCGCGCGGTCGCGGTGGCCGCCCAGCGAGTACAGGCCGGTGAGGATGCTGGAGATGTGATGCTCCAACTCTTCGTGGGCGAGGATCTTGCCCGACACCGTGCGATAACGGCCTTCGAAGCGGTCGGCGATGACGATGATGCCATCGCCACCCGCGCCCTGCGCCGGTTTGATCACGAAGTCGCTGCGCCCGCCGATGATCTCGTCGAGCTTGTCGATTTCCTTCTCGGTGGAGATCACCCCGTACAGCTCCGGCACGTGAATGCCGGCGGCGATGGCGCGTTCCTTGGTGAGGATCTTGTCATCGACGATCGGGTACAGGCTGCGCTTGTTGTACTTGAGCACGTAGTCCGCGTTGCGGCGGTTGATACCCATGATGCCGCGCGCCTCGAGGGCCTTCCAGGTCTTCCAGAAACCGAACATCAGGCGTCAGCCTTCTTCAGGAAGGCCTTGAAACGCACCAGTTCGGTCAGGCGGTAGCCGCGATAGCGACCCATCGCCAGCATGAATCCGACCAGAATCAGCAGGATCGCCGGGAAGGTAAACACGAAGTACACCAGCTCTGGCACGGTCATGATCAGGTGCGCCAGGGAGGCGGCGAACAGCGTGCCGATCGCGACTTTCAGCGCATGGTTGGCGCCGCGTTCTTCCCAGGTGATCGACAGGCGTTCGATGGTCATGGTCAGAATCACCATCGGGAACAGCGCCACCGACAAGCCACGCTCAAGGCCGAGCTTGTGGCTGAACAGACTGATCGCCGCAATCAGCACCACCACGAACGTCAGCACCACCGACAGGCGCGGCAGCATTTGCAGCTTCAGATGTTCGAGATACGAGCGCAGCGACAGGCCCAGCGCGGTGATGACAGTGAACAGCAGAATGCCGAAGCCCAGCTGCGTTTCGCGGAAGGCGAGGGCGATCAGCACCGGGGTGAATGTGCCCAGGGTCTGTAGGCCGACGAGGTTGCGCAGGATCAGGATCACCAATACGCCGATCGGGATCATTACCATGATCATGAAGGTCTGCTGGGTCTGCAGCGGCAGGCCGTACAGCGAGTAATCGAGGAAGTTGGCGTCAGTGTTTTCGTCGGTCAGCTTGGCCAGACGAATCGCGTTCATCTCGCTGTTGTTCAGGCTGAAGGTCACGTTGGCTTTCTTGCCGCCGTCGACGGTGATCAGGTTTTCGTCACCGGTCCACCACAGCAGGCGGTCGGTTGGCAGGCCTTGCTCACCGGTTTCCGGGTTGAAGTACAGCCAGTCGTTGCCGTTGAAGCTGCGCAGCCACAGTTCGGGTGTCTGGGGCTGATCGGCGACGAGGCGGATGGTGTGGACTTTTTCTACCGGAACGTGGGCGATCGACAGCAGCAGTTCGACAATCTTGGCTTTGTGCGAGGTCGACGGATCGCCGGCCAGCAGCAACTTGACGTTGTCGTCGTTGACATTGTTGACGCGCTTGATCGCCTCGCCAATAAAGGTTTCGACGTCGGCCGAGTGTTGGCGGATCGGCGCGAGCAGGGCTTCGGCGGCGATTTTTTCCGGGCCTTCGATGACCATGCTGTCACGGAAGGTCGGGCCTTTGACCTTGGATTTTTCCGCGGTGTAGCGCTTGGTCAGCACCAGACGGTAATACAGCGTCTGGTTGCCCTTGGCGCGACGGGCCGACCAAGTCACCTTGCGGTTGCCGTCGATGCGGTTGACCGCGACGCCGTAGTTATTGGAGATGAAGCTTTCGTTGAGGCTCACATAATCGCGGCTCAGCGGCGGCACGAACATCTGGATCTTCACCGGGTCCTTGGTGCTGGCGACGAACTCGACCTTGGCGTCGATGTTCCACAGGTCGTCGGTGGCGTCTTCGGTCACCGGGATGCCGAGCACGAAAATCTGATAGGCCGTAACCGAAACGCCCAGCAGCACCAGCACGGCGATCAGGATTTTCAGGTGGAAGGTTAGAGAACGCATGGAAATTACTCGGCGGTATGAGCGGCGATGGTGCAGGCAGGTTTGCCGGCAGCGTATTTAAGACTGGGGTCGACCAGCGCGTCGAAGCGTTTCAGCGCCTCGGAGCCGATCAAAAGCGGGTATTGGAACGCACTTCGGTCGGTGAGGTTCACTTCGATGCTGCGCATTGCCGAACCCATGCAGATATCCAGCTCGATCACCGGACGGGCGGTGTACTGCTTGCCTTCTTCCGGATCGTAGTCGCCGGCGCGGCGCTTGATCTTGCTGACGCGAGCCAGCGGCCGTTCGATGGGGTGCGAATGCGCGGTGTCGATCGCCAGGTAGAAACGTACCCAGGATTCACCGTTGCGTTTGAAGCGTTTGATGTCGCGGGCGCTCAGCGAGGCGGTTTTCGCCCCGGTATCGAGTTTGGCCGCGACTTCGAGATTGATGCCGTCAAGCGAAGCGTATTCGTTGAGGCCGTACACGGTTTTTTCCCCCGCGGCGGCGAGGCCGGGCAGGCAAAACAGAGCAAAAAAGGTGGGGAAAGGCTTGAGTCTCATAAATCCTGGTGCGCAGCGTTCCGTTATCGGTTCAGGTGCCCGCACAACCGTGCGCAAGCCCCCGCGTGTGCCTGGCAGCTTTTTATGGCAAGCCGTACAAAGACCCGCAAATGCGGGCGGCATTCTAGCACGGTGGTTTTATGGCGCCAGCGCTTGCGCCGACCCATAGGCGTTGAGCAATTATCCTTGTGGCAGCCCCTATGGGAGCGAGCTTGCTCGCGAAGGCGGCGTGCCATTCGAAGCCACGTTGACTGACATTCCGCTTTCGCGAGCAAGCTCGCTCCCCTACTGGCTGAGTGCCCCGTAGATTGCGGTTATTAGACGATTGTCGACAATACCTATTTATCCTTTGACTCATCGGGCCAGATTGGCTAGTTTTTGCCGCATTGGATTTAAAGGTGTCGACAATCATGCTGGATCAACTCGATCCCCCGGTCATCAGCGGCGACGATTCCGAGACGCTGTCGGAAAACGTCTTCCGGCGCATTCAGGCGGCTATCGTCAAAGGCGAAATCGCCCCGGGCAGCAAGATCTCCGAACCGGAGCTGGCGCGCACCTATGGCATCAGTCGGGGTCCGCTGCGTGAGGCGATCCATCGTCTGGAAGGCCAGCGCCTGCTGGTGCGCGTGCCGCACGTCGGTGCGCGGGTGGTCTCGCTCAGCCATGCCGAATTGATTGAACTCTATGAAATCCGTGAATCCCTCGAAGGCATGGCCTGCCGCCTCGCCGCCGAGCGCATGAGCGTTGAGGAAATCGACGAACTGCGCCGGGTTCTGGAAACCCACGAGCGCGATGCGGCGTTTCAGGCCGGCGTCGGTTACTACCAGCAGGAAGGCGACTTCGACTTTCATTACCGGATCATCCAGGGCAGCGGCAATCGCACGCTGACGCAGATGCTCTGCGGCGAGCTGTATCAACTGGTGCGCATGTACCGCATCCAGTTTTCCACCACGCCGAACCGCCCGCACCAGGCCTTCGCCGAACACCACCGCATTCTCGATGCCATCGCCGACCGTGACGGCGAGCTCGCGGAATTGTTGATGCGCCGCCACATCGGCGCCTCTAAACGCAACATCGCCCGTCACTACGAGGACGGCGCCCACAACAAGACAGCCACTGAACGAGGTGATGCATGACTTCCAACCTGAACACGCCGGGCCAGCGCTTCCGCGATGCGGTCGCCAGCGAGCATCCTTTGCAAGTGGTCGGCGCGATCAACGCCAACCACGCGCTGCTGGCCAAGCGCGCCGGTTTCAAGGCGATCTACCTGTCCGGCGGCGGCGTGGCCGCAGGCTCGCTTGGCGTGCCGGATCTGGGCATCACCGGGCTGGATGATGTGCTGACCGACGTGCGCCGTATCACCGACGTTTGCGACCTGCCGCTGCTGGTGGATGTCGACACCGGTTTTGGCTCGTCGGCCTTCAACGTGGCGCGTACGGTCAAGTCGATGATCAAGTTCGGCGCGGCGGCGATTCACATTGAGGACCAAGTCGGCGCCAAGCGCTGCGGCCATCGCCCCAATAAAGAAATCGTCAGCCAGCAGGAAATGGTCGATCGTATCAAAGCCGCCGTCGATGCCCGTACCGATGACAGCTTCGTGATCATGGCGCGTACCGACGCACTGGCAGTGGAAGGTCTGGAATCGGCACTCGATCGTGCGGCGGCGTGCATCGAGGCCGGCGCCGACATGATCTTCCCGGAGGCGATTACCGAACTGGACATGTACAAGCTGTTCGCCAACCGTGTGAAAGCACCGATCCTGGCCAACATCACCGAGTTCGGCGCAACGCCGCTGTACACCACCGAACAACTTGCCGGCGCCGACGTCTCGCTGGTGCTGTATCCGCTGTCGGCGTTCCGCGCGATGAACAAGGCAGCGGAAAACGTCTACACCGCGATCCGCCGCGATGGCACGCAACAGAATGTCATCGACACCATGCAGACTCGCATGGAGCTCTACGATCGTATCGATTACCACACGTTCGAGCAGAAGCTCGATGCGTTGTTTGCACAGAAAAAAGGCTGAACAAAACCCTGTGGGAGCGAGCCTGCTCGCGAATGGGCGCCAACGATAACGCGGTGTCCCTGATGCACTCTTCGCGAGCAGGCTCGCTCCCACAAGTTTCCCCATACAAATTCAAGAAGATTGGAGAACACAATGGCCGAAGCAAAAGTACTCAGTGGCGCCGGGCTCCGTGGCCAGGTTGCCGGGCAAACCGCATTGTCCACCGTGGGCCAGGCCGGTGCCGGGCTGACCTATCGCGGCTACGACGTGCGTGAACTGGCCGCCGACGCGCAATTTGAAGAAGTCGCCTATCTGCTGCTGTACGGCGAACTGCCGACCAAAGCGCAACTGGCCGACTATCAAAGCAAACTGAGCAAGCTGCGCGACCTGCCGCAAGCTTTGAAAGAAGTGCTTGAACGCATTCCCGCCGACGCCCACCCGATGGACGTCATGCGCACCGGTTGCTCATTCCTCGGCAACATCGAACCGGAGAAAGACTTCTCCGAACAGCGCGACAAGACCGACCGTCTGCTCGCCGCGTTCCCGGCGATCATGTGCTACTGGTATCGCTTCAGCCACGACGGCAAGCGCATCGACTGCGTCAGCGACGAGCCAACCATAGGTGGCCACTTCCTGCACTTGCTGCACGGCAAGAAACCGAGTGAACTGCACGTCAAAGTGATGAACGTGTCGCTGATCCTCTACGCCGAACACGAATTCAATGCCTCGACCTTCACCGCACGGGTTTGCGCCTCGACGTTGTCGGATCTGTACTCGTGCGTGACGGCGGCGATCGGTTCGCTGCGCGGCCCGTTGCACGGCGGCGCCAACGAAGCGGCGATGGAAATGATCGAGCGCTTCGGTTCGCCGGAAGAGGCGATCAAAGGCACCCTCGGCATGCTCGAGCGCAAGGACAAGATCATGGGCTTCGGCCACGCGATCTATAAGGACAGCGACCCGCGCAACGAGGTGATCAAGGGCTGGGCGAAAAAACTCGCGGACGAGGTCGGTGACAAAGTGTTGTTCCCAGTCTCGGAAGCCATCGACAAGACCATGTGGGAGCAGAAGAAATTGTTCCCTAATGCCGACTTCTACCATGCCTCGGCGTACCACTTCATGGGCATCCCGACCAAGCTGTTCACGCCGATCTTCGTCTGCTCGCGCCTGACCGGCTGGGCCGCGCACGTGTTCGAACAACGCGCCAACAACCGCATCATCCGCCCAAGCGCCGAATACACCGGCGTCGAACAGCGCAAGTTCGTGCCAATCGAACGTCGCTGAATGGTGAGCTGACCCGGAACCAGAGAGCCCCGCTAGACCCTGTGGGAGCGAGCCTGCTCGCGAAGACGGACTGGCATCCACCAAGGATGTCGACTGATCTACCGCTTTCGCGAGCAGGCTCGCTCCCACAGTGGACGGTGTGCAACTCAGGTGTCTGGCCTCACCCTTTGCAACCACCGTGACCCGAGTCCTGACCCGATGAACACAGAATTCCGCAAGAACCTGCCCGGCACGCCGCTGGATTACTTCGACACCCGCGCGGCGGTCGAGGCGATTGCGCCTGGCAGCTACGACACCCTGCCGTACACCTCCCGCGTGCTGGCGGAAAACCTCGTGCGTCGCTGCGACCCGGCCACGCTCACCGATTCCCTCAAGCAACTGATCGAACGCAAGCGCGATCTGGATTTCCCGTGGTTCCCGGCGCGGGTGGTCTGCCATGACATCCTCGGCCAGACCGCGCTGGTCGACCTTGCCGGCCTGCGTGATGCCATCGCTTTGCAGGGCGGCGACCCGGCGCAGGTCAATCCGGTGGTGCCGACGCAGTTGATCGTCGACCACTCTCTGGCCGTTGAGGCGGGCGGTTTCGATGCCCAGGCCTTCGAGAAGAACCGCGCCATCGAAGATCGCCGCAACGAAGACCGTTTCCACTTCATCAACTGGACCAAAAAGGCCTTTAAGAACGTCGATGTGATCCCGCCGGGCAACGGCATCATGCACCAGATCAACCTGGAGAAAATGTCGCCGGTGATTCAGGTGCGCGAAGGCGTGGCGTTCCCCGACACCTGCGTCGGCACCGACAGCCACACGCCGCACGTCGATGCGCTCGGTGTGATCGCCATCGGCGTTGGCGGCCTCGAAGCCGAGAGCGTGATGCTCGGCCGTGCGTCGTGGATGCGTCTGCCGGAAAGCGTTGGCGTCGAACTGACCGGCAAGCTGCAACCGGGCATCACCGCCACCGACATGGTCCTGGCCCTGACCGAATACCTGCGCAAGCAGAAAGTCGTTGGCGCATGGCTGGAATTCTTCGGTGAAGGGGCGGCAGCGCTGACCCTCGGTGACCGCGCGACCATCTCCAACATGGCCCCGGAATACGGCGCCACGGCGGCGATGTTCTACATCGACCAGCAGACCATCGATTACCTGAAACTGACCGGCCGTGAAGACCAGCAGGTTCAATTGGTCGAGCAATACGCCAAGTTGACCGGGCTTTGGGCTGACAGCCTCAAAGGTGCGCAATACGAGCGCGGCCTGACCTTCGATTTGTCCTCGGTGGTGCGCAACATGGCCGGCCCGAGCAACCCGCACGCCCGCGTTGCGGTGTCCGATCTGGCGGCCAAAGGCATCTCCGGCCAGTGGGATGACGTGCCGGGGCAAATGCCCGACGGCGCGGTGATCATCGCCGCCATCACCAGTTGCACCAACACCAGCAACCCGCGCAACGTCATCGCCGCCGGCCTGTTGGCGCGCAATGCCAACAAGCTCGGCCTGGCCCGCAAGCCGTGGGTCAAATCTTCGCTGGCGCCGGGCTCGAAAACCGTGGCGCTGTACCTCGACGAAGCGGGGTTGACCACTGAGCTGGAACAACTCGGTTTCGGCGTCGTGGCGTTTGCCTGCACCACTTGCAACGGCATGTCCGGCGCCCTCGATCCGCTGATCCAGCAAGAGATCATCGACCGCGATCTGTACGCGACCGCTGTGCTTTCCGGCAACCGCAACTTCGACGGCCGCATTCACCCGTACGCCAAACAGGCATTCCTCGCCTCGCCGCCGCTGGTGGTTGCCTACGCGATCGCCGGGACCATCCGTTTCGATATCGAAAAGGATGTGCTGGGCGTGGTCGATGGTCGGGAAATTCGCCTGAAAGACATCTGGCCGAGCGATGAAGAAATCGATGCGGTGGTGAAGTCTTCGGTCAAGCCTGAGCAGTTCCGTCAGGTCTATATTCCGATGTTCGCCGTGCATGAAGACACCGGGCCGAAAGTCGCGCCGCTGTACGACTGGCGTGAGATGAGCACCTACATCCGCCGTCCGCCGTACTGGGAAGGCGCGCTGGCCGGCGCCCGTCCGCTGAAGGGCATGCGCCCGCTGGCGGTGCTGCCGGACAACATCACCACTGATCACCTGTCGCCATCGAACGCGATCATGCTCGACAGCGCCGCCGGCGAATACCTGGCGAAAATGGGCCTGCCGGAAGAGGACTTCAACTCCTACGCCACCCACCGTGGCGACCACCTGACCGCCCAGCGCGCGACCTTCGCCAACCCGAAACTGTTCAACGAAATGGTCGTGGAAAACGGCAAGGTCAAGCAGGGTTCGCTGGCGCGTGTCGAGCCGGAAGGCCAGGTCATGCGCATGTGGGAAGCCATCGAAACCTACATGCAGCGCAAGCAGCCGCTGATCATCATCGCTGGCGCTGACTACGGTCAGGGGTCGTCCCGCGACTGGGCGGCGAAAGGCGTGCGCCTGGCCGGCGTCGAGGCGATTGCCGCTGAAGGTTTCGAACGCATTCACCGCACCAACCTGGTGGGCATGGGCGTGTTGCCGCTGGAATTCAAACCCGGCACCAACCGCCACACTCTGGCCATCGATGGCAGCGAAACCTACGACGTGATCGGCGAGCGCAAGCCGCGTGCGGATCTGACGCTGGTGATCAATCGCAAGAATGGCGAGCGCGTCGCAGTGCCGGTGACCTGCCGTCTCGATACCGCTGAAGAAGTGTCGATCTACGAGGCCGGCGGCGTGTTGCAGCGCTTTGCTCAGGACTTCCTCGAAGGATCGGCGGTAGCCGTTTAAATCAACGTTTGGGCATGGGATTTCAAGTCCCATGCCTTCGGTAAGGAGCACCATGGCTCACGCACCACAAATCAGAATCCCTGCGACTTACATGCGCGGCGGCACCAGCAAAGGCGTGTTCTTCAGCCTCACCGATCTGCCCGAAGCAGCGCAGGTTCCAGGCCCGGCGCGCGACGCTTTGTTGCTGCGAGTGATCGGCAGCCCCGATGCCTACGACAAGCAGATCGACGGCATGGGCGGCGCGACGTCGAGCACCAGCAAAACCGTAATCCTGTCGAAAAGCACCCGCGCCGATCACGACGTCGATTACCTGTTCGGCCAGGTGTCGATCGACAAGCCGTTCGTCGACTGGAGCGGCAACTGCGGCAATCTCTCGGCGGCGGTCGGTTCGTTCGCCATCAGCAACGGTCTGGTCGACGCCAGCCGCATTCCGCACAACGGTGTGGCGGTGGTGCGCGTGTGGCAGGCCAACATCGGCAAGACCATCATCGCCCACGTGCCGATCACCAACGGCGAAGTGCAGGAAACCGGTGATTTCGAACTCGACGGCGTGACCTTTCCGGCGGCCGAAGTGCAGGTCGAATTCATGGATCCGGCGGCGGAAGAAGAGGGCGGCGGTGGCTCGATGTTCCCCACCGGCAATCTGGTCGATGAACTCGAAGTGCCGGGTGTCGGCACGTTCAAGGCGACCATGATCAACGCCGGGATCCCGACGATATTCGTCAACGCCGAAGACATCGGTTACACCGGCACCGAACTCCAGGGCGCGATCAACGGAGATCCAAAAGCGCTGCTGATGTTCGAGACGATCCGTGCCTACGGTGCGTTGCGCATGGGCCTGATCGCCAATCTGGAAGAAGCCGCCAAGCGGCAGCACACGCCGAAAGTAGCATTCGTCGCCAAGCCTGCGGATTACGTAGCGTCGAGTGGTAAAGCGATTGCCGCTGGTGATGTCGATCTGCTGGTGCGCGCGTTGTCGATGGGCAAGCTGCACCACGCAATGATGGGCACGGCGGCAGTGGCGATCGGCACGGCGGCAGCGATTTCCGGCACGTTGGTCAATCTTGCTGCTGGTGGGATTGAGCGCAATGCGGTGCGTTTCGGCCATCCGTCCGGGACGTTGCGCGTGGGCGCCGAGGCGACGCTGGAGAACGGCGAGTGGGTGGTGAAGAAAGCCATCATGAGCCGCAGTGCGCGGGTGCTCATGGAAGGTTACGTCCGCGTGCCTGCTGACTCGTTCTGACTCGACATTTTACCCTCACCCCAGCCCTCTCCCTGAGGGAGAGGGGGCTGACCGAGGTGTCTTGCGAGGTACATCGACCTGAGAGATCGAGACGATTATGGATTCAGCGATGGACTTTCAGGTCGGTGAACCTCCACGGCATCCCCCAATCGGTCCCCTCTCCCTCGGGAGAGGGCTAGGGTGAGGGGCTACCCTCTGACACAACACAAAGAAACCAGACACCACGAACCATAAACCAGCCAAGCCCCTGAGGAAGACCCAACCACTCATTTCCCCGAACAGGAGAACCACCGTGAGCGCCAACGTCGACCTGAACAACCGCCCCGATTACGACGCAGTCCTGCAGGACATCGCCGACTACGTCCTCACCTTCAAGCCCGAATCCGCCGAGGCGCTGAACACCGCGCGCAACTGCCTGATCGACACGCTGGGCTGCGGTCTGCTGGCCCTGCGTTTCCCCGAATGCACGAAACACCTCGGCCCGATCGTCGAGGGCACGGTTGTACCGTTCGGTGCACGAGTGCCAGGTACCCCTTATCGTCTCGATCCGGTCAAAGCCGCGTGGGATATCGGCTGCATTGTCCGCTGGCTCGACTACAACGACACCTGGCTCGCCGCCGAATGGGGCCATCCATCGGACAACCTCGGCGCCATCCTCGCCGTTGCCGATCACCTGTCGCAAAAACGCGTCGCCAACGGTGAGGCGCCGCTGACGGTCCGCGATGTGCTGGAAGCAATGATCATGGCCCACGAGATTCAAGGCGTGATCGCTCTGGAAAACTCCTTCAACCGGGTAGGACTGGATCACGTCATTCTGGTGAAAGTCGCATCAACTGCCGTCAGCGCCCGACTGATGGGCGCCAATCGCGAGCAGCTGTTGTCGGCACTGTCCCACGCCTTCGCCGACGGTCAGGCACTGCGCACTTATCGGCATGCGCCGAACGCCGGCTCGCGCAAATCCTGGGCGGCGGGGGATGCGGCGAGTCGCGGCGTGCGTCTGGCCGACATCGCCATGCGCGGTGAGATGGGCATTCCCGGTGTGTTGAGCGCGAAGCAGTGGGGGTTCTATGACGTATCGTTCAGCCACACCAACAACGATCTGGCGCTGAAGCCCGAGGACAAACGCGCTTTCAGCTTCTCCCGGCCGTTCGGCAGTTACGTGATGGAAAACGTGCTGTTCAAGATCAGTTTCCCCGCCGAATTCCATGCGCAGACGGCATGCGAGGCGGCGGTGACCTTGCATCCGCTGGTTCGCAATCGCCTGCATGAGATCGACCGCATCGTCATCACCACCCATGAATCGGCGATCCGCATCATTTCCAAGGTCGGCCCGCTGGCCAATGCCGCCGACCGCGACCACTGCCTGCAATACATGACCGCCGTGCCGCTGGCATTCGGCAATCTGGTGGCTGAGCACTACGAAGACGCCTTCCACAAGGCGCATCCGATCATCGACGTGCTGCGCGAAAAAATGGTCATCGTTGAAGAACCGCGCTTCACCCGCGAATACCTTGAGCCTGACAAACGCTCGATTGCCAACGCCGTGCAGGTGTTTTTCAAGGACGGCAGCAGCACCGACAACGTCGTGGTGGAGTACCCGATCGGCCATCGCCGCCGCCGCGCCGAAGGCATTCCGTTGCTGGAAGACAAGTTCAAGGCCAACCTGGCCACGCGGTTTGCCGGCCAGCGTTGCGCTGAGATATTTGCGCTCTGTGAGGATCAGGCGCGGCTGGAAGCCACAGCGGTGAATCGATTCATCGATCTGTTTGTGCTCTGACAGACCGCGTTATCGTTCTTCGCGGGCAGGCTCGCTCCCACAGTCGTTACGATGCAGGTCCACTGTGGGAGCGAGCTTGCTCGCGAAGGCGCCAGATCAGGCAACGCCGGACTACTTGAACCGCCGCTCAACGCCTTTTTCCACGAGAATCTTCGCCGAAATCTCTTCCACCGAGAAATGCGTGGAATTGATGTGCGGAATGTTCTCGCGGCGGAACAGGTTCTCCACTTCGCGCACTTCGAATTCGCACTGGGCGTAGCTCGAATAACGGCTGTTGGGCTTGCGCTCGTTGCGAATCGCAGTGAGGCGGTCGGGGTCGATGGTCAGGCCGAACAGCTTGTGCTGATGGGCGCGCAGGGCCGTCGGCAGGGTCAGGCGTTCCATGTCGTCTTCGGTCAGCGGATAGTTGGCCGCGCGGATGCCGAACTGCATGGCCATATACAGACACGTCGGCGTTTTGCCGCATCGCGACACGCCCACTAGTATCAGATCGGCTTTGTCGTAATAGTGGGTGCGCGCGCCGTCATCGTTGTCGAGGGCGAAGTTCACCGCCTCGATGCGCTCCATGTAATTGGAGTTGTGCCCGATGGAATGGGACTTGCCCACGGTATAGGAAGAATGCTCGGTGAGCTCCTGTTCGAGCGGCGCGAGGAAGGTCGAGAAAATGTCGATCATGAAACCATTGGACGTTGCGAGAATCTCACGAATGTCCTGATTGACGATGGTGTCGAAGATGATCGGGCGAAAGCCGTCGGTTTCAGCGGCTTTGTTGATTTGTTGTACCATGGCCCGCGCTTTTTCCACGCTGTCGATGTAGGGCCGCGTGAATTTGCTGAAGGTAATGTTTTCGAACTGCGCCAACAGGCTTTGACCCAGGGTTTCGGCGGTAATGCCGGTGCCATCGGAGATGAAGAAAGCAGATCGTTTCATTTGCACCTTGGGCCTTAAGCTAGTAACGAATCTTGGATATGATAGGCGCGATTTGCCGGCCGCCATTGGCCCGCATTCTCACTTATTTTCCAGGTCCAGGCCATACAACCGGCCAAGGCTCCCCCGGGCCGCCGGTTTCTGAGCTTTTCCAACACAGTTAGTGGAGAGATCACCTTGGTAGAGTACGTAGTTTCCCTCGATAAGCTCGGCAAACACGATGTTGAGCATGTGGGGGGCAAGAACGCATCCCTGGGCGAGATGATCAGTAACCTGGCAGGCGCCGGTGTTTCGGTCCCCGGCGGCTTCGCCACGACGGCTCAGGCCTATCGTGACTTCCTCGAACTGAGCGGCCTGAACGATCAGATCCACAAGGCCCTCGACGCGCTCGACGTCGACGACGTCAATGCCCTGGCCAAGACCGGTGCGCAGATCCGTCAATGGATCATGGACGCCGAATTCCCTGAAAAGCTCAACACCGAGATCCGCACCGCGTTCGCCGCGCTGTCGGCCGGCAACCCTGACGTGGCCGTGGCCGTGCGTTCTTCCGCCACCGCCGAAGACTTGCCGGACGCGTCCTTCGCCGGTCAGCAGGAAACCTTCCTGAACATCCGTGGTGTGGAAAACGTTATCCGCGCCGCCAAAGAGGTGTTCGCTTCGCTGTTCAACGACCGTGCGATTTCCTACCGCGTGCACCAGGGCTTCGACCACAAACTGGTCGCCCTGTCGGCTGGCGTGCAGCGCATGGTGCGTTCGGAAACCGGCACCGCCGGCGTGATGTTCACCCTCGATACCGAATCCGGTTTCCGTGACGTGGTGTTCATCACCGGCGCTTACGGCCTGGGCGAAACCGTCGTACAAGGCGCGGTCAACCCGGATGAGTTCTACGTACACAAAGGCACCCTGGAAGCCGGTCGTCCGGCCATCCTGCGTCGCAACCTGGGCAGCAAAGCCATCAAGATGATCTACGGCGACGAGGCCAAGGCCGGTCGTTCGGTCAAGACCGTCGATGTAGACAAGGCCGAGCGCGCGCGTTTCTGCCTGACCGACGCCGAAGTCAGCGAGCTGGCCAAGCAGGCGATGATCATCGAGAAGCACTACGGCTGCCCGATGGACATCGAGTGGGCCAAGGACGGTGACGACGGCAAGCTGTACATCGTTCAGGCGCGTCCGGAAACCGTGAAAAGCCGCACCCAGGCCAACGTGATGGAACGTTACCTGCTCAAGGAAACCGGCACCGTGCTGGTGGAAGGTCGGGCGATCGGCCAGCGCATCGGCGCCGGTAAAGTACGGATCATCAAAGACGTCTCGGAAATGGACAAAGTCCAGCCGGGCGACGTTCTGGTATCCGACATGACCGATCCGGACTGGGAACCAGTGATGAAGCGCGCCAGCGCCATCGTCACCAACCGTGGCGGGCGTACCTGCCACGCGGCGATCATCGCCCGTGAGTTGGGCATCCCGGCGGTGGTAGGTTGCGGCAACGCCACCCAGCTGCTGAAGGATGGCCAGGGCGTGACCGTGTCTTGCGCCGAAGGCGACACCGGCTACATCTTCGAAGGCGAACTGGGCTTCGACATCAAGAAGAACTCCGTCGACGCCATGCCGGAGCTGCCGTTCAAGATCATGATGAACGTCGGCAACCCGGACCGCGCCTTCGACTTCGCCCAATTGCCGAACGCCGGCGTCGGTCTGGCGCGTCTGGAATTCATCATCAACCGCATGATCGGCGTGCACCCGAAAGCGCTGTTGAACTACGACGGCCTGCCGCAGGAAATCAAGGACAGCGTCGACAAGCGTATTGCCGGTTACAGCGACCCGGTCGACTTCTACGTCGACAAGCTGGTTGAAGGCATCAGCACCCTGGCTGCAGCGTTCACGCCGAAAAAAGTCATCGTGCGTCTGTCGGACTTCAAGTCCAACGAATACGCCAACCTGATCGGCGGCAAGCTCTACGAGCCGGAAGAAGAGAACCCGATGCTGGGCTTTCGTGGTGCTTCGCGTTACATCAGCGAATCGTTCCGCGACTGCTTCGAACTCGAATGCCGCGCGCTGAAACGTGTGCGCAACGAGATGGGCCTGACCAACGTTGAAATCATGGTGCCGTTCGTCCGTACTCTCGGCGAAGCCAGCCAGGTCGTCGATCTGCTCGCCGAAAACGGCTTGAAACGCGGCGAGAATGGTCTGCGCGTGATCATGATGTGCGAACTGCCATCCAACGCGATTCTCGCTGAGGAATTCCTCGAATTCTTCGACGGTTTCTCGATTGGCTCCAACGACCTGACCCAGCTCACTTTGGGTCTGGACCGCGATTCGGGGATCATCGCTCACTTGTTCGACGAGCGTAATCCAGCGGTCAAGAAGCTGCTGTCGAACGCGATTCAGGCGTGCAACAAGGCCGGCAAGTACATCGGCATCTGCGGTCAGGGGCCTTCCGATCACCCGGATCTGGCCCGTTGGCTGATGGAACAGGGCATCGAAAGCGTGTCGTTGAACCCGGACACCGTGCTGGAAACCTGGTTCTTCCTCGCCGAAGGTCAGGCTTGATCAGTATGTAATTGGCCCGCGCCCCATGTGGGAGCGGGCCTTGAGATTGAAGTAGGGCGGGCTCCAGCGGATGCCGCCCTTTTTTGTGCAAGAGCATTATGCAAAGCAGCAGCAACCTGTTTCCTGTCGCGCTGATCAGCGCCGAGCGGCGCGGCGATCTGAGCGAAGACGTCTATCGATTGAAACCCGGCAATAGCCCGGACTGGTCCGTGGAGATCGCCGTCACCCGCCTGGGCATGGCCGATGACATGGCGCCACGCGGCGTGCCGGTGATTCTGTTGCACGGCAGCTTTTCCAATCGGCGCTTCTGGTTTTCCCCCAAAGGCCTCGGGCTCGGCGCGTATCTGACGCGGCTGGGCTTCGACGTGTGGATTCCGGAAATGCGCGGTCACGGCCTGTCCCAGCGCAATGAGGACTACCGGCGCAACCGCGTGGCCGACTACGCCCGCTACGATCTGCCGGCGATTGCCGCGTTCGTGCGTGAGCAGAGCGGACAGATCCCGCACTGGATCGGCCATTCCCTGGGCGGCATCACCTTGGCGGCGGCACTCGGCGGCGAATACCTCGGCGAACCGGCCGTGGCTTCGGCGGCGTTTTTCGGCACTCAGGTCAGCCGCACCTACTGGCCGTTGAAAATCCCACCGGTGGAGTGGGGCGGGCGCTTCATTCTCAAGCGGTTCGCGCAGCTGTCCGGCTCACGCCTCAAACGCGGTCCGGAAGACGAGCCGATCGGCCTGGCCATCGAAAGCATGCGCTGGTACGGCTTGTTCGGACGCTTCGGCGACAAGGACAAGGACTGGTGGGCCGGGCTTGCCGATGTTCAGCTGCCGGTGCTGGCCGTGACGGCGGCGGGCGATCATCAGGATCCGGCGTGGGCCTGCCGCAAGCTGTTCGAGCAGATCGGCTCCGAGCACAAGCAGTTCATCAACTTGGGCCGCGAGCAGGGCTTCTCGGATAATTTCGGCCATGTCGAAATGTTGGTGAGCAAAGCAGCGCAGGCTGAGGTATGGCCGCTGGTGGCGCGCTGGTTGAACGATCAGCAGACGCCATTGCTGGCGCAGACGACGGATCTGGCCGCTGCGGTGTGAGGGGCGTTCCGTTCAGCCTGGCTTGCGGCTAAGATATGACGCATTGTGCGGTTCTGGTCATATTTCGTGACTGTTTAGCGATAACGTTTCAGCCGCGGTTCAGGTTCGCTCAGCGACCATGGCATGGACTAAGGTAAACAGCGACCGCCGGAACTCGTCTCATCAGAATGCGGCATCCTTGATCGTCTTCCTTGTTACAGGAGTTTTTCGATGGAACATTACCTTACGCCTGACCTGTGCGACGCCTACCCGGAGCTGGTGCAGGTGCTGGAACCGATGTTCAGCAATTTCGGCGGCCGGGATTCCTTCGGCGGCGAAATCGTGACCATCAAGTGCTTCGAAGACAATTCGCTGGTCAAGGAGCAGGCCGAACTCAACGGCAAAGGCAAAGTGCTGGTGGTCGATGGCGGCGGTTCGCTGCGCCGCGCCCTGCTGGGCGACATGATCGCCGCCAAGGCTGCGCAGAACGGTTGGGAAGGGCTGGTGATCTACGGTTGCATCCGTGACGTCGACGTCATCGCCCAGACCGATCTCGGCGTGCAGGCGCTGGCCAGCCACCCGATGAAAACCGACAAGCGCGGCATTGGCGACCTCAACGTCCCGGTGACTTTCGCCGGCGTGACGTTCCACCCGGGCCAGTACATTTATGCGGACAACAACGGCGTGATCGTGTCGCCGAGCCCGCTGAAAATGCCTGAATAAGCTTTTCGACAAGGGATGCGGATGTTCGAGGAAGAAAACGCGCAATGGGGGCTGGTGCATGCCCTGGTGCTGGACGGCAAGGGCGGTGCGCGTTCGATAGCCCGGACTGAGCTCGACGATTTGCAGCTGCAGGCCCATGAAAGCCTGTGGCTGCACTGGGATCGCAGCCATCCGCAGACCCAGACCTGGCTGCGTAAATCCAGCGGGCTCAATGAATTCACCTGCGATCTATTGCTGGAAGAGAACACCCGCCCGCGTCTGTTGCCATTGCCCGACTTTGAGCTGTTGCTGTTTCTGCGCGGGGTCAATCTCAATCCCGGCGCCGAGCCGGAAGACATGGTCTCGGTGCGGATTTTCGCCTCCGCTCAGCGCGTGATTTCCCTGCGTTTGCGCCCGTTGCGGGCTACGGATGAGTTGCTGGCGCTGCTGGTTGAGGGCAAAGGGCCGAGAACTTCCTCGGAATTGATGCTGTATCTGGCGCAGTTCCTCACGAATAAAGTGCAGGATCTGGTCACATGCCTGTCGGAAGTGGTCGATGAGGAAGAAGAAAAGCTCGACGCCGACGAACGGTATACGCCCGAGCATGGGGCGATTTTGCACATCCGTCGCAGAGCGGCCGGGCTGAAGCGTTTTCTCGCCCCACAGCGGGATATTTTCGGCCAGCTGACGCGGATCAAACTGCCGTGGTTCGTCGAAGACGACGCCGACTACTGGAACGAGTTGAACAACAGCCTGACCCGTTATCTGGAAGAGCTCGAATTGACCCGAGAGCGCGTGGGGCTTGTGCTGGAGGCCGAAGACCGGCGTTTGAGCGTGCACATGAACCGCACCATGTACCGCTTCGGCATCATTACCTGCATCTTTTTGCCGATGAGTTTCATCACCGGTCTGCTCGGCATCAATGTCGGCGGTATTCCGTTCGCCGAAAGCCCGTATGGCTTCCTGATCGCCTGTCTGACGGTGCTCGCCCTGGCATTCGGCCAGTGGTGGTTGTTCCGTCGATTGCGCTGGGTGTGAACATGGCGCATGTGACCCGAGCAAATCTGCCCGCGTCTTTCACAGACATCACGAGAGGTGCGTATGCACGATCCGTTTGAACAGTCTTTGCGCGACATGCTCAACGCTTCGCCGTCCAGCCGCGACGACGATGCGTGCCTGGGCCGCGTACTCAAAACCGCCAACCGCCAGGTCGGCGCCGGTGATCTGTTCAGCCTGCTGGGCCGCTGGCTGCCCGCGCTGATGATCGCCCTGAACAATGGCTCGGCGCATGTCTCGCCGGTTTCCCGTCTCCGTAAAACCACTGCTCGCACTGCTGATAAGGCTGATTGAATATGGAACTTGATCTCTGGACTCAGAGCCTCGTCACTGCAATGACTGCGTTGTGGACCAAAGTCGCTAACTTCATTCCGAACCTGTTCGGCGCACTGGTTGTGCTGCTGTTGGGTTTCGTCGTGGCCAAGCTGCTCGACACCTTGCTCTCCAAATTGCTCGCCAAACTGGGCCTCGATCGCCTGATGGGCGGCACCGGGCTGACCAAGCTGATGTCGCGTGCCGGGCTGCAGGTGCCGATCTCGACGCTGATCGGTAAAATCGTCTACTGGTTCGTTCTGCTGATTTTTCTGGTATCTGCGGCAGAATCCCTTGGCCTTGAGCGAGTTTCAGCTACGCTGGACATGCTGGCGTTGTATCTGCCGAAAGTGTTCGGCGCCGCGCTGGTGCTGCTGGTCGGTGTCCTGCTGGCGCAACTGGCCAACGGGCTGGTGCGCGGCGCAGCAGAAGGCGTAGGCCTGGACTACGCTTCGGGGTTGGGGCGGATCGCGCAGGGGCTGGTGATCATCATCAGCATCTCGGTGGCGATCAGCCAGCTCGAGGTCAAGACCGACCTGCTGAACCATGTGATTGTCATCGTTTTGATTACCGTTGGTCTGGCAGTTGCGCTGGCCATGGGTTTGGGAAGCCGGGAAATCGCCGGTCAGATTCTTGCGGGAATCTATGTGCGTGAGCTGTATGAGGTTGGGCAACAAGTGCGTGTTGGCGAGGTCGAAGGCCAGATCGAAGAGATCGGCACGGTTAAAACCACATTGCTGACCGATGAGGGTGAGCTAGTCTCTCTCTCCAATCGGATCCTGCTGGAACAGCATGTGAGTAGCCGCTAAACCGGCAAACCCTGCTAATGTATGCCGCCGCAAAATGCCAGCCGAGGCTGGTTGTGGCGGACATTGACCTGACTGTCGGCACGACTTGTTTTGAATAAAGCCCAACCGCTATCCACGCGCTACGACCCCCGCGAGCTCTCTGATGAGGAGTTGGTCGCGCGCTCGCATACCGAGCTGTTTCACGTAACGCGCGCCTACGAAGAGTTGATGCGGCGTTACCAGCGAACATTATTTAACGTCTGCGCGAGATATCTTGGGAACGATCGCGACGCAGACGATGTCTGTCAGGAAGTGATGCTGAAGGTGCTGTACGGCCTGAAGAACTTCGAGGGGAAATCGAAGTTCAAAACCTGGCTTTACAGCATCACTTACAATGAATGCATCACGCAGTATCGGAAGGAACGGCGTAAGCGTCGCTTGATGGACGCTCTCAGTCTGGACCCTCTTGAAGAAGCGTCTGAAGAAAAGGCGCCGAAGCCGGAGGAGAAGGGTGGGCTTGATCGCTGGCTGGTGTATGTGAATCCGATTGACCGCGAAATTCTGGTGCTACGATTTGTCGCAGAGCTGGAGTTTCAGGAGATCGCAGACATCATGCACATGGGTTTGAGTGCGACAAAAATGCGTTACAAACGCGCTCTAGATAAATTGCGTGAGAAATTTGCAGGCATTGCTGAAACTTAGTTCAGCGCAAATATCTCTTACGTGTAGGCAAGTTCTGATAGACTTGCCGCCGAGTTGTCCCCCGGTTTGCGGGACTGCTTCACAATCACCAGATGGGGATTTAACGGATGAAACTGAAAAACACCTTGGGCTTGGCCATTGGTTCTCTGATTGCCGCCACTTCGATCGGCGCTCTGGCACAAGGCCAAGGCGCAGTTGAAATCGAAGGCTTCGCTAAGAAAGAACAATTCGACAGCGCTCGTAACTTCAAGAACAACGGCAACCTGTTCGGCGGTTCGATCGGTTACTTCCTGACCGACGACGTTGAACTGCGTCTGGGCTACGACGAAGTGCACAACGTACGTGCCGACGATGGCAAGAACGTCAAAGGCGCTAACACCGCTCTGGACGCTCTGTACCACTTCAACAACCCAGGCGACATGATTCGTCCATACGTTTCGGCCGGTTTCTCTGACCAGAGCATCGACCAGAACGGTTCGAACGGTCGTAACCGTTCCACCTTCGCCAACGTTGGCGGCGGTGCCAAGCTGTACTTCACCGAGAACTTCTACGCCCGTGCCGGCGTTGAAGCTCAGTACAACATCGACCAGGGCGACACCGAGTGGGCTCCTAGCGTCGGTATCGGTGTGAACTTCGGTGGCGGCTCCAAGCCAGCTGCTGCTCCAGTTCCAGCACCTGCTGAAGTCTGCTCCGACAGCGACAACGATGGCGTTTGCGACAACGTTGACAAGTGCCCGGACACCCCAGCCAACGTAACCGTTGACGCTGATGGCTGCCCAGCAGTTGCTGAAGTTGTTCGTGTTGAGCTGGACGTGAAATTCGACTTCGACAAGTCGGTAGTCAAGCCAAACAGCTACGGCGACATCAAGAACCTGGCTGACTTCATGAAGCAGTACCCATCCACCACCACTACTGTTGAAGGTCACACTGACTCCGTCGGTCCTGACGCTTACAACCAGAAACTGTCCGAGCGTCGTGCAAACGCCGTTAAGCAAGTTCTGACCAACCAGTACGGTGTTGAATCGTCCCGCGTTCAGTCTGTTGGCTACGGCGAATCCCGCCCAGTTGCTGACAACAAAACTGACGCTGGCCGCGCTGTAAACCGTCGCGTAGAAGCGCAGGTTGAAGCTCAAGCTAAGTAATTAGCTGCCGCTGATGGAAAAGCCCGGCTCAGGCCGGGCTTTTCTTTGTCTGCGATTTGGCTTCGCCGCTTAAAGCGCCTGCGCGTTGTACGCCGACCCGGAGCTACCGAAAGCTGCGATCTTTTGTTCTTGAGCAACGGCCGCCACCGCACCAATCACCAGAATCGCCGGGCTCTTCAATTCAAACGCCGAGGCATCCTCAGCCATCGCAGTCAAATCACTGCGACATTCACGCTGATGCGCCAAAGAGGCGTTTTCGATCATCGCCACCGGCGTATCCGCCGCCATCCCTCCGGCCAGCAGCTGATCACGAATCTCGCCCAGCTTGGCCACGCCCATGTAAACCACGAGCGTCGTCCCGCCTTGCGCCAACGCCTGCCAGTTCAACTGGCTGTCATCCTGCGTGTGCGCAGTCACCAGCGTCACCCCGCGCGCCACGCCACGCAGCGTCAGCGGAATATCGCACTGCGTCGCCCCGGCCAGCCCAGCGGTGATGCCATTGACCAATTCCACTTCAACCCCGCGCTCGCGCAACCACTGCGCTTCTTCGCCACCGCGGCCGAAAATGCACGGATCGCCGCCCTTCAGGCGCACCACGCATTTGCCCTGGCGGGCATAACGCAGCATCAGCCGATGGATAAACGCCTGCGGGGTCGAACGGCAGCCGCCGCGTTTGCCCACCGGGATCACCCGCGCAGCCGGGCAGTGCTCCAGCACGGCGTCATTGACCAGATCATCGATCATCACCACATCGGCCTCGCGCAATGCGCGCACCGCTTTGAGCGTCAGCAACTCCGGATCGCCAGGGCCTGCGCCCACCAGCCAGACTTTCGCATTCATGGTGTTGTCCTCGTTAAATGACCGCGACCGGCCGCGCTTCGGCAGCCAGCAGACGCTTGATTTCCGGCACGCAGGAGCCGCATTGCGTACCGCATCGGAGAGTTTTTTTCAGGCCTTGCAGATCCAGGCCTTGGCGAATGCCGGCGCAGACTGCGTTGAGGCTGACGTTTTCGCAATTGCACAAGGTCTTGTCGGTGGCGATCGCTCCGACAGTGCCCGGCGGCGCGCTCATCGGCGCGAGCAGCCAGCGCCGCAGTTGTTGGTCGGCGCGGCCCTCCAGCCACAGGCTCTGCAACCAGTGTTGCGCAAGGGTTTCCCCGGCCAGGCGAATCGCAGTGATACGGCCGTTTTCGATGCGCACCCGCTTGCCAATGGCGCGACGCGGATCGTCATAGGCCAGAACCGGGCCATCCAGCAGTGACAGACACTGGTCGATCTCACCCAGCAGCTGTGGATCCGGCGCCTGGCCGTGTTCAGCGCGTATCAGCAACGCTGGCCGCTCACGCCCGACAAGGCTGAGGCTAACGTAGGAAAACGCCTCGCACAGCGGTCGTAGCGTCTCGAAATGCCGTTGAACATCACCCTCGATCAAGGCGAACAGTTGCCAAGGCAGATTGACTGCCTCCAGACGCACGCCGCTGTGCTTGAGCTCCGGTTGTTTGGACAGCGGATCAAACGCCGGCAAGGTCAGCGTGTTGACGCCGCCCTTGAGATAGCGATCGCCCCAGTGCATCGGCAGGAACGCCTGGCCCGGACGCACGCTGTCGTCGCTGCCGACCGCAACAATCACCGCGCCACGGCGGCTTTTCAGATTGACCAGATCGCCGGGCTGCAAGCGATGCCGGCGCATCTCGTCCGGGTGCAGGCTCAGCACGGCTTCGCTGACGTGGCCGAACAATTGCGCGGCGGTGCCGGTGCGGCTCATGCCGTGCCACTGGTCACGCAGGCGACCGGTGATCAAAGTCAGCGGAAAGCGCGCGTCGCGTTGTTCCTTGGCGGCGCGGTACGGATCGGCAATGAACTGCGCGCGACCATTGGCTGTAGGGAAAATGCCGTCGCCGTACAAGCGTGGCGTGCCTTGGCGGGCGCCGGCAGGGAAGGGCCATTGCTGCGGACCGATCTCGTCGATCAAGGCATGACTGATCCCGGACAGATCCAGGTCTCGCCCACGGGTCAGCGCTTTGAATTCATCAAACAACTGCGAAGGTCGATCGAAAGCGAACAGACTTGGCTGCCGAGGACGCAGACGTTTCTCCAGACGCTGTGCGAAATCCACCGTGATTGCCCAGTCCGGCCGCGCTTCGCCCGGTGCGACAACCGCTTTGCGCACGTGGGAAATGCGCCGCTCGGAGTTGGTCACCGAACCTTCTTTCTCGCCCCAACTGGCGGCGGGTAACAGCAGGTCGGCAAATGCAGCGGTTTCGGTGGTGCGAAAAGCTTCCTGCAATACCACAAAAGGGCAGGCCTCAAGCGCTGCGCGGACTGCGCTCTGATCAGGCATCGATTGCGCCGGATTGGTACAGGCAATCCACAGTGCTTTGATTTTGCCGCTGCGCAGGTTTTCGAACAGTTCGATGGCGCTCAGGCCCGGCGCCTCGGGCAAGCTCTCCACGCCCCAATACGCCGCCACCTCGGCGCGATGCTCCGGGTTGGCGGCATCGCGGTGACCGGGCAGCAAATTGGACAGACTGCCGGTTTCCCGCCCGCCCATGGCGTTCGGCTGACCCGTCAGGGAGAAAGGTCCTGCACCGGGCCGGCCGATTTGCCCGGTGGCCAAGTGCAGATTGATCAGCGCGCTGTTTTTCGCGCTGCCGGCGCTGGACTGATTCAGGCCCATGCACCACAGCGACAGGAAGCTCGGCGCAGTGCCGACCCATTCTGCGCATTGCTGCAGTTGCTCGATGCTGATGCCGCACAGTTGCGAAACCATTTGCGGGGTGTAATCGCGGACCAGCGTCTTGAGTTCGGCGAGGCCTTCGGTGTGCGCCTTGATGAAATCGCGATCGATCCAGTCTTCCCACAACAGCAGATGCAAAATCCCATGGAACAAGGCGACATCGGTGCCCGGAAGAATCGCCAGATGCAGGTCAGCCAAATCGCAGGTGTCGGTGCGACGCGGGTCGATCACGATGACTTTCATCTGCGGGCGACGGGATTTGGCTTCCTCCAGTCGACGGAAAAGTACCGGATGGGCGTAGGCCATGTTACTGCCGACGATCATCACGCAGTCGCTGAGCTCCAGGTCTTCGTAACTGCACGGCGGCGCGTCGGCGCCGAGGCTGCGTTTGTAGCCGACCACCGCCGAGGACATGCACAGCCGCGAATTACTGTCGATGTTGTTGGTGCCCACCAGCGCCCGCGCCAGTTTGTTGAAGGCGTAGTAGTCCTCGGTGAGCAACTGCCCGGAGATGTAGAACGCCACGCTGTCCGGGCCGTGTTCGGCGATGGTTTCGGCAAACACGTTAGTCGCGTGGTCGAGGGCGGTATCCCAGTCAGTACGGCTGCGCGCCAGGCCTTTGCCCAGGCGCAGTTCCGGGTACAAGGCGCGGGCGGCGAGGTCGCCGGTCAGGTGCAGCGTCGAGCCTTTGCTGCACAGTTTGCCGAAGTTGGCCGGGTGCGCCGGATCGCCGCTGACGCCGAGGATGCGCTCGCCGTCATGCTCGATCAGCACGCCGCAGCCGACCCCGCAGTAACAGCAGGTCGAGGCGGTCGTCTGGCGGTTCATCAGATGGCGTCCCGCAGGGCCAGTTGCACCCGGCCATTCTCGACCCGCGCCGGATGGTGATGGGCACAGCCGATGTCCGGCGCCTGGGCTTCGCCGGTTTCCAGGTCGATCTGCCAGTTGTGCAGCGGGCAGGCCACGCGCTTGCCGTAGATCAGACCCTGCGATAGCGGCCCGCCCTTGTGCGGGCAGCGGTCATCGAGGGCGAAAACCTCGTCGTCGCTTGTACGAAAAATCGCGATGTCACCTTTCGGTCCGGCAATGATCCGCGAACCGAGGGCGTTGATCTCTTCCAGCGCACAGATATCGAGCCAGTTCATGCCGGCACCTCCAGGTTTTTCACGGGGATCACGTCGAATTCTTTCTTCAGTTGCGGCTGCGCCAGGCGTTCTTTCCATGGGTCCTGTTCGAACGACAGGGAGAATTGCAGCCGCTCGTTCAGGGCCTTGCGCCGCTCGGCGTCTTCGAGCACGTTCTTCTTGATGTGCTCCATGCCGACCCGTTGCAGGTAGTGCACGGTGCGTTCGAGGTAGAAGGCTTCTTCGCGGTAGAGCTGCAGGAACGCGCCGTTGTATTCACGGACTTCCTCGGCAGTCTTGAGCTTGACGAAGAACTCGGCGACTTCGGTCTTGATCCCGCCGTTGCCACCGATGTACATCTCCCAGCCGGAGTCGACGCCGATAATTCCTACGTCCTTGATGCCCGCTTCCGAGCAGTTGCGTGGGCAGCCGGACACGGCCAGCTTCACTTTGTGCGGCGACCACATGTTGAACAGGTCGTGCTCGAGTTCGATGCCCAGTTGCGTCGAGTTCTGCGTGCCGAAGCGGCAGAACTCGCTGCCGACGCAGGTTTTCACGGTGCGGATGGATTTGCCGTAGGCGTGGCCGGACGGCATGTCGAGGTCTTTCCAGACGCCGGGCAGATCCTGTTTCTTGATCCCCAGCAAGTCGATGCGCTGACCGCCAGTGACCTTGACCATCGGCACGTTGTACTTGTCGGCCACATCGGCGATACGCCGCAGTTCCGACGGATTGGTCACGCCGCCCCACATGCGCGGCACCACCGAATAGGTGCCGTCCTTCTGAATGTTGGCGTGGGCGCGTTCGTTGATCAGACGCGATTGCGGGTCGTCCTTGGCTTCGCCCGGCCAGGTGGAAATCAGGTAGTAGTTGAGCGCCGGGCGACAGGTCGCGCAGCCATTGGGCGTGCGCCAGTTCAGGTAACTCATGGTCTCGGCGATGGTCAGCAGGTGTTCCTGGCGGATCGCCTGACGAATCTGCCCGTGGTTGAGGTCGCTGCAACCGCAGATGGCTTTTTCGCTTTTCGGTTTGACGTCGGCCGCGCCACCCACCGTATTGATCAGGATCTGTTCAACAAGGCCGGCGCAGGAACCGCAGGAGCTGGCAGCCTTGGTGTGTTTCTTCACTTCATCGACGCTGAACAGGCCGTGTTCCTGAATCGCCTTGACGATGGTGCCCTTGCACACACCGTTGCAGCCACACACTTCGGCGCTGTCGGCCATGACCATGGCTTTGTCCTGGCCCTGATGTCCTACGTCGCCTAAAGCGTTTTCGCCGAACATGAGGTGATCGCGGATCTCGCCGATGGCGTGATTCTCACGAATCTGCCGGAAATACCAACCGCCATCTGCCGTATCGCCGTACAGACAGGCGCCGACCAGCACGTCATCCTTGATCACCAGTTTTTTGTACACGCCGCCGATCGGGTCGGAGAGGGTGATGGTCTCGGTGCCTTCGCCGCCCATGAAATCGCCGGCGGAGAACAGGTCGATGCCGGTGACTTTCAATTTGGTCGAAGTCACCGAGCCCTGATAGCGAGCGAAACCCAGTTGCGCGAGGTGATTGGCGCAGACCTTGGCTTGTTCGAACAGCGGCGCAACGAGGCCGTAGGCAATGCCGCGATGGCTGGCGCATTCGCCGATTGCGTAGATGCGCGGGTCGTAGGTTTGCAGGGTGTCGTTGACCAGAATCCCGCGATTGCACGGGATGCCGGCCTTTTCTGCCAGTTCGGTGTTGGGGCGGATGCCGGCGGCCATCACCACCAGATCGGCAGGAATGATGTCGCCGTTCTTGAACTGCACCGAGCCGACCCGGCCATTGCCGGCATCGTGCAGGGCTTGGGTCTGTTCGCATAGGCGGAAGTGCAGACCACGGGATTCCAGCGCCGATTGCAGAAGCTGGCCGCTGGTCTTGTCCAGTTGCCGCTCCAGCAGCCATTCGCCGAGGTGCACCACGGTCACGTGCATGCCGCGCAGCATCAGGCCATTGGCCGCTTCGAGGCCGAGCAGGCCGCCGCCGATGACTACGGCGTGCTTGTGGGTCCTGGCGGTGTCGATCATGGCCTGGGTGTCGGCGATGTCGCGATAGCCGATCACGCCCTGCAAAGTGTTGCCGGGGATTGGCAGGATGAACGGGGTCGAGCCGGTGGCGATCAGCAGGCGATCGTACTCGGCTTCGGTGCCGTCCTCGGCAATCACTCGGCGTTTGACCCGGTCGATCTCCACCACTTTGCGGTTGAGCAGCAGCTTGATGTTGTTTTGCAGGTACCAGTCGAGGTCGTTGAGGACGATCTCTTCGAAAGTCTGCTCACCGGCCAGCACCGGCGACAGCAGGATGCGGTTGTAGTTGGTGTGCGGTTCGGCGCCGAAGACGGTGATGTCGTAGAGCTCGTCGCTCAGCTTGAGCAGTTCTTCCAGGGTACGCACCCCGGCCATGCCATTGCCGATCATCACCAGTTTGAGTTTTTTCATCAGGTTCTCCGGGAGCTGCGGCTGGCCTCTGGTGGGCCGTCGGGCCTTGCTCGACAAATTTTGCGCAAACAAAAAAAGGCGTCCCGCTAGTTGCCTAGCGAGGACGCCTTTGTCCTTGTCCCGTTCTCTCGGGAAGCGCAGCCTTCGTCGTTGAAGGTTGGGCTTTATGTATGGTGAAAAGGGTAATGCAGTGGTTGTGCCAACTCGGAGGGGACGCGGATTTATTGGGGATTGGGGTTGTGACAGAAGATTTTTTTGCACCGAATCGAGGCGTGTTGCTCGTTCGTGGCGCGTTAATTCTTGGGGTTATGCGGTGTAACGCCGAATGCCTTCGCGAGCAGGCTCGCTCCCACAAGGTGTCTGCGAACGATACCAATCCCCTGTGGGAGCGAGTCTGCTCGCGAATGGCGCAACTCAATCTCAGCCATGAAACAACAAAACCAGCAGCACCACATTCCCCAGCAATGCCAGAAGCGCCATGGTCCGCCAGACCTTCAACGGCTCCCGTTCCAACAACGGCCGGGGTCGCACACTCAAACTTTGCCGCTCGCCCTGTTCCAGCACCAGCAACCACTCTTCAGCGGTTTCGAAGCGTTGCTGCGGATCGGCTGCAACGCCACGTTCCAGACTTTGCGCCAGCCAGTCCGGCAGGTCCGGGCGATAGCGACTGGCATTCACCGGTACGCCGAATCGGGGCCGCTGAAACGCTTCGATCTCGCCATAGGGGAAATGCCCGGTGAGCAGGTAATAAAAAGTGACGCCGACTGAATACAAATCCTGCTGCGCACTCGGTGGTTCGCCGCGAAACGCTTCCGGGGCGATGAAACCAGGCGTTCCCGGCAGGGTCGACGGCGCGTCCTCCGACAGTCCCGAGCAATAAGCCAAGCCGAAATCCAGCAGGCGCAGCTCGCCGTCGTCACCTAGCAGCAGGTTTTCCGGTTTGATGTCGCGGTGCAGAATCTGCCGTCGATGCAGCAGCCCGACCGCGCGCAACAGCCGCTCGGCGATGTCCTGCCACTGCGCCAAAGGCAACGGGCCGTTGTGTTGAAACACGTCGGCCAGCGTCGTCCCGGCGTATTCGCGCATCACGTAGTACAAATGCTGACGCTGAGTGCAGGCATGGATTTGCGGAAAATGCCGGCCGGCCACGCGCTTGAGGAACCATTCTTCCGACAGCAGCGCCTGCCCGGCCTGCGGGTCGTCGGCGAGCCGCGCCGGCAAGGTCTTCAATAGCCAAGGCTGGCCCTGACTATCGAGCACGCGATACAGCAATGATTGCTGGCTCTGGCCGATGATGCCTTGCACCTGCCAGCCTTCAAACGCTTGCCCGGGTTTCAGCGTTGGCGGCAGTGGCCATTGCTGCAATTGCACCAGCGCATCGCCGATGCTCGCTTCGCCCAGCGCATCGACGCGCACCAGCAGGGCACTGGCGTTGTCCTGACTGCCGGCCAGATGCGCGGCGTTGACCAAGGTTTGCGCCGCGCTGGGCAGATCCGCTTGATCGCGCAGAATCGCCGCGATCGCGGTATCGCCCAGGGTCGACCAGACGCCGTCGCTGAGCAGCACGAAGCTTTCGCCCTCACGCAGTTCGCCGTCGAGGAAATCCAGCACCAGATGCTGATCGAGCCCGAGCGCACGCTTGAGCACGTGTTGCATGCCCGGTTGCTCCCAGACGTGATCCTCGCTGATGCGCTGCAAGCGCTCGGCATCCCAGCGATAGACCCGGCAATCGCCGACGTGGGCGAGGGTGAAGCGTCGACCGCGCATCACCAGCGCGCTGACTGTGGTCAGCAGCGGTTGCCCGCCGCCGTTGGCCTGCAGCCAGCGATTTTGCGCGAGCAGCAGGCGATCCAGCGCCTGGGCCACGCTCCAGGTTTCCGGCGTCGCGTAGTAGTCCATTGCCAGCGCCTGCAAGGTCGAACGCGCGGCGAGGCCGCCATCGGCGCACTGGCTGACGCCGTCGGCGATGGCGAATAGAAAGCCCTTGCTCAGCGCCAGTGCCGGCGCCGGTGTCACCGAACGCAGGGCGTCCTGATTCTCCGCGCGCGGGCCGGTGGCGCTGGCTTCGGCGAAGCTCAGTTGCAGAGCCATTGAGGCCTCAGACCCGCGCCGCCGTCACCGCCGCCGAACCCCAGGTGGTTCTCCAGCGACGCTTGACGCCGTGCAGGCCAAACCACGCCAACACACCGAGGCTGGCGAACAACCACAGCGCCAGTTGATAACTGCCGGTGCTTTGCTTGATCGCGCCCATGCCGGCCGCGAGGGCGAAGCCGCCGATACCGCCGGCCATGCCGATCAGCCCGGTCATCACGCCGATCTCCAGACGAAAACGCTGCGGCACCAATTGGAAAACCGCGCCGTTGCCGGCGCCCAAGCCGAGCATGGTGCAGACGAACAGCGCCAGCGCCGCGTAGGAACTTGGCAGATTGAAGCCGACGGCGGCGATGCAGATGGCAGCGACGGTGTACATCGCCAGCAAGGTGCGGATGCCGCCGAAGCGATCGGCCAGCGCGCCACCCAACGGCCGCATCAGGCTGCCGCCGAACACGCAGGCAGCGGTGTAGTAGCCGGCGGTTACCGGGCTCAGACCGTATTGATCGTTGAAGTAACCGGGCAGGGCGCTGGCCAGGCCGATGAAGCCGCCGAAGGTGACGCTGTAGAAAAACATGAACCACCAGCTGTCGCGATCACCGAGGGCCTTGAAGTAGTCGGCCATGGCTTTCGGTTTCGGCCGCTGCGGGGCGTTTTTTGCCAACAGGGCGAACAGCACCAAGGTCAAAACCAGCGGGATCAGGGCGAAACCGAAAACATTGCTCCAGCCGAACGCGGCGGCAATCACTGGCGCCAGCAGCGCGGCGAACACGGTGCCGGAGTTGCCCGCACCGGCGATGCCCATGGCTTTGCCTTGGTGCTCTGGCGGGTACCACTGCGAGGTCAGCGGCAGCGCCACGGCAAACGACGCGCCGGCCATGCCGAGGAACAGGCCGAGGATCAGCGCCTGTTCATAACTGTGGATGCCGAGTTTCCACGCACCGAACAGCGCGCAGATGACGATGACCTGGCCGATCAGCCCGGCGGTCTTGGGCGACAAGCGATCAGCGAGCATGCCCATGGCGAAGCGCAACACCGCGCCGGCGAGAATCGGCGTGGCGACCACGAGACCGCGCTGCTGGGTGGTCAGGTGCAGGTCGGCGGCAATCTGCACCGCCAGCGGGCCGAGCAGGTACCAGACCATGAAGCTCAGGTCGAAATACAGGAAGGCCGCGAACAGGGTCGGGGTATGGCCGGATTTCCAGAAGCTTGAATTCATCGCGCACCTCGGCTGAAAAGATTCTCGAAAGGAGTCATGCACAGCAGGTGGAGCGCCTCACGGCCGCACCACCGGCCCCGCTCTGTGGGGCCAAAACGCAAAAACGCCGCTACCTGATTCGCCGAGGGGCGAACGGGGTGAGCGACGTCTTTGTCGTAGGTGGGGCAACCGCCGTTGGTTACCTGTGCGGTTCACTTTGCGAGATTTGTGCCAACAGCTGAAAAGCAAAAGCCCCTCACCCTAGCCCTCTCCCAGAGGGAGAGGGAACCGAGCGGGGGATGGCCGAGTCACTTGCCGATCTGAACGATTTCGAGTGAATCCATAATCGACTCGGTCGTTCAGGTCGGCGGACAGCGCAAGACAACGCGGTCGGTCCCCTCTCCCTCCGGGAGAGGGCTAGGGTGAGGGGGCTCTTGATTTGCAGCGAAGATTTCAGCCCAGCAACTCGCTCATGGCAATGATCTGCTCCGCCACCTGGATCAGCTTCTGCTGGCGGCTCATGGCCTGGCGGCGCATCAGCGTATAGGCCTCTTCCTCGTTGCAATCCTTCATCTTCATCAATAAACCCTTGGCCAGTTCAATGCGCTTGCGCTCGGCCAGTTGCTGGTCACGGGCCTGCAGTTGCGCGCGCAAAGCCTGGTCACTCTCGAAGCGCGCCATCGCCACGTCGAGAATCGGCTGTAACCGTTGTGCGTGAATGCCCTCGACGATGTAGGCACTGACCCCGGACTTGATCGCCTGACGCATCACCCCCGGGTCATGTTCGTCGGTAAACATCACGATCGGCCGGGGCTGGTCGCGGCTGACCAGCACCACTTGCTCCATGACATCGCGGCTCGGTGACTCGGTATCGATCAGGATCACGTCCGGGCGCACCGTTTCGACGCGCGCCGGCAGGTCGATGGTCAGGCCGGACTCGTCGATTACCTCGAAGCCGGCCTCGGTCAGCGCCGCTTTCAGGCGTCCGACTTTTTTTGCGGTGTCGTTGATCAGCAGAATGCGCAACATGTTCGCGGTCTCCTGTCAGCGGCGGGCGAGAAGGGGTGCATCGTCGTTCAACGCGTGCAGCTTGAAACTGCGCGCATAGCCCGCCGGATCGCTGCCGTCCCAGACCTTGCCATCGAGCAACTGGCTGCTGCGCAGGTCTGCGCAGGAAGACGCGACGCCAACAGCGCTCGCTGCCTCGCGATACAGATCCAGGCGCTGAACCTGGCGGGCGACGGCCAGATAATCCGGATCCTCGCGCAACAGACCCCAGCGACGGAACTGGGTCATGAACCACATGCCGTCGGAAAGGTAGGGCAGATTGACCTCGCCATCGCCATGAAAACGCAGCGCATGCGGATCCTGCCAGCGATTACCGAGGCCATCGGCGTAGTCACCCATAAAACGCGGCTCGATGCACGCGGCGGGGGTGTCGAGGTATTCGGCGGCGCTGAGCAATTGCGCAGTGCTGCGGCGGTTTTCCGGGCTTTCTTCGATGAAGCGGCTGGCCTCAAGAATGGCCATGACCAGCGCCCGCGCGGTGTTGGGATATTGCTCAACGAATTCGCGGGTGCAGCCGAGGACTTTTTCCGGGTGGTCGGGCCAGATGCTCTGGCTGGTCGCCAGGGTGAAGCCGAGATCCTGCTGCACGGCGCTCGCCGCCCACGGTTCGCCGACGCAAAAGCCGTCGATGCGCCCGGCTTGCAGGTGCGCAACCATTTGCGGCGGCGGCACCACCACACTGTCGACGTCCTGCAACGGATGAATGCCCTGGCTCGCCAGCCAGTAATAAAGCCACATCGCGTGGGTGCCGGTGGGAAAGGTCTGGGCGAAGGTCAGTTTTGCGCGGCTTTGGTGCACATACCGATCGAGCGCTTCAGGACTGTTCACGCCAGCCTGTTGCAAGCCATGGGACAGATTCAGGCTCTGGCCATTCTGGTTCAGGCCCATCAGCACCGCCATGTCGGTCGGCGCGACGCCGCCGATGCCCAGGTGCACCGCATAAATCAGCCCGTACAGGCTGTGCGCGGCATCCAGTTCGCCGCTGACCAGTTTGTCGCGCAAGTTGGCCCATGACGCCTGCCGCTTGAGGTTCAGGGTCAGGCCGTAGGGCTGGGCGAAGCCCTGGGTGGCGGCGACCACCACCGAGGCGCAGTCGCTCAGCGCCATGAAGCCTAGATCGATCGCGCTCTTTTCCGGCGCATCGCTGCCATTGACCCAGGCCAGAGGCCCCAAGGACGTTTCGTTCATACGCTACCTCAAAAAAAACGTCGTCCCGGATTCTGCGCAGGCAAAACCCGGGGACGACGCCATTGTCCTGGTCTGCGCGCCGTCATTGGTCGGCAGACTGATGAGCGGGGTGGTGCAAGGCATATGCCAGTCGCCTGATTCGCGCAGGCGCCTCGCGCCGGGGGACGATGCCCGGCTATAATCGCCGCCTCTTTTCGCCGCCCGAGTCATTGCCGCCCATGTACACCCTGGCCCGTCAGCTGTTGTTCAAACTTTCCCCGGAAACCTCCCACGATCTGTCGCTGGATCTGATCGGCGCGGGTGGACGTTTGGGCCTCAACGGCTTGCTGTGCAAGGCGCCGGCGAAAATGCCGGTGACCGTCATGGGGCTGGAGTTCCCGAACCCGGTGGGGCTGGCGGCAGGCCTGGACAAGAACGGCGCGGCTATCGATGGCTTTGCGCAACTGGGTTTCGGTTTTGTCGAAATCGGCACCGTGACCCCGCGTCCGCAGCCGGGTAACCCGAAACCACGGATCTTCCGCCTGCCGGAAGCCGAGGCGATCATCAACCGCATGGGCTTCAACAACCTCGGTGTGGATAACCTGCTGGCGCGGGTCGCTGCGGCAAAATACCAGGGCGTGCTGGGCATCAACATCGGCAAGAACTTCGACACTCCCGTCGAGCGTGCGGTCGACGATTACCTGATCTGCCTGGACAAGGTCTACGCCCACGCCAGCTACGTCACCGTCAACGTCAGCTCGCCAAACACCCCGGGCCTGCGCAGCCTGCAGTTCGGTGACTCGCTCAAGCAATTGCTCGCTGATCTGGCCACCCGTCGCGCCGAACTGGCCCTGCGTCACGGCAAGCATGTGCCGCTGGCGATCAAGATCGCGCCGGACATGACCGACGAAGAGACTGCGCAGGTTGCCCAGGCATTGATCGAAACCGGCATGGACGCGGTCATCGCCACCAATACGACTTTGAGCCGTGTCGGCGTCGAAGGCATGGAGCACGGCGACGAGGCGGGCGGTCTGTCCGGCGCGCCGGTGCGTGAGAAGAGCACCCATACCGTGAAAGTGCTGGCGGGCGAATTGGCCGGGCGTTTGCCGATCATTGCTGCGGGCGGGATTACCGAAGGCAAGCACGCGGCGGAGAAGATCACTGCCGGTGCAAGCCTGGTGCAGATCTATTCGGGCTTCATCTACAAAGGCCCGGCGCTGATTCGTGAATCGGTAGACGCCATCGCCGCGTTGCGCTGAGGATTGCCGAGGCGTTGGGGGGCCTTTGTGGCGAGGGGATTTATCCCCGCTGGGCTGCCCAGCAGCCCCAAACCTTGCACATTGATATGCCGGGTAAATTGAAGTTCGGACTTCGCGACTTCTGCGCAGCCGAGCGGGGATAAATCCCCTCGCCACGTGGAACCGGTTAACCCTTTTTGCAGGCATTAAAAAGGGCTCCTCGAAGGAGCCCCTGGGCCGTAGCCCGCCGTCCGGGAAGGACGTGCGTGGTTAATTCATTGCAAATTCAGATTGTCGTGTCGGAATAAATGCCCTGTGTCAGCCGACGGCGTGAAGTTCGTTGAGTCTGTGGATTCCCGCAGTGCCGGTCATACCGTCCCAGTTGTCGCCGCGTCCTTCTCGCCAGCCGTTGATCCAGGCTTGACGTACCGACGGTAGAGTAAATGGGCAAAGCTCACGGGATTTGCCACCAACGCCATATTGATATCCGCGCAAAAATGCTCTTTCCAACGGATCACGCTTAAGTCTTCTCATAGGGTGTTTCCCTCACTTGTTGACTGTAGTGTCGCGTTGACCTCAATTGAGGTCTGGCAGAAAAAACCTGCCATCGTGCGGCTCGCTGCCGGCGTGGCGAGCCAAGGTGTTGACGCCGTTGCGACGTCAACCTGTGCTCAGTTCTAACCAATGAGTCACATAGAGGGAATGATCGTTTTGTCATAAGCACGTAACGTAAAGGATGCTATGGCGATAAGTAACCGCGTATTTATTCAACGTTCAATGCGCAAACCCCGGTATGATCGGCGCCCCGCTGACTCAGGGGGTTAATCCTTTAGTGAGAATGACCCACGTTTGCGCTTGGGTAATATTCGACGAAGGGTCGCTTTCAGTCTTTTTGTTGCACCAACTTTTTTATCTGTCCCGGCATCTAAGCTCTTTTAACCCGAGCAGCGGGGATGGAACAGCACACCTTCGTGCCACGCGGGCGCTCTTTCAGAAAAGCGCCTGATTGAAAACCGGGTCGGCAATGCGTTGCCGGCCCACTAGCCAAAGGCTCTGGAATTACCATGTCCGATCGTTTCGAACTCTTCCTCACTTGCCCCAAAGGCCTTGAAGGCCTGCTCATCGAGGAAGCCGTCGGGCTTGGCCTTGAAGAAGCGCGCGAGCACACCTCCGCCGTGCGTGGCATGGCGACCATGGAAACCGCCTATCGCCTGTGCCTCTGGTCGCGTCTGGCCAACCGTGTGTTGCTGGTGCTCAAGCGTTTCCCGATGAAGGACGCCGAAGACCTCTACCACGGCGTGCTCGACATCGACTGGCAGGATCACATGCTCAGCGACGGCACCCTGGCCGTTGAATTCAGCGGCCACGGCTCGGGCATCGACAACACCCATTTCGGCGCGCTGAAAGTCAAAGACGCCATCGTCGACAAACTGCGCACGCCGCAGGGCGATCGTCCATCCATCGACAAACTCAACCCGGACCTGCGCATTCACCTGCGTCTGGATCGCGGCGAAGCGATTCTGTCCCTCGACCTCTCCGGCCACAGCCTGCACCAGCGCGGCTATCGCTTGCAGCAGGGCGCGGCGCCGCTGAAGGAAAACCTCGCGGCGGCAATCCTCATTCGTTCCGGCTGGCCGCGTATTGCTGCCGAAGGCGGCGCGCTGGCTGACCCGATGTGCGGTGTCGGTACGTTCCTCGTCGAAGCCGGGATGATTGCCGCCGACATGGCGCCGAACCTGCGTCGCGAGCAGTGGGGCTTTACCGCGTGGCTCGGTCACGTGCCGGCACTGTGGAAAAAACTCCATGAAGAAGCCGTCGAGCGTGCCGCCGCCGGTCTGGCCAAACCGCCGCTGTGGATTCGCGGTTACGAAGCCGATCCACGATTGATTCAGCCAGGCCGCAACAACGTTGAACGCGCCGGCCTCAGCGAGTGGATCAAGATCTACCAGGGCGAAGTGGCGACCTTCGAGCCGCGCCCGGATCAGAACCAGAAAGGTCTGGTGATCTGCAACCCGCCGTACGGCGAGCGTCTCGGTGACGAAGCCAGCCTGCTGTATCTCTATCAGAACCTCGGCGAGCGTCTGCGTCAGGCCTGCCTGAACTGGGAAGCGGCTGTGTTCACCGGCGCCCCGGATCTGGGCAAGCGCATGGGTATCCGCAGCCACAAACAGTATTCGTTCTGGAACGGCGCGCTGCCGTGCAAACTGCTGCTGATCAAGGTTCTGCCCGATCAGTTCGTCACTGGCGAACGTCGCACTCCGGAACAGCGTCAGGCCGAGCGCGAGCAAGCGGCTTACGATCAGACCCCGGACGAGCCGCAAGAGCGCAAGTTCAACAAGAACGGCAACCCGATCAAGCCGACGCCAGCCCCGGCGCCAGTGATTGAACAGCCGCGCTTGAGTGAAGGCGGGCAGATGTTTGCCAATCGCTTGCAGAAAAATCTCAAGGCGATGGGCAAGTGGGTCAAGCGCGAAGGCATCGATTGCTACCGCGTCTATGATGCCGACATGCCGGAATACGCGATGGCCATCGACCTGTACCACGACTGGGTGCACGTTCAGGAATACGCCGCGCCGAAATCCATCGACCCGGAAAAAGCCTCGGCGCGCATGTTCGATGCGCTGGCGGCCATTCCACAAGCGTTGAACGTCGGCAAGAACCGCGTGGTGGTCAAGCGCCGCGAGCGGCAGAGCGGCACCAAGCAGTACGAGCGTCAGGCTGCGCAGGGCAAGTTCGTCGAGGTCAATGAAGGTGGCGTGAAGTTGCTGGTCAACCTCACCGACTACCTCGACACCGGCCTGTTCCTCGATCACCGGCCGATGCGCATGCGCATTCAGAAAGAGGCGGCCGGCAAACGCTTCCTCAATCTGTTCTGCTACACCGCGACCGCCAGCGTGCACGCGGCCAAGGGCGGCGCGCGCAGCACCACCAGCGTCGACCTGTCGAAAACCTATCTGGACTGGGCGCGGCGCAACCTGTCGCTGAACGGCTTCTCGGACAAGAACCGTCTGGAGCAGGGCGATGTGATGGCGTGGCTGGAAAGCAGCCGTGACGAATACGACCTGATCTTCATCGACCCGCCGACGTTCTCCAACTCCAAGCGCATGGAAGGCATCTTCGATGTGCAGCGCGATCAGGTGCAGTTGATCGATCTAGCGATGGCGCGGCTGGCACCGGGTGGCGTGCTGTATTTCTCCAACAACTTCCGCAAGTTCCAGTTGGAGGAAAACCTCGCCGAGCGTTATGCGGTCGAGGAAATCAGTGCGCAGACCATTGATCCGGATTTCGCCCGCAATACCAAGATCCACCGCGCCTGGAAAATCACGGCTCGTTGACGCTTTCACTGGTTGGATCCACAGAGCGTTGATTTTTAACGGCTCGGTGGATCCAGCGGCGCTAGCTAAATTAGTGGCTAATAGCTATAACTCACACACCGCCAATGGGGTTTTTCCCGGGAATCTGGCGGAGTGAGTCGTGCTTATGCCGTTACACCCCGTGCGCCCGAAAATCCTCGGTTTCATCAGTGAAGACGTCTCAGCCTGGCTGGTCGCTTTGCTGGTGTTGCTTGCCGGCGGGATTCTCACCGGGCTGCTCGCATGGGGCACCTTCAACCAGTTTCAGCAACAATCGCGTCAGCGCTTTCAACTGCTGGCCAACGAACGCTACAGCCGCATCGCCGAACGTTTTCAGGACCAGGAGCAACGTCTCGATAGTCTGCGGCGGTTCTTCGCCAACTCCGAATCAGTGTCCCGCGCCGAATTCGACGGGTACTCCCGACCCTTATTGCTGCGCACCCAAGCCTATACCTACGCGCCGCGAGTCAGCGGTGCCGAACGGACCGCGTTCGAACAGCAGGTGCGTGATGAGGGCCTGAGCGAGTTCACCATTCGCGAACTGGACGCCAAGGGCGAGCTGCAACTGGCGGCGCCGCGCGAGGAATACGTGCCGGTGCTCTACACGCAAACCCAAAGCCGACTGGCGCCACCGCTGGGCTACGACTTGCTCGTCCAACCCTTGCGCCGCGAAACCCTGCAACGCGCCGACCAGCTCGGCAGCATGGCGGTGTCGCAACCGATGCATCTGGTCGGGATCGAGCCGTCGTATGCGCGTGGCGTGTTGCTGCTGGCGCCGGTCAGTCGCGCCGGAGAATCACGGCCATTCGGCTATGTGATGGCGGTGATCAGCATGCGTCAGTTGCTCGCCGACGGACTGCCCGATGCCCTGCACGATTATCTGTCGGTGCGCATTCTCGACCTGTCGACCCAGGATCAGCACGAGGCGCTGTTCGAATCGAGCAACGAAGCGGTGCCCGGCGATCTGGCGGCGACGCGTTTGCTGCGCATGGCCGATCACGACTATCAGGTCGATATCCTGCCAAGCTACGCCTTCATGCAGGCCAACCATTCGTCGGTGGGCAGCGTGATCATTCTTGGCGGCCTGCTCAGCGCACTGCTCAGCGCCTTGCTTTACGTGCTGGTCAGCCAGCGCCAGCGCGCGGTGCGCCTGGTCGAGGTGCGCACCCAGGAGTTGCACGAGCGCGAGCAGGAATTGCGCGGCACCCACGGTCAACTGCGCGGCGTTCTGAATGCCGCCACTCAGGTCGCGATCATTGCCACCGACCTGCGCGGGGTGATCAACACCTTCAACCCCGGCGCCGAGCAAATGCTCGGCTACAGCAGCGCCGAAGTCGTTGGGCGCATGACCCTGGAGAACCTGCATTTGCCACGGGAACTGGCGGCGCGTTCGGCCGAGTTGAGTGCGCGCTACGGCAAAAGCATTCCGACTTGCCACGCGATGCTGGTCGAGGGCGGCGAGGTCGGCGGCCACGAGGCACGCGAATGGACCCTGGTGCGCAGCGACGGCAGTCATCTGCCGGTGAACATGCTCGCCACCCCGGTGCTTGACGAGCAAGGCCTGTGGGTCGGTCATCTGGCGATCTGCATCGACATCACCGAACGCAAGCGCGTGCACGAGGTGCTGGCAGCACGCGACACATTGCTGAAGAAGCTCAGCGCCCATGTTCCCGGTGGCATCTACCAATTCAAGATGGAATTCGACGGACGCTTCAGCGTGATCTACGCCAGCGATGGCATCCGCGAGATCTACGAGCTGGAGCCGGATGTGCTGCTGCTCGACTCCGAGGCGATCTTCAGTCGTATCCACCCGCAGGATGCGATTCGCGTGCGCAGCTCGATCCGCGAATCGGCGGAAAACCTCAGTCCGTGGCGTGAGGAGTATCGAGTGCAACTGCCCGAGCGCGGTCTGCGCTGGGTGCGCGGCGAGGCGACACCGGAAGAGCTGCCGGGCGGCGGAGTGCTGTGGCACGGTTATATCTCGGATATCTCCGATCTCAAGCGCGTGGAAGAAGAATTGCGCGCGTTGTCGATCACCGATTCGCTGACCGGCATTCACAACCGCCGCTATTTCCAGGAACGCCTGACCACCGAAATGGCCCGGGTCGAGCGTGGCGGCGGTGAGCTGTCGGTGATCATGCTCGACATCGACCACTTCAAACGCATCAACGATCAGTTCGGCCACGCCGTCGGCGACCGCGTGCTGCAGGCAGTCTGCGAGCGGATCGGCCATCGCCTGCGCCGCACCGACGTGTTCTGCCGTTTGGGCGGTGAAGAGTTCATGGTGCTGTGCCCGGACATCGACGGCGAACACGCCTACATGCTGGCGATGGAGTTGTGGGAAGGTTTGCGCAGCGCGCCGGTGGACGTGGTCGGCTTGGTCACCGCGAGTTTCGGCATCGCCAGCTGGCGCCCGGGGGAGGGCGCAGATGCGCTGTTGCTGCGCGCTGATTCAGGGGTTTATGCAGCGAAGCAGAATGGCCGGGATCGGGTTGAGCGGGAGATGAGCTGATTCGAACCTGACACCTGACCCTGTGGGGCAGAGGGGATCTGGCGCTGATTTTCTGTGGGAGAGAGCCTGCTCGCGAAAGCGGTGTGACAGTCACTGAACATGCTGACTGAACTGACGCCTTCGCGAGCAGGCTCGCTCCCACAATTGCATCTGCTGCGCCTACAGCACCGAAGCGGTCTGCGGCAGTTTCGGCTGTTTGTACAGATCCAGCAGCACCTGATCGAGCACCGAGGAGGCGCCGAACGGGGCCTTGTCGTTGAGGATCGCCACTACCGCCCAGGTATTGCCATTCACATCACGGCTGAAACCGGCGATCGCGCGCACGGTGTTCAGGGTACCGGTCTTGACGTGGGCTTCGCCGCGCATCGCCGTGGTTTTCAGACGTTTGCGCATGGTGCCGTCGGTGCCGGCAATCGGCAGCGAGCTGATGTACTCGGCGGCGTACGGACTGTGCCAGGCGGCTTGCAGCATGTTGGCCATCTCACGTGCGCTGACCCGCTCGGCCCGCGACAGACCAGAGCCGTTTTCCATCACCAGATGCGGCGCGGTGATGCCTTTCTTCGCCAGCCACTGCCGCACCACGCGCTGCGCAGCCCGGGCGTCGTCACCATCGGCATCGTTGCGGAAACGCTGGCCAAGACTGAGGAACAGCTGCTGGGCCATGGTGTTGTTACTGTATTTGTTGATGTCGCGGATGATCTCGGCCAGATCCGGCGAGTACGCGCGGGCGAGCAGTTTGGCGCCGCTCGGCGTCGGTGCCAGACGATCCTTGCCCTGAATGCTGCCACCCAGCTCCTTCCAGATCGCCCTTACGGCGCCGGCGGTGTAGGTCGCATGGTCGAGCAGCGACAGGTAAGTCTGCGAGCTGCAGCCTTCGCCCAACTGGCCGCCGACGGTCACGGTCACGCTGCCATCGGCCTGCGGCACCGGGTTGTAGCGCACGCCGCCGGTGCATTGCTTGGACGGCAGCGCCTTGACGGTGTTTTCGATGCGGATGCTGGCAATCGGCGGCTCAACCGAAATCAGTACGCGGCCACCGTCATTGCGCGCAACAAAGCGCAGGGCCTTGAGGTTGACCAGCAATGAGTCGGGTTTGACCAGGAACGGCTTGTTGTCGTCGTTGCCGTCATCGTTGAATTCCGGCAATTGCGGCTGCACGAAGAAGTTGCGGTCGAGGATCAAATCGCCGGTGATCTGGGTCACGCCGTTGGCGCGCAAGTCACGCATCAACAGCCAGAGTTTCTCCATGTTCAGCTTCGGGTCACCGCCACCCTTGAGGTAGAGATTGCCGTTGAGAATGCCGCCGTTCAGGTCGCCGTCGGTGTAGAACTCGGTTTTCCACTGATGGTTGGGGCCGAGCATTTCCAGCGCCGCGTAAGTGGTGACCAGTTTCATTGTCGAGGCCGGATTGACCGAGACGTCGGCGTTGAACACGGTCGGCGTGCCCGGACCGTCGAGCGGCACCATCACCAGCGACAGCGCAGTGGGCTGCAACTTGCTGGCCTTGAGGGCTTTTTCGACGTTCGGGGTGAGGGAAGTGTTGATGGTGGCAGCGGAGACAGGCAGGGCCAGAGGCAGAAGAAGGCCGGCGAGAAACAGTGGACGCAACGATTTGATCATATGCAATAAAACCCTGCAAAAGAGGGGAAAAAAGACGAGGACATGGATGAAAAGGCCCTCAGTGGTCATGAAAGTGTCGGCATTATGCCCCAAGCTGTAACAGCTTGTGCCGTGTCGCGACCGGCCAATCGCTTATTTTTTTACAGGCGGTCGGCCGTGGTGGCCAGAGAGGCGGGCAATCGCCGGCTTAAACTGGTAAAGTGCCGGCCGTTATTACTTAAGAGGATTGTTCCAATGGCGACTAACCGTTCCCAGCGTCTGCGCAAAAAACTGTGCGTTGATGAATTTCAAGAGCTGGGTTTCGAACTGAACCTGGACTTCAAAGAAGACTTGTCCGAAGAAGCCATTGACGCTTTCCTCGAAGCATTCATCAAAGAAGCCATGGAAGCCAACGGTCTGGGTTATGTTGGCGGCGACGACTTCGGTCTGGTGTGCCTGCAGAAGCGTGGCTCGGTCAACGAAGAGCAGCGCGCTGCCGTTGAAGCCTGGCTGAAAAACCGCTCCGAGCTGACCAAGTACGAAGTCAGCCCGCTGCTGGACGTGTGGTATCCGGAAAAGCCGATCAACGCGGCCAAGTGATACTGAAAAAAACGGCGACCTGAGGGTCGCCGTTTTTTTTCGTCTGGGGTTTGGGTGGTACGGCTTGGGTTTGGCGGTGGATTCGCCCCTCACCCCAGCCCTCTCCCGAGGGAGAGGGGGCCGATTTGTGGGCTTTTCGGGATGTGAGTTCGACTTGGTATCCCTCGTCGGCGTATATCTTCCGAGCACCTGGGTCAGTCCCCTCTCCCTTTGGGAGAGGGTTAGGGTGAGGGGCTTTTGATCTTAAGCTCTGCGCCAATTCAAAATCACCAGCGTCAAAACCCCCGCCACAATCCCCCAAAACGCCGAACCAATGGAAAACAGCGTCAAACCCGACGCCGTGACCATGAAAGTGATCAACGCCGCTTCCCGTTCCTTCACCTCGTTCATGGCGATGCTCAAGCCATTGATGATCGAGCCGAACAGCGCCAGCGCGGCAATCGACAGCACCAGTTCTTTCGGCAACGCCGCAAACAATGCCGCCAACGTCGCGCCGAAGACCCCGGCAATCCCGTAGAACACCCCGCACCAGACCGCTGCGGTGTAGCGCTTGTTGCGATCTTCATGGGCATGCGGGCCGGTGCAGATCGCCGCGCTGATCGCCGCGAGGTTGATGCCGTGGGAGCCGAACGGCGCCAGCAGCAGCGAGGCGATGCCGGTGGTGGTGATCAGTGGCGAGGCCGGGACGTTATAGCCATCGGCGCGCAGCACGGCGATGCCGGGCATGTTCTGCGAGGTCATCGCCACCACGAACAGCGGAATGCCGATGCTGATGGTCGCGGCCAGGGAGAAGTGCGGCGTGGTCCAGACCGGGGTGGCCACTTCCAAGTGAAAACCGCTGAAATCAAGCAGCCCCATGAAGCCCGACAACGCGGTGCCGATCAGCAGCGCCGCGAGAACGGCATAGCGTGGAGACAGGCGTTTGACCAACAGGTAAGTGAAGAACATCCCCAACACGAGGCCGGTGCGGTGTTGCGCGGCGACGAAGATTTCGCTGCCGATCTTGAAGAGGATCCCTGCCAGCAGAGCTGCCGCCAAAGAGGCCGGGATCTTTTTCACCAGCCGTTCGAAGCTGCCGGTCAGGCCGCAGATCGTTACCAGTACCGCGCACGTGATGTAGGCGCCGATCGCCTCGCCGTAACTGACGCCGCCCAGGCTGGTGATCAGCAACGCCGCGCCAGGGGTCGACCAGGCGATGGTGATCGGTGTGCGATAGCGCAGCGACAGACCGATCGAACACACCGCCATGCCGATCGAAATCGCCCAGATCCACGAGGAAATCTGCCCGCTGCTCAGGCCGGCCGCTTGCCCGGCCTGGAACATCAGCACCAGCGAACTGGTGTAACCGGTCATCATCGCGATGAAGCCGGCGACGATGGCGGAAGGCGAAGTGTCGGCCAGAGGGCGCAAGCGGGCGTGGGTGGCGTCGGTCATGACGGCGGTGTTCCTTATACCAATGAAGATGTCCGCCACAACACAGAACCTCTGTGGGAGCGAGCCTGCTCGCGAAAGCGGTAGGTCAGTCAACATTCATAGTGAATGTGGAATGGCTTTCGCGAGCAGGCTCGCTCCCACGGGGGATTGTGGTCATGCAGCGGATTCTGTGATCAAGCCTAAACTCAAACGTAACTCAGCGTTGCAATACAGCCGCAGGCGCAAACAGCCGTACAGTCGTGTTGCCACCATTCATTGTGTACAATCGCGCTGTTTTTTACGCGATACTTGCCAGCGACCTACTGTGCCGTATTACAGTCACGGTCTATTCGCCGCAGTTTTCCCGACTCGAGTGCCCATGAACGAACAGTTGCAACCCCTCAAGAAACAACCGCGAGCAGGCAAAGCCGGCCGCAGCGGAACCCAGGACGATATTGTCTACGCGCATATCTTCGAGGCCATCCTCGAACAGCGTCTGGCGCCCGGCACCAAGTTGAGCGAAGAAGCGCTGGGGGAAATCTTCGGGGTCAGCCGCACCATCATTCGCCGCGCGCTGTCGCGTCTGGCCCATGAAGGCGTGGTGTTGTTGCGACCGAACCGCGGCGCCGTCGTCGCCAGCCCGAGCGTTGAAGAAGCGCGTCAAGTGTTCCTCGCCCGGCGTCTGGTCGAGCGGGCGATCACTGAACTGGCGGTTCAGCACGCAACTGCCGAACAGATCGCCGAACTGCGGCAGATGGTCAACGACGAGCGCGACAGCTTCTCCCGTGGCGATCGCGGCGCTGGTATCCGGCTGTCGGGCGAATTCCACTTGAAACTTGCCGAAGCGGCGATGAACGCACCGTTGATCAGCTTCCAGCGCAGCCTGGTGTCGCAGACCTCGCTGATCATCGCGCAGTACGAAAGCGGCAACCGCTCGCATTGTTCGTACGACGAACACACGCAGCTGATCGATGCCATCGAAAAGCGCGACGGCGAACTGGCGGTGAACCTGATGATGCATCACATGGATCACATCGACAGCAAGCTAAACCTCGACGAGGAAGGCGCGTCGGATGATCTGCATGCGGTGTTCTCGCATTTGTTGCAGACCAAGAAGCCGGGGCGTCCAGCGGCCAAGCTATAAGCTGAAACCGAGTCGCGGCTTTCGCGAGCAGGCTCGCTCCCACAGGGGAATGCATTTCAAAGGTGGGAGCGAGCCTGCTCGCGAAGACAACCTGACCGGCAACAAAAATCCCCCGGGGTAAACACCACCGGGGATGATCGTTCCCACGCTCCGCGTGGGAATGTCTCTAGGGACGCTCCGCGTCCAGTGACGCGGAGCGTCACGGGCTGCATTCCCACGCAGAGCGTGGGAACGATCAGTGCGAAGAGGTTAGCGCTGATGCACCAGCGCCCCCGCAGCGTAAGTCTGCTGCACCGTGCGGTCATCCCCCAGGGTCATCAGCACAAACAACGTCTCGGCGATGTTATTCGACTGTTTCAAGCGATAGCTCAGCAGCGGCGTGGCGTTGTAATCCAGCACCAGGAAGTCGGCATCCGAACCCGGTTGCAGGTTACCGATCTTGTCTTCCAGACGCAGCGCCCGCGCACCCCCGAGGGTCGCCAGATACAACGATTTGAACGGACTCAGGCGCGCGCCCTGCAGTTGCATGACCTTGTAGGCTTCGTTGAGGGTTTGCAGCAGGGAGAAACTGGTGCCGCCGCCGACGTCGGTGCCGAGGCCGACATTGAGCTTGTGTTTCTCGGCCATCGGCAGGTTGAACAGGCCGCTGCCGAGGAACAGGTTCGAGGTCGGGCAGAACGAGATCGCCGAGCCGGTTTCCGCCAGGCGCGCGCATTCTTCGTCACACAGGTGCACGCCGTGGGCGAATACCGAGCGTTCGCCGAGCAATTGGTAGTGATCGTAGACGTCGAGGTAGCCCTTGCGCTCCGGGAACAGCTCCTTGACCCACTCGATCTCCTTGAGGTTCTCGCTGATGTGGGTCTGCATGTACAGATCCGGATATTCCGTCAGCAATTGCCCGGCCAGGGTCAGTTGTTCCGGAGTGCTGGTCGGCGCAAAACGCGGCGTCACCGCATAGTGCAAGCGACCCTTGCCGTGCCAGCGCTCGATCAGCGCCTTGCTGTCGACGTAGCTGGATTCGGCGGTATCGACCAGATAATCCGGGGCATTGCGGTCCATCATCACCTTGCCGGCGATCATGCGCAGATCAAGCTTCTCGGCGGCCTCGAAAAACGAATTCACCGATTGCGGATGCACGCTGCCGAACACCAGCGCCGTGGTGGTGCCGTTGCGCAGCAGTTCCTTGATGAAAATATCGGCCACTTCGTCGGCGTGAGCCTTATCACCAAACTGGCTTTCGCAGGGAAAGGTGTAGGTGTTCAGCCAGTCGAGCAATTGCTCGCCGTAGGAGCCGACCATGCCGGTCTGCGGCAGGTGAATGTGTGTGTCGATAAAGCCCGGTGTGATCAGCGCATCCTGATAATGGTTGATCTCGATATCTGCCGGCAGGGTTGGCAGCAGTTCGCTGGCGTGGCCGAGGGCGCTGATCTTGCCATCGTCGATCACCAGCAGGCCGTCCTCGAAATATTCATAGGAGGCTTCGATACCGACTTCGGCAGGGTCGGCGATGCTGTGCAGGATGGCGGCGCGGTAGGCTTTGCGAGTCAGAGGCATGAGGGTTCTCTAATCAGTTTGAGGCTTTGAGTTTGGCGGCCTGACTGCGGCGCGAGGCGGGCAGCAGTCGGGCAATCGGTTCGGCGCGGGCGCTGTGCTGGCCGAAATTGGCGTTGTAAGTGGCGATGATTTCGCCGGCGATGGAGATGGCGATTTCCACAGGCAATTTGCCTTTGACTTCGCCGATGCCCATCGGGCAGCGCATGCGCTGCACCACGCTCGGGTCGAAACCACGATCGCGCAGGCGGTGTTCGAATTTGGCACGTTTGGTTTTCGAGCCGATCAGGCCGAACCAGGTAAAATCGTTGCGCTTGAGAATCGCCGCGGTCAGCTCCAGATCGAGCTGATGGTTGTGGGTCATGACGATGCAGTAACTGCCGGCAGGCAGATCATCGACTTCGTCCACTGGCTCTTCGCTGACGATTTTACGCACGCCGTGGGGGATGTGTTCAGGGAACTCGGCCTCGCGCGAATCGATCCAGCGCACCCGGCAGGGCAGGCTGGCCAGCAGCGGCACGAGGGCGCGACCGACATGCCCAGCACCGAATACGGCAATCTGTGCTTGCACCTGGCCCATGGGTTCGAACAGCAACACCGTGGCGCCACCGCAGCACTGGCCGAGGCTGGCACCGAGGCTGAAGCGCTCCAGATGGGTGTCCTGCTTGCCGCTGGCGAGCATCTCGCGGGCGATCTGCATGGCTTTGAATTCCAGATGCCCACCACCGATGGTGTCGAACATCCGGTCGGCACTGACGACCATTTTCGAGCCGGCGTTGCGTGGCGTCGAACCGAGTTCTTCGATGATCGTCACCAGCACACAGGGCTCGCCCTGATTCTGCAGGTCGGCGAGGGCGTCGATCCAGTTGTACATGTTCACCTCGACATCTTCGTTGTCTGTGCCGGCCTCTTCGCGAGCAGGCTCGCTCCCACATTGGCAATGCATTCCAAATGTGGGAGCGAGCCTGCTCGCGAATGGCCGCGCCTCGGTCCTAGAGCGGAGCCAGCTCGGTTTCAGCTTCGACAGCTTTCACCGCTTTGAGCTGGCGCATCTGCTCGCAGCCCCACAACACCCGCTCCGGCGTGGCCGGCGCATCGATCTTCGGCTGATGCTGATAATCACCGAGGCTCGCCACCGCGTCCTTGATTGCGCACCACGCGGCGATCCCGAGCATGAACGGCGGTTCACCGACAGCTTTGGAATGGAACACCGTGTCTTCCGGGTTCTTGCGGTTTTCCACCAGCTTCACCCGCAGATCCAGCGGCATGTCCGCCACCGCCGGGATCTTGTAGCTGGCCGGGCCGTTGGTCATCAGCTTGCCCTTGTTGTTCCAGACCAGCTCTTCCATGGTCAGCCAGCCCATGCCCTGGACGAAACCGCCCTCGACCTGACCGATGTCGATCGACGGGTTCAGCGAGGCGCCGACGTCATGCAGGATGTCGGTGCGCAGCATCTTGTACTCGCCGGTCAGGGTATCGACGATCACTTCGCAGCAGGCTGCGCCGAAAGCGAAGTAATAGAACGGACGCCCACGGGCCTGACTGCGGTCGTAGTAGATTTTCGGGGTCTTGTAGAAACCGGTGCTCGACAGCGAGACCTGATTGAAATACGCCTGCTGGATCAGCGCTTCGAAGGTCAGGATCTGCTCGCGCACACGCACGTGGCCGTTGCGGAACTCGACGTCTTCTTCGCTGACCTTGTAGTGCCGCGCGGCGAATTCGACCAGGCGTTGCTTGATGGTCTGTGCTGCGTTCTGCGCGGCTTTGCCGTTCAGGTCGGCGCCGCTGGAAGCAGCGGTCGGAGAGGTGTTCGGCACTTTGTCGGTGTTGGTCGCAGTGATCTGCACACGATCGATTTCGACCTGGAACACTTCCGCCACGACCTGGGCGACTTTGGTATTCAGGCCCTGACCCATTTCCGTGCCGCCGTGGTTCAGGTGGATGCTGCCATCGGTGTAGATGTGGATCAGCGCACCGGCCTGATTGAGGAAACTGGCGGTGAAGGAAATGCCGAATTTCACCGGGGTCAGCGCCAGGCCTTTTTTCAGGATCGGGCTGTTGGCGTTGTAGCGACGGATCGCTTCGCGGCGCTCGGCGTACTGGCTGCTTTCTTCCAGTTCGGCGGTCATCTCTTCGAGCATGTTGTGCTCGACGGTCTGGTAGTAGTGGGTGACGTTGCGCTCGGTCTTGCCGTAGTAGTTGGCCTTGCGCACCGCCAGCGGGTCGAGCTTCAGGTGCCGGGCAATCGCGTCCATCACTTCCTCGATGGCGACCATGCCTTGCGGGCCGCCGAAGCCGCGATAAGCAGTGTTCGAGGCGGTGTTGGTCTTGCAACGGTGACCGTTGATGGTGGCATCGCCGAGATAGTAGGAGTTGTCCGAGTGGAACATCGCCCGGTCAACGATCGAAGCAGACAAGTCCGGCGAGCAGCCGCAGTTGCCGGCCAGCTCCATGTTGATCCCGTGCAGACGGCCGCTGCTGTCGAAGCCGACGTCGTATTCAACGTAGAACGGGTGGCGCTTGCCGGTCATCAGCATGTCTTCGACGCGCGGCAGGCGCATCTTGGTCGGTTGGCCGGTGAGGTGCGCGACCACCGCGCACAGGCACGCCGGGCTCGCGGCCTGGGTTTCCTTGCCACCGAAACCACCGCCCATGCGGCGCATGTCGACGACGATCTTGTTCATCGACACGTCGAGCACTTCGGCGACCAGTTTCTGCACTTCGGTCGGGTTCTGCGTCGAGCAGTAGACGATCATGCCGCCATCTTCGGTAGGCATTACCGAGGAGATCTGTGTCTCCAGATAGAAGTGCTCCTGGCCGCCGATGTGCAGCGTGCCCTGAATACGATATTCAGCCGTGGCCAGTGCAGAGGCCGAGTCGCCGCGCTGGTGGGTGTGGCTGTCGAGCACGAAATGGCGCTTGCGCAGGGCTTCGACGACGTCGAGCACCGGTTCCAGATCTTCGTATTCGATGATCGCCGCCATCGCTGCTTTGCGCGCGGTTTCCAGATCTTTCGCCGCGACCGCCAGCACCGGCTGGCCGACGAACTGCACGTCATCGATGGCCAGGAGCGGGTCGCCCGGCATCAGCGGGCCGATGTCTTTCAGGCCCGGCACGTCTTCGTGGGTGATGACAATGCGCACGCCTTCGAAGGCGTAGCACGGCGACGTGTCGATGCTGAGGATTTTCGCGTGGGCGCGGTCCGACAGGCGCGCATACAGGTGCAACTGGTTGGGGAATTCCAGGCGATCATCGATGTACTGCGCTTCACCGGACACATGCTTGGCGGCGCTGTCGTGCTTGACGCTGCGACCGACACCGGTGGTCAGATTCTTGGCGAACAATTCGGCCAATTCAGCCTGGGTCTTCTCTACGGCGTG